>NZ_BCNW01000001.1:0-300620 GCF_001571385.1 Methanofollis ethanolicus | reverse complement strand
AGTGTCTTCCCGAGGTCGGTCGCCGCTTCACGTTCGATCGCGTCGGCCGCGTCGTCGAGAGTCGTCTCAGAGAGTTTCAGCCCGCCGGCCGCCCTCTTTGCAAAGGCTTCCGCATTCCGCCTCGACGAGACAAAGACAAGGCACTGCCCGCCCTCCGCGACCGTGTCCAGGCAGAGGTTCAGGTCGTCGTTCTTCGACTTTGACGGCACCTGCCTCTCATGGTCCGCGAAGTGGATCGTGCCATTGCAGAAGACCCCTTCCCGCAGGTCGACTGGCCGCCACTCGCTTGTCACGAGTTCGGCGTCGAGCCAGCCAGCAAGGGCGCCGGGGTTGCCCACAGTCGCCGAGAGGGCGATCACCTGCATCCCCGGGTTCCTGTGCCTGAGTTTCGCGATCACCATCTCAAGGGTCGCACCCCGGTCAGGGGAGGCGATGAGGTGACACTCGTCCACGACAAGGAGGGTGATTCTGGAGAGCCAGGGTGCGGCATTCCGCAGGAGAGAATCTACCTTCTCCGACGTGGCGACGATAATATCGTTTTTGCCAAGATAGGTGTCTTTCCGGTCGAGGTCGCCAGTCGCCACCCCGACCCTGACGCCCTTGCCCGAGAAGTCCTCATACTTCTCAGTGGCGAGGGCCTTGAGGGGGACGATGTACAGGCACGTGCCGCCGTCGGCGATATGGCGGTGCATCACCATCTCGGCAACGATGGTCTTGCCGCTCGCCGTTGGGATGGCGCACAGGAGGTTTTTCCCCTCGAAGATCCCGGTCCTGACACAGGCCTCCTGGGGAGGGTAGAGCGCCTCGATCCCGCGTGCACGGTACTGCGACCTGAGGGCGTCGGGAAGAGGCAGGTCAGCAACCTTCATATGGACCCCTTTGTTTCCACTCGAAATTCAAGACCATGTCCACAGATTGTAGAAAATATAGTTGTTGGATGTATATATCTCTCCATCGGAAATAACGCCGGGCGCGCGGGGATCAGTAGTAGTAGTCCAGGATATTTTCCTTCTCCTCGCGCCGCTTCTTCTCCAGGAAGGAGTAGACGGTCTCATGGGGCACGCCGTTGATGAGCATCTCAAGGGCCGTTCGGGCATTCTTGAGGTGGTCGGGCGTCCCGATCAGGGTGACGGTCTTGCCCTGCACCGAGATGCCGACATAGGCCATGTCCTCGATTTGTTCCCGCGCCTTTCCGGCCTTGCCGATGATCCTGCCGCGGAGCCGTTCCTGCTGGCGCGGGGAGGGTTCCACCACAGAAAGATCGATGACGTCGATGGTGAGGTCCTCGTCCTCGAGGAGCCTGAAAGCCCGCTCAGGAGAGAAACCCCGGGCGATCGCAGTGACGACATCGGTCGCCCTGAGCACGCCGGCGGCGTCCTCCCCCTCGATCCGCACCTCGCCCTCGTCGCTGTCGATCTGGATCGCGGCCCCTGTCTTCTCCTCCAGCGCCTTCTTGACGGCGCCGTCCTTTCCAATGAGGGCACCAATCCTGTTTGCACCAATCCTGATTTCCTGTACTGTCATATGATTCACTGCTCCTTTTCTGGCTGCAGGGGGCGGAATGTCCCGCCCGTCACCTCGCGCACCAGCACGTCCTCGTCCTCCACCGGGCAGAAAGAGGAGAAAAACCGGTTGATATTCCTGATATCCCGGATCAGAAAAGTTCCGGCATTCGGGTGCTCGCGAGTAACCGCCTGGCCCATGTCGATGATATAGGGTTTTTCCCGCCAGAGTATATTGAATTCGCTCAGGTCGCCGTGGACAAGTCTGGCCTCCTGGAAGAGCGTCTTGATCTCTCCTACGACCGCCCTGTACACTCCTTCAGGGTCTTCAAGTTCCACGTTCCTGATCTGGGGGGCCGCCGTATCGTCTTCCCCGATGAACTCCATGATCAGGATGTTCCTGTCGAAGGCGTACGGCTCCGGCACCGGGAGGCCTGCCTCACGGGCGCGTTTGAGGTTTGCGAACTCCTTCTTTGTCCAGGTGAAGACGATGTCCTTGCGCGTCCGCCGCATTCCGGCAAAGCGGGGGTCGCCAATGATGTATTCGGCCATCGCCTTGAAGTTCGCCGTCCTCATCCGGTAGATCTTGATGGCGACCGTTTTTCCTTCCCTCTCGCCAAGGAAGACGTTCGCCTCCTTCCCGGTGGAGATGGAGCCGCCGATAGCCGAGAGTTTCTTCTTGTGGACAAGGTGGTACAGGGCAAGGAGAGTGTTCTCATCGAAGACCTCGCCCCTCACCTTCCTGGAGTCCGCGTCCTTGATCCGGATGCCCATCTCCTCGAGCTTTCGGTCGAAGTCCTTTCCTTCCCTGTCCCCACCCATAGTATTACACCACAGCATCGTGCACGCCGGCGAGCACCTCGGCGAGGTAGTCGGCGGTCATCGTCTTCAGGTCGAGGGGGTGGACCTGGCCCGCACCATAGGCGGCCTCCACCGCGGCATACGAGGAGAACTCAAGGTCGCCGCCGAACTTCGCCGGCCTGTGCATCACGACCGTCTCGAAACGGGGGAAAATGTGATGCTGGAGCACCTGGAGCACCGGGTTCTCCTCGATGCCAGGCGGGCAGAAGGCCTTCTTCATCTTCGCCCTGATATCGTCCTCGCTGTCCGCGACCGATATGAGGTTTCCGGCAGACGAGGACATCTTCTTGCCGTCCAGACCATTGATGATGGGGGTGTGGATGCAGACCGGTGCGGCGTAGCCCATGCCCGGCAGGTACTCGCGGGCAAGCATGTGGATCTTCCTCTGGTCGATCCCGCCGACCGCGGCATCGACGCCGAGGAGCGCGATGTCGGCCATCTGCATGATCGGGTAGACCATCTGGGAGACGGCCGGGTGGTCCATGCCGCGGCCGACCTCGTCCATCGAGCGGTGCGCCCGGTTGACCGTGACCTCCTGGGAGAGCTGGAGGACGAGGAGTTCGTATTCGGAGTTGAGCTGAAGGTCGGTGCCCATGACGAACTTCGCGTCTTTCAGGCCGAGGGCCTCGAAACACCGGCGGTTGTACTCGGCGGTCTCCCTGACCTCGTCGAGCGTGCCCTTGTGGTTGAGGAAGGCATGGAGGTCGGCGAGGAGGACGGTCACCTCGAACCCGGCCTTCTGAAGGTCCATCAGCTTGTTGATGGTCACCAGGTGGCCGAGGTGGATCTCGCCCGAGGGCTCGTACCCGGCGTAGACCCGCCGAACGGGCTTCTGGAGGAGGGCCCGCAGCTCCTCGTCGGTGACGATCTCCACGGTATTACGCGTGACAAGAGAGTATGGATCCATAAAAGAATATGGGATGTCCGGGGGATTAATCCTTCTTCAAATGGCAGTGAAGCCAAGTGCCCGGTTGGTCATCGCGATGGAGGTGGTGGCGTCGTCAGCCCCGTTCATCATGGCGCGGATGGCATCGACGTTCTCAACGACGACGTCGGCCTCCTGGTGGATCGCCTGGAAGAGGAAGAGTTCGCGGCCGACGAATCCGATGGACTCTGCAAAAATGCAGTTCTCGTAGAGGTCGGCGCGCCTCCTGCCCATGTCCTGCGCGAACTCCTTCAGTTCCGCGGTGCTCGTGATCCCGGTGCCCTTGCGCACAAGGCCCAGCCGCGGGTGTTTCTCGATGATCTCCAGAACCTCCTCGCGGGTCGCATCGCTCCTGAGGTCCATCTGGACGGCGTGCATGTGCATGAAGGTCGTCGGCACGATCATAGCCATCGTGGTGATGTCGATATGCGGGAGGACGGTCTGGACGTCGGGGCCGTGGTGACTCGGGATCTCGACGGGGTTGAGGACGATCGCGTCGACAGGCCCTTTCTTCACCTCGCCGGGGTCGGAACCGCGGCGGACCATCGTCGCCCGCACTCTCTCCACCCCGAACTTTTCGTCCATGGCCTGGATGATCCGGCAGAGGCCGGTGGTGTTGCAGGAGACGACCCGCACAAACTGGCGGTTCTTCGCCTCAGTATAGTTGCAGCTGGAGCAAAAGGAGAAGCCCGCGACCTCGTGGTCCTCGCCGCCCTGCCAGAGTGCCTTGACACCGTAGAGTTCGTAGAGTTTCTTGTTCTTCACGCCGACGCCGCCGGGTGTGGCGTCCACGACGATGTCCGCGTGCTTGATCATCTCGGTGACGTCGCCTGCGACCTCAATGCCAGCGTCTTCGAAGGCTTTGCGCTTGTTGATCTCCGCGATGTACAGGGGGTAGCCGCGCTGGTTCGCGATGTAGGCCTCGGCGCTGGGCCGGGTCTTGGAGACTCCCACGACCTCCATATCTGGCTGAGCGGCGACCGCATCGGCGACTCTCTTGCCGATAGTGCCGAATCCGTTGATTGCGACCTTGATCATGTAAAGCTTCAGTAAGAGCAGAAGCACATAAATGTTCCCTTCTTCCGGGCCAGGGATCAGGGGCCAGGAATGCTCGTCGTCGCATTCGCGCCTGCGCCGGTCGTTCTATACGCAGGTCTATATACGCGCCTGCCCTTTCCCATGGTGTGGAGACCTCCCGCCGGCATGCAAACAACTTCGACTTTCTCCGTCTCTCCGCGGCCCTGGTCATCATCGTCTCCCATGCCTATGCCCTCCAGATCGGATATGGGGCGATACCGGGCAACTCCCCGGCGGTGCTGGTGGGGCAGGCCGCCCTCGCGAGTCTTTTCGTGACCAGCGGGTATCTTATCCCGCAGAGCTGGATGGCACAGCCCGACGTGAAGCGGTTCTTCTGGAAGAGGTCCCTCCGGGTCTTTCCCGCGCTGGTACCGGCCCTGATCTTCACGTTTCTTCTCATCGGTCCGGTCGCAACGACCCTCCCTCTCACCGACTATGTCATGACGCTCCTCTCCCCTTTCACTCTCGCGTCTTTCGGTTCGGTCTGGAACGGATCGGCCCTCGGGCTCTTCCAGTCAAACCCTGTCACCTTCGTAAACGCATCCCTCTGGACGATCCCGGTGGAGTTCGTGATGTACATCCTCGTCGCACTCCTCGGTGTCGCCGGCCTCCTGCGGCGAAAAGATGTCCTTCTTGCCCTGATAGCCATCGACTTTGCGATCTGGATGGTGGTGTCCGGGGACCCCGGCCTTGCGAAGGTGCGGTTCACTCTCTACTTCCTCATCGGTGCTTACCTCGCTGTCCACCATCCTGACCATCGTTACGACCCCAGAACCGCCGCCGTCCTCGCTGTCGTCCTTGTCGCGGCATCGCAGACGCCCTACGTTCTTTTTCTTGCCTTCGTCGCCGTACCGTACATCGTCCTCGCTGTCGCTCATCTGGGTGTTCCGGCCATGAACCGTTTCGGGAATCGCGGCGACTTCAGTTACGGCATCTATATCTATGCCTACCCGATCCAGCAGATGATCGTCCTCTATCTCGGGACGTCAATGCCTCTCTGGCTCTTCTCGGGCCTCTCGGTCCTGCTGACCTTCCCCCTGGCCTACGCGTCCTGGCACCTCGTCGAGAAGAAGGCGCTGGCCTTAAAACAGATAGGGTTCGGGGAGGGAACTTCCCCCTTCACGACCGGGCAGAACCCCTGAGCATGCCGGCCCTCTCACTCCCACGTGTCGACGATCTCATCGAGGACGGCGACAAGGTCGTCCACCCTGAAGGGCTTGGGGAGAGCGGCGGCAAAACCGTATTCTGAGTACGACGCCATCACCGGGTCGTCCGAGTATCCGCTCGACGCGATCGCCTTCACACCGGGATCGATAGCGAGCAGGCGCTCGACCGTCTCCTTCCCCCCCATCCCGCCGGGGACTGTCAGGTCCAGGACAACGGCGTCGAAAGGTTCCCCCCGTGTCCGCGCCTCTTCGTAGCGCTCGAACGCCGCGGCGCCGTCGGCCGCGGTCTCGACGACAAAGCCCTTCCGCGCGAGCATCAGGGCCATCACCTCCCTGATCCCCTCCTCGTCGTCCATGATCAGCACCCTCCTCCGGGGCCCACCGTTTTCACGCGCCTGAGACGCCTCCTTCCTCTCCTCGCGCGGCGCGCTCTCGCTCGCCGGGAGGTAGACCGTGAAGGTCGCCCCCTCGCCGGGCGTCGAGGAGACGTCGATGGTGCCCTCGTGCCTGCGGACGATAGAGAGAGAACTCGGGAGGCCGAGGCCCCGACCGTGTACCTTCGTCGTGAAATAGGGGTCGAAGATCTGTCCCAGGTGTGCAGGGTCGATCCCCTCCCCGGTGTCGGCCACCTCGATCCTGACATACCTGCCGGGCCTGAGAGAGGGGCGGGCGTCGGTTATCTCCGTGTTTTTCGCCCGGATCGTAACCGTGCCCCCATCCGGCATCTCCTGTGTGGCATTCAGGACGAGGTTCCCGATCACCTGGGAGATCTGCCCGATATCCACGTCCACTGGCCAGAGACCGTCTTCTATCTCGAAGACAGGCCGCACCGCCGATCCCCGCAGGGTGAAGGCCGTGGTCTCCGTGATCATCGCGGTGAGGTGACGGGCCTCCCGCACCGGCGCACCGCCGCGGGCGAAGGTGAGGAGTTGCGCCGTCAGGTCACGCGCCCTGAAGAGGGCAGCCTCCGCGTCTTTGAGGTATGCGCACCGTTCGTCATCCGCGGCGAGGCCGTCCCCGGCGAACTGGATGTTCGCCAGGATCGCCATCAGGAAGTTGTTGAAGTCATGGGCGATCCCGCCGGCAAGGAGACCGACGGACTCGAGTTTCTGGGCCCGGACCAGCTCCTCCTCGGCACGCCTCTCGGCAGTGACATCGCGGACGACGATCACGGAGCCGGTGACCCGCTGCTCAGGGTCACGGATCGGGGCGGTGGAGCTCGATATGAGTCTTTCCTCCCCATCCTTTCTGAGGAGAACAGCGTCGCCCCCGGTGCCATGAACCGGGCCGGCAATCGCCTGCCTGATCTCTGGATCGATCACCCGCAGGACAACGGCGAGGTCCTTCCTTTCGGCCTCTTCCTGTGACCACCCGGTGAGGGCCTCCGCGGCGCGGTTCATCAGGACGATCCTGCCGTCGGTGCCGGTGGCGATGACGCCGTCGGCGATCGAGCGGAGGGTGACGGCAAGCCGTTCCTTCTCGGTGGCAAGGTTCGCCTCGACGGTCTTGCGTTCCTCGATCTCCGCCTTCAACTGTTCGACGGCATGGTCCAGGTCGGCGGTCCGCGCCGCCACCAGGTCGGCAAGGTGCCGTCTGTGGAGGGCGAGTTCGTCGTCGGCCATCCTGCGGGCGGTGACATCAGTGTTCAGACCGGTCATCCTGAAGGACATGCCGTCCTTCCACTCGACGACCCGGCCGCGACCGAGGATCCATTTCCACCCGCCGTCTTTTGTCTTCAGCCTGAACTCGGCCTTGAAGATCTCATTCTCACCTCGGCTGGCGGCGAGAAGCGCGGCGACCGCCATTTCCCGTTCTTCAGGATGGATAAGCCCCTCCCATGTGGAAAAGGACGGCACGAACTCGTCGGGTTCATAGCCGAGCATGCGGTACCACCCCGGACTGAAATAGGCGGTGCCTTCCGGGATGTACCAGTCCCACAGGCCGTCGTTTGTCGCCTCAAGCGCGGTGGAAAGGCGCTCTTCGCTCTTTCGCAACCGCTCCTCCGTCGTCCTCAACCGGCGGTTCGTGACCGTGAGAGTGACGAGGAGGAGGAGGAGGAGGAAACCGGCGACGGCGGCGGTCCAGAGAGTCCCGGTCTCCACCTCGACCGTGCCGGACGGGCGGTTGATCACCGTGCTCCCTGCCGGCAGGGCCGAGTCGGGGATGCCGAACCTCTGGAGTTCATTATAGTCGAACATTGCCGACTCCGGCCGCACCACCACTGGCGGGATCTCTTCGACGGGTTTCCCGTCAAGGATAGCCAACGCCATCTCCGCGGCCGTTTCCCCCTGCACAAAGCCCCGGGTCATGTAGCCGCCGACGATCCCTTTCCCGAGATAGAAGTCCCAGACGCCGTAGATTGGGACGTCTGTCGCCGCCCGCACCCTCGCCGTGATCTCGTCATAGGTGTAGCCACGGCCGGTGGCGTCGGTGTTGTAGGTGAGCAGAAGGACGACGCTTTCCGGGGGAAGGGTCTGCAGGGCCGCCTCGACGTCGGTGAAGGGGAGGCCTTCGAGGACGGTCACGTTCACCCGGTCCTCATAGGCAGGGGTGATCTCCCGGAGAAGAAGTGCGTTCTCCTTCCCTGCGGTCGAGATGTTATCGTTGACGATGACGAGGGTCTCCGTCTTCGGGTGGAGAGAGAGGGCGAGGTCGATCGTGCGCGAGATCTCGTAGTCCTCCATCACGCCGGTGACGTCAGGGCGCTCGGGTGCGGGACGGTCGGGTCGCCAGTTCAGGCCGGTAACGACAACAGGCGTCCCGGGGAAGAGGCCATCTTTGTACTCCCTGAGGAACTGGTAGGCGTCCTCCTCAGAGGCGATGATGACGTCAGGAGGGCTGTCCCGATATTTTTCCCGGTAGATGGCCGCAAGGTCGTCATAATATGCCTCGCCGGCAGCGTGCTTCGTGTCCATGTACTCGATACGCAGATCTGTCCGGGCATCGGGCGGGAGGACAGAGACGACACCGGCGACGACGTCGTCGGTCCAGGTAAAACCCTGGTTGTAGGAGAGGAGGAGCATCACAGTCCGTGTCTCGCCGGCATCCCCACCGGCGCCCGGCGTGATCAGGACAAGAAATATCAGGAGGGTGCAGATCAGCACCCGCGGCAGCGTAGGGGAGGGTCTCTCCGTGCCGGTCACCGGAGATACATCGAGGAACCATGAAATAAACATTGCGTTTCATGCAGTCCTGGGTTTTCATCCTTTGCATCATTTTATTTTAAAATAACCGTGGATAAAGCCCGTTTTCCCGGAAAAAACGAGATAATTTCTGGGTTTAAATACATATTTCGAACTGGCAGGTCTGGAGATCCCTCAGAGACGCTTCAGCGCCTCCCGCCCGCTCATGCCCTCCGCGATCCCGAGGGCCCGGGCCGGACCGTTCGCCGCAGCGATTGTCCCGGCAAGGATGTCGTCGACAGTCCTGATCGACGGCCCCGATGCCGGCCGCACCTTCGCCGCCGGATAGCCGAACGTCTCCAGGGCCTGCACGTCGACGGCTCCACAACCCACGAGGCCCTTCTCCGTCTTCACGAAGACAAGGTTTGCCGGGCCAAGGGGGATCACAAAGCCCTCGGCCTTTTTCCCACCGATGGTGAGAGGTATGCTGTCCATACATCCGATGGCACCTTCGAGGATATGAACCGCGTGGGATAATGTTTCCCTTCACAGGATCAACCACGGAAAAACAGAGAGACCGGAAGAGAGAGGGCGAACCGCAAAAAAAGAGATATGATCTCGAAAAAGCCTACTCCTTCGGGGTCTCGTCCAGCAGATCTCGCACCATCTTGATCGCGCAGAGGTCGCCGCACATCGAGCAGGTGTCGAGGTCGCCGTCCCTCTCGTGCATCTTCCGGGCGTGGTCGCCGTACATCGCCGCCTTGAACTGATCGTCCCAGTTGAGGCGCCTGCGGGCCTGGGCCATCTTCAGGTCGGCCTTGGCATGGGCACCCTCGCCGAGGCGCACGACGTCGCCGACATGCGCGGCGATCTTCGCGACCCGCGTCCCCTCGACGATGTCGTCGAGGTCAGGGAGGGCGAGGTGCTCCGCGGGCGAGACCATGCAGAGGAAGTCGAGGCCGTACATTGCCGCCACCGCCCCGCCGATCGCCCCGACCACGTGGTCGTAGCCTGTGCCGATGTCGGTCACCAGGGGGCCGAGGAGGTACAGCGGCGCCCCGTCGGTGAGTTCCTTCATCATCTGCACGTTGTAGCCGATCTGGTCGATGGGCATGTGGCCGGGCCCCTCGATAAAGCGCTGGACGCCGCGGGAGAGGGCCTGCTTTGCGAGGCGGGCCAGGGTGACGTACTCCGTCGCCTTCGCAAGTCTTTCCGCATCGTACAGGCAGCCCGGCCGCATGCCGTCGCCCAGAGAGATGACGACGTCGTTCTCCTCCAGGATCTCAAGGAGATAGCCGTATTCCTTATAGAGCGGGTTTTCCTCGCCGGTGGCCGCCATCATCGCCACATGGAAGGCACCGCCCCGCGAGACCACCCCCATGATCCTGGGGTCGGCCTTCAGGGCGGCAAGGGCGTCCTGATTCACCCCGCAGTGGAGGGTGAGGAAGTCCACGCCCTGCTTGCAGTGGTCCCTGATGACATTGAAGAGGATGTCCGAGGTGACGTCCGCGGCCGATCCGGCACGCCTGACCGCCTCGTAGATCGGGACCGTACCGACAGGAGCGTCGAGGGCGAGGATCCGTTTTCTCATTGCCGGAAGGTCGCCGCCGGTCGAGAGGTCCATCAGGGCGTCGGCACCGTTTGCGAGGGCCGCCTCGGCCTTCCTGATCTCAAGGTCAGGGTCGCACCTCTGCACCGAGGTACCCACGTTGACATTCACCTTGATCCGGCACCCTTCCCCGATGGCGACGAGGCGGTGCGGGCGGCGGGGGTTGGCGGCGACGGTGATCCGTCCCCTCGTCACCGCACGGGCGGCCTGCCGTGGTGAAAGCCCCTCGTCCCTCGCGATCGCCTCGATTTCGGGCGGAACGCCTTTGAGGGACTCCTTGATCAGGGTTTGCATAACACACATCTGTCACCGATCCTTATTATTCTGCATGCCAGTCACATGGTTGCCCGGAGAGGGGTTCTTCGCGAACAGCTATCTCTTCGGCGATATCCTCATCGACGCCGGGGTCTACCCGATGGCCGTCGCCCCGCATACGGACAGGATCAGGACGATCGTCATCACCCATACGCACTACGACCATATCGCCCACCTGAAAGAGATCACGGCGATGACCGGGGCCGAGGTCTGCGTCCATGCCCTCGACGTCCCCGGCCTCACCAATGATACGCCGAGTCTTGCACCGATGTTCTGCGAGCACCCCCCGATGGTCATCCCCGACCGCGTCCTTGCGGACGGAGAGAGGGTCGGCGGCCTTCTCGTCATCCACACGCCGGGCCACACGCCCGGCGGCATCTCGCTGTACAGCGAGGAGGAGCGTGCCCTCTTCTGCGGCGACACCGTCTTTACGGGCGGGTCCTTCGGGCGGTACGACTTTCCCGGCGGGGACGGCCGCGCCCTTGCTGCCTCAATAGAACGCCTCTGTGCCCTCGACGTCGAGGGGCTGTACCCCGGCCACGGCGAACCGGTGAAGAGCGGGGGCAGCAGGCATGTCAGGGCGGCGTCCCTCGCCCTGAAGGGCACGCGGTGATGCGGTGATGAAGGGCGTCTACTGCCTCGTCCTCCAGACACCGGCCTGCGAGGTCGAGGTCGGCCGTCTCGGAACGATCCACTTCAGGACCGGGTATCACATCTATGTCGGTTCGGCACGCGGGTCCGGCGGACTCGAGGCGCGGGTCGGCCGGCATGTCAGACTCGCGGCGACGCGGGAGGGGCGGCCGCACTGGCACATCGACCGCCTCCTCCTCGCCCCCGGCATCACTCTCGTGGGTGCGGTTCTCGGGACGACGGAGGAAGACTTCGAGTGCCGGATCGCCGCTGCGATCGGCGGTGAGGCGGTGCCGGGCTTCGGGTGCACGGACTGTTCCTGCCCCTCGCACCTCTTTTTCCGGCCGGAAGAGCCTTTTGCGGAGATCGAAGAGGCGTTCAGGAAGGTCGGCCTCGTCCCGCAGATCAGAAAGAGCAATATGGGTGAAGTCCATCTCACTGTATGAAGGTCCTCGGCATATCAGGGAGCATGAGAAAGGATGGCAACACCGCTCAGATGGTCAGGTACATCCTTGCGAAGGTGCAGACGTCAGGGATAGAGACCGAGTTCGTCTCCCTTGCCGGCCGGATCGTCCACCCCTGCACCGGGTGCGAGCGGTGCAAGGAGACGAAGTGGTGCGTCATCGAGGGGGACGGTTGGAGCGACATCGCCCAGCGGATGCTCGAGGCCGAGGTGGTCGTCATCGGGTCGCCGACCTATTACTATGACGTCAACGGGCAGATGAAGAACCTCATCGACAGAACCTACTCCCTGTACCACGACCGGAAACTCGCGGGCAGGAGCGCCGTGGCGGTGACCGTCTGCGCCGACCGCGGCTGCGAGCGCTCCCTGGAGACGATCGAGGGCTTCCTGAACACCCACCAGTTCTCGTACCTCGGCCATGTCTGCGGGAAGGCCTACCTCCCGGGCGAGATCATGACAGACGCCCGGGCGGTGAAGAAGGCCGACGAGGTCGCAAAAAAGATCGTCAACCTCCTCCAGCCGAAAGACTGAAACCTTTTTTCGGCTCCGGGAAAATCCTGTTCTATAGAAGGGAGAGGAGGACTTCATATTTCGCAGAGAACAGATGGAAGATTTACCATGAAGTCATCCCAAAACTCTCGTTCATTCCTCCTATCACTGCATGCGGGGTTCTGAAGAATATCTCCTGCTGGGGTCGATGTCTCCCCTGAATTCCATGACGAGCGGTGCGAACTCCTCGCCTTCCCCACGCTCTCCACCGGGTGACGACCTCGAAGACCTAACGGTCTTCTCGACTCCCTCCGGTCGTTCCTCCGACCCCCGATCCAGGAGAGGGCCGGGGAAGGATAGACCTTGCACTCTGAAGGGGGCTGCCACCCCCTCCCTATCATAATGGTGGGGAAACGACCGAAGGGAGTTTGAGGAGTCATGTCATTAACGTGACCGAGAGTTCTGATCTGTTTGGGGATGACATCCATGAAAACTATCAGACGCGGTTTTCAAAGAACCGCCTGAAACTCTGTTTCATGGGCTCTGTAGAAACCCCCACCTTTTCCGTGTATGAACGTGACCCAACCGCCTTCCTCCATCTTCGCACCGGGGGACTTTTGCCCCCGGACAGCGAAGACCTAACGTTCTTCTCGAACTCGCTGAAGCTCGTTCCCCGCGCGAGGATTGGACCTCAAAAGGGCAAACGTGCATCTTGAAGAGGGGACTGCCCTCCACCCCCCTATCCTCATGGCGGGGGGATCGGGGGGTGGCAGCCCCCCGGACGAGACACCCCAGAATAGGATTTCTACAGAGCCGTTTCATGAGCGATTCTCCAGAGCCTATTTTTTCTGCATGACGGATCAGAGGTCCGCCGTCTCCAGATATCTCCGGGGCCCGGTGTTCCCGGGCACCCGCGGCTCTTTTCCCTCTTCATCCCGGGAGGGGCGAAGATCCTCCTCCACCATCCCGTACTTGAGCACGTCCTCGAAGCGTCCTCTGTGAAAGAGGTGCCCCCGCCGGCATCCCTCAAGACGCAGCCCGGCCTTTTCGAGCACCCGCGCGGAGGCCGGGTTCCGCCGCAGGCATGAGGCATGGACCCGGTGGAGGCGAAGTGTCCCGAAGGCAAAGGCGACGGCCGCCACCGCCACCTCGGTCGCATAGCCCCGCCCCCACGCGTCGGTCCTGATCCAGTACCCAAGTTCGGCGTTCCTGTTCGCGGGGTCGATGGTCAGGGCGACCGACCCGATGAGGACGCCGTCGCCTGCCCGCACCACCTTCCAGACAGCGCACCGGCCGTTCGCCCACCCCGCGATGCTTGCCGCGATCCAGGCCGTGGCCATTCCCTGCGGGTACGGGTAGGGCATCCGCACCGCCGTATCTGCGATCGCGGGGTCGTCGGCAAGGTGTGCGATCTCCGGAGCGTCTGAGAATCGGAACGGCGCAAGAAGGAGATGCGCGGTCCTGAGGGTCGGCTGGACAGGCATCGTCCGGATCAGGCCACCCCGAGGATCCGCGCCGCCAGGTGTGCGGCATTTTCCCCGCCGTCGACCGCAACGCATGCGACAGGCACGCCCTTCGGCATCTGCACGACCGAGAGGAGCGCATCGAGGCCGCCGAGGAGTATTCCTGAGACCGGGACACCGATCACCGGTTTCTTCGTCTTCGAGGCGACGACACCGGGCAGGGCCGCCGACATCCCGGCGATGCAGATGAAGACCTTCGCGTCCGACGCCTGCACGTATCCGTCCAGGCGCTCCGGGTCGCGGTGGGCCGAGATCACCTGGAGGTCGTACGTGATCCCGTACTCGTCGAGCACTTTTGCGGCCTTCTCGGCGATGGCGCTGTCCGAGGCCGACCCTGTAATTACGGCAACATCAGGCATGATATCTCTCTATTCTTCTCAGAATAGTATAGCCTGAAAGGTGGTTATCCTTTGTCCTGCACGGCCGCGGGGGTAACCTACATTTCCCCCTAGCGTGCACCAGTATATACTGATCTCTTATGGAAAACGAAAGACTCCTGATGCTGCCAGGCCCGGTACCGGTGCCGGAACGGGTGCGGCAGGCAATGATGCGGCAGGCAATCAACCACCGCGGCCCCGAGTTCGGCGCCGCCTACGCCGAGAGCGTTGACGTCCTCAAGGACTGCTTCGGGACCAAGAACGAGGTGTACATCATCAGCGGTTCCGGCACCGCCGGCATGGAGGCGGCGATCGCCAACTTCGGGCAGGGCAAAAAGATCGCATCCCTTGTCAACGGTAAATTCGGCGAGCGCCTCTGGAAGATCGGGCAGCGCTGCGGCGAAGCAACCGCCATCAACTCCGAGTGGGGCACGCCCGTCGACCTCGACGCCCTTGCCGAGGCCCTCGAGAACGGCGCCGAGATGGTGACGATGATCCACAACGAGACCTCCGCCGGCATCCTCAACCCGGCGAAGGACGTCGGGAAACTCGCCCGCAAGCACGACGCCCTCTTCGTGATGGACGGCGTCACCTCCGTCGGCGGCGACGACGTCCGCATGGACGAGTGGAATGTGGACGTCGCGATCGTCGGGTCCCAGAAGTGCCTTGCCGCCCCGGCAGGCCTCGCAGCCGTCGCGGTCTCTGACCGCGCCTGGGAGAGGATCGCTGAGAAGAGGCCTTTCTACCTCGACCTTGCGGCCTATCGGAAGAACGGCAAGAACACCCCGATGGAGACCCCGTACACCCCTGCCGTCCCCCTGTTCCTCGCCCTTGCCGAGGCCCTCGCCATCATCAAGGAAGAAGGCATGCAGGCCCGCATCGCCCGGCACCACAGGATGTCGGCCTCGGTTCGCGCTGCAGTCGCCGCCTGGGGCCTTGAGATGTTCCCGACCCTCGACGCCGTCTCCGCCTACTCAAACACCGTCACGGCAGCGAAGATGCCCGAAGGCGTCACAGACAACGCTCTCCGCGGCACCGTGAAGAAGATGGGCATCGAGATCGCCGGCGGCCAGGACCACCTCAAGGGCAAGATCTTCAGGATCGGGTCGATGGGTGCGGTCAGCGCCCCCGAGATCCTCGCCACCCTCGCCACCGTCCAGTACGCGCTTCGCAAGGCAGGAGTTGCCGGCGTGGGCGACGGTGTCGAGGCCGCGGCAGAGGTGCTCGACGCATGAAGGTCGGCGTCGCTGACACCACCTTCGCACGCGTCGACATGGGCGCGATCGCCATCGACGAGCTCCGCAAACACGCGAGCGTCGGTATCGAGCGCTACACCGTCCCGGGGTTCAAGGATCTCCCGGTCGCCTGCAAGAAACTCATCGAGGAGCGGGGATGCGACATCGTCATCGCCCTCGGCATGCCGGGCGGCAAGGAAAAGGACAGGATGTGCGCCCATGAGGCCTCCCAGGGCCTCATGCTCGCCCAGCTCATGACCAACCACCACATCATCGAGGTCTTCGTCCACGAGGACGAGGCTGAAACCGACAGAGAACTTGCCTGGCTCGCGGAACAGCGGACGAGGGAGCACGCCGTCAATGCCGTGAACCTCGTTCTCAGACCGCAGGTCCTCACCAGGCAGGCCGGCACAGGCCAGAGGCAGGGCTTCGAGGACGTCGGCCCCGCACGGCAGTGAACCGGCAGAATAAAAAGAATATACAGACAGGATCGATCGAGGAGAAGATTATGACAATCAAGCTTGGCTTTGTGGTCGCGGAGTTCAACCGCGACATCACCTATATGATGGAGATCGAGGGGCGGGAGCACGCGAAGTTCCTCGGCGCAGAGGTCACCGAGTGCTTCTATGTGCCCGGCGCCTACGACATGCCTCTTGCGATCAAGAAACTCCTCTCCGAGGGAAAGGTCGACGCCGTCGTCACCATCGGCTGCGTCATCGAGGGCGCGACCCAGCACGACGAGATCGTCGTCCAGCACGCCGCCCGGAAGATCATCGATCTCTCCCTCGAGTACAACAAGCCGGTCGCCCTCGGCATCTCCGGGCCCGGCATGACCCGCATGGAAGCCAACGAGCGGATCGACTACGCGAAGCGCGCCGTTGAATCCGCCGTCAAGATGGTCCAGAGATTAGGATGAAAGCCCTCTCGGAAAAGATCGGCGCTGTCGCCCCGTCGGCGACGATCGAGATCACCGACGCCGCGAAAAAGATGAAGAGAGAGGGGATCGATGTGATCAGCCTCTCCATCGGCGAACCCGACTTCGCCACGCCTGAGCATATCGTGCAGGCCTGCTCCGACGCCCTGGCGCGCGGCGAGACCCACTACGCCCCCTCTGCAGGCATCCCCGAACTCCTCCATGCCGTGGCGGCGAAGTGCCGGACGGAGAACAGCATTCCCTGCGGTCCGGAGAATGTCATCGTCACCTGCGGCGCGAAGGACGCCATCTACGAGGCGATGCAGGCATGCCTCAACCCAGGGGACGAGGTGGTCCTCCCCGACCCGTCCTGGGTCAGTTACGAACCCTGCGTCCAGATGGCGGGCGGACGGGTCGTCCACCTCCCCCTGAAGGAACCCTCCTTCCAGATCGACGACGCCATCCTGGAAAAGGTCGGGCAGAAGACGAAGATGGTCATCGTCAACACCCCCTCGAACCCGACAGGCACGGTGCTCTCGAAGGCCTCCCTGAAACTCGTCGCGGACCTCTGCGAGGACTACGACCTCCTCGCCATCTCCGACGAGATCTACGAAAAACTCATCTACGGTAAGGAGCACATATCCCTCGCGGCCCTCGGCGACATGGCCGAGAGGACGATCACCATCAACGGTTTCTCCAAGGCATATGCCATGACCGGGTGGCGCCTCGGCTATGCCGTGGCACCCCTGCCGGTACTGCGGCAGATGATGAAGGTCCAGCAGCACTCGATCTCCTCCCCGACAACCTTCGTCATGTGGGGCGGCGTCGCGGCCCTGCAGGGCGACCAGACCTGTGTCGAGGCGATGCGGAAGGAGTTCGAGGCGCGGCGGATGTACATGCTCGACGAGTTCGCCTCGATGGGCTACACGGTCGCCCCGCCCGACGGCGCCTTCTACGCATTCGTGAAGATGGAGGGCGACGACATGGCGATCGCCCGGTCCTGGCTGAACGACGCGCATGTCGCGGCTACGCCGGGCACGGCCTTCAATGCGCCGGGCTGGATACGCGTCTCCTATGCCGCCTCCATCCCCACCCTGAAAGAGGCGACGAGGCGGATACGGGCCTGGAAGAACAGATAGTAACCACCAGAGACTGCACATGGCATGAGTGCTTCAGGACGCTGCGGGGACAGATCGCCCCCACTGCTCTTCCTTGCCATCATATTTTTCCTGATACTCCTGCTGCCGACCGCCTCTGTCGCGTCTCCCGCGGAAAAAAACGTCCTTCTTTTTCATTCCTACCACGAGGGCCTCTCCTGGACTGACGGGATCACCGAGGGTGTATGTTCCGCGCTTGAGGAGGGAAACACCGACGTCAATCTCTATATAGAGTACATGGACACGCCGCGGATCCCGAGTCCCCGCTACTCCGCAGAGATGGCCAGGATGTACAGGCTCAAGTATGCGGATGTCAGGCTTGACGCTATCATCTGCGTCGACGAATACGCCTTTCATTTCCTCCGAGAACATCATGACGACCTTTTCCCCGGCACACCTGTCATCTTCTGCGGCGTGAACTATTTTGAGGACGAGTATCTTGCCGGGTGGGAGGACTGCACCGGCATCGTCGAGGCAACCGATGTCGAAGGGACGATCGGGGCCGCACTCAGTCTCGATCCTGATGTCAGGAAGGTCTATGTTATCGACGACAACACGCTGACCGGCATCGCCAACAGAAAGGTCGTCGAAAAGGCTGCACAGGCCTTTGATGATCGTCTCGTCTTCACAATTCCTGAGAACCTGACCCTTGATGAGATAAAGGATGACGTCGGGGGCCTCCCCCCCGATACGGTCGTCCTCCTCATGACCCTCACCAGGGACGGAAACGGCACGTATTACGAGTACGAGGATGCCATCACGGAGATCTCCCGCGCCTCCAGCGTCCCGGTGTACAGTCTCACCGACCCGTATATAGGGTACGGTTTGACAGGCGGGAGACTCCTTTCCCCGAAAGAGCATGGGAGAGAGGCAGGGTTGATGGCCCTCGGGATTCTCAACGGAGAACCGGCGTCCTCCATACCGGTGAAAAAAGAACTTCAGGGGAGGTATATCTTCGACTACAATGAACTCAAGCGGTTCGGCCTCGAAAATGCCCCTCTTCCGGCCGGGAGCACGGTGATCAACGGTCCGCAGCCACCGGTCCTGATCGACAGGAGCGTGGCGGTGGCGGGCGCCTTCGCCATCGCCACTCTCGCTCTCGCCGTCCTCTTCCTGGGGTACACCATCAGGACCAGGAGGCGGTCGGAGAGCGCCCTCAGGGAAAGCGAGGAGAAGTTCCGCGCCCTTGCCGAGCGGAGTTTCGACCTGATCTTCGCCACAGATGCAGAGGGCCTTTTCACCTATGTCTCTCCTGCGGTCAGTCGCATCAGCGGATACGATCCCGCGGAGTTCACGGGCAAAAATTTCATGTTCAACAAGGAAGATGCCGATCTCTCCAGATTTGAATCCTTCTTTGCAGACCTTCGAGAGGGGAAGGCAATCGAGGGTCTGGCGATCCGTATCCGCGCGAAGGACGGGTCGACACGGTACCTCGAGATCAATGCTGCTCCGATCATGAACGAAGGTGTGGTGGTCGGCGTCCAGGGTGTGGCGCGGGATGTCACCGAGAGGATGGAGATGGAGAGGATCCGGACCGAGGCCTATGCCCGGATCGAGCAGAACATCGAGCAGTTCGCCATACTCGGCGACGAGATCAGGAACCCTCTCGCCGTGATCGTCGGCATCGCTGACCTCCACTGTGAGG
Source organism: Methanofollis ethanolicus (assembly GCF_001571385.1). Taxonomy (NCBI): domain Archaea; kingdom Methanobacteriati; phylum Methanobacteriota; class Methanomicrobia; order Methanomicrobiales; family Methanomicrobiaceae; genus Methanofollis; species Methanofollis ethanolicus. The sequence goes on along the minus strand of NZ_BCNW01000001.1, from coordinate 281,611 downwards.
AGCGCCATGCCCGGCAGATCCTGGAGCAGGCGGCGATCATCGACGGCATCATCACCGCGCTGGACCGCGGCTGGATCGAGTCGGAGAAGGTGCGGGAGTACCTCAGGAAACACTGAGGTTTTTATGGGCAGGGGACGATCCTCTTCATCCATGATCCTGGCGGTAGGGGGGAGCCTGCAGTGAGGGAGAGGTTCGTCGTCCTCTGGCGGCGGCGGACAGGCGCGACATGCCCGTACAGGACGGCCGATACAGGCCTGACTCTATCCGAACTCCTCCAGGAACTCGTCCCGGTGCTGGAGGAGAACGGCGTCACGGTGGAGGTGCACGTCGAAGAGACTGAGGGGGAGGGGGACGTCCTCTTCAACAGCGTCCCTCTCGACGACCTCCTTGCAGAGGCGGTGGGGGCCGAACGCTACTGCGCGGGCCCCTCGCGGATGGAGGAACTCGGCAACCCGGCCCTTGCTTTCGATCCGAACGCTCCTGTCGGACGGGTGCTCCCGGAGATCGTCTTCAGGAAGGCCGTGCTCCTCGCCCTGGAGGAGTGAGACCCCATCCTTAAATCGATCGGCGTACACTCTTTTTGTATGAGTCATTGGATTTTTGATGTCCTGTTGAACCCGGACGCGTTCTTCAGGGAGAGGGCGGAGAAAGCGCCGGCCCTGATGGTACCCTTCATCCTCGTGCTGATCACCGGGATCATCGGTGCCGTAACAATCTATCTCTCCATGACCGCCATGCTCCCTGTTCTCCCCGCCGATATGCAGGGACTTGTCAGCATCATCGGCATCGCCACGGCGGTCGTTACGGTGATCAGTGCCCCGATCATCTGGGCCCTCCAGGCCCTCGTCTTCTATGCCCTCTCCTCCTTCTACAACGGTTCCGGTGACCTGAAGAAGAGCCTCGAAGCGGTGGGGTACGGCTACGTCCCTCTCATCGTCTCGGCCCTGATCGCTCTCGCCCTGACGTACTCCTTCCTCTCCTCCTTCTCTTTCCCGTCGATCGACTTTACCGACCCGGCGGCCACGGCGGCCTTCCAGGAGATGATCCAGACGTCCCCGCTGATCCAGGCGGGCCAGATCCTCGGCGTCATCTTCCTTGTCTGGGCGGCTAACATCTGGATCTTCGGGATGAAGTACGCCCGCGGTCTCACCACCAGGGACGCCGCGGTTGTCGTCGGCGTGCCGGTGGTCTTATATATCGTCTCTCAGATCATCATGCTCGGTGTGCTGTAGATGAGAGAGGTGGTCTTCACCGGTGCGTTTCTCCTCCTTCTCCTCCTTCTTTGCGGGGCGGCAGACGCGGCGACGCCCGAAGAGGACGCTGCACAGGTGATGGTCACCGGCGCGGTGATCGACCCGGCGGTCCTGATGCCCGGCGATGTGGCGACGGTCACGGTCACGGTGAAGAACACGGCACAGGTGAGCGTGCCTGTCAGGAGTGCGAAGATGTACACGGAGGGGAACATCCTCGTCCTGGACAACCCCTACCAGACCTTCGGTGCGATCGGGGCGGGGAACGAGGTCTCTTTCACCTTTACTGTTCAGGCGGACGCCGGTTCAGGGACATATTACCCGCGTCTTGTCCTCGACTTCACGAATGCCGGGTCATTGCGCTACGCGGTGCCGGTGAGGATCGAGGTGGTCGAACCGCGGATCTCTGTCGCCGACGTCCCCGACGCCTTCACCGCGGGAAAGAAGGAGATTGTACGGGTGACGGTGAGCAACCCCCGCTCGGGCGAGGTCAACGGCGTCTCGGTGGTCCCGTCGGGCGAGGGAATAGTGAGCGTCCCGACAAGCACCTTCATCGGTGCGCTTGCGCCTGACGGTTCTGCAGAGGCGACATTCAACATCACGCCCGACCGTGAAACCACTCTCACGATGACGGTGACGTACAGGAACGGGAGGAACCAGAGGACGACGGAGGCATCGATACCGATCACCTTCTCCGAGGACAAGAAGGGTGCACGGATCGTCGTCTCCGGCGTGGAGGTGACCCCGGAGAACGGATCGTACCGGGTCAGCGGGGACGTGACCAATGCCGGACTTGAGGTGGCAAAGGCTGTCGTCGTCACCGTGGGGTCCCCCGGAGTCCCTGTTGACCCGGATCGCGTCTACCCGGTCGCTTCCCTGGACCCGGACGATCTCTCGAACTTCGAACTGACCTTCAGGGCCGAGAACGTCACTGAGGTTCCGCTCGTCATCGAGTACAGGGATACTGACGGGAACCTCTACACGACGAGGACGAACATCTCGGTCGAAGGGACCGTGCTGCCCGGACAGGGGGAAGAGGGCGGGCCCGTCCCCTTGACGATCGCCCTTCTCATCGTCGCTGTCGTGGCGGTCGTCGGGGTGGTGGTCTTCTTCTCCTGGAAGAAGGCGAAGGGAGGATAGCGCCGGGCATACCTCGCCTACGTCTCACCGCGTCCCGGCACACCCGGGAGGGGCACCTGCCCCTTCGTGTTTGCACGTGTGCGCAGGATTACACTGACCTGCACTCTGGCATTGTCAATAAACAGGGGATATTTTGAATCGGAATCGAACATCCCGGCCCGTTCACCCCCATCTCCATCCCCATGTGCATTCCGGCACAGATCACACACACAGTCACCCGGAGACCCTGACGGATCAGGTGGTGTGTGTGCCTCCCTTTTCGTGCAATATAGTATTATGAGAGAGAGAGATCTCTCTTCTCTCTCTAGAATATTCAATCTGGCTCCGATCCTCAGTCTTCGTTTGTGTACTTTTCCCACGCAACTTCGGTGTACACGGGGTGCAAAAGTGCCATCGTCGGGCAGGGACTCTTGCAGCAGACCCTTATTTTTTGCAGTCATTTGCAGCAGTTTGCGGAAGGCGCTGCCATTCAACAGGCGAAGAAATGCCACTTGATCGCGATTATCTCCACGAATCGGCGAGATCTCGGGATCGTTTGCAGCAGTCCGATTATCACACACGCACACACACCCGAACAGGGGGAGAGGTGTCACCGTGTGGGTGGGTGTTTTGCTGTAAGATAGTACTGAGAGAGAGACGCGTCTCTCTATATGTACAGGTACAGTCAGATTCTGGACCATTCCTCATCTTTTCTCTCTCGCGGCGGGTGCCGTAAATCTGCTGTAAACGTGCTGTAATGCTGTAAGAGTCACGGACAGAAAAAGAAGGATTTCATCCCCGCGAGTGGGAGATGATGTGCCTGAGTTCGGGGACGATGATCTTGCCGGTGGCGAGGGTCACGGCCCCGGTCGAACCAGGGAGGCAGAAGACCGCCCTCCCGCCGACGATGCCGGCGGTCGCCCGCGAGAGGAGGGCCGAGGTCCCGATCTCGTCGAAGGAGAGCATCCTGAAGAGTTCGCCGAAGCCCTCCATCCTCTTCTCGAAGAAGGGTTCGACGGCCTCGATGGTGCAGTCGTCAGGGGTGAGGCCGGTACCGCCGTTGAGGACCACGGCGTCGGCCTTCCCGAGCGCGGTGACAAGGGCGGCCCGGATCGCCTGCCTGTCGTCCTTCACGATCACCGAGAAGACGACCCTGTATCCCCCGGCGGTGAGGAGGTCGCGGATCGCCTTTCCACTGGTATCGTTCTCCTCGGTACGGGTCGAAGAGACAGTGATCACCACCGCAGTAATCTCGATCGGCTTGATGTGCTCGGTTTTCATGAGATGCCTCACCAATATGTTGATCGCTCCCTCTGATACTTCTTGTGATAGAAGGGCCGCAAACCCCGACCCCTTTGTTTCCACTGGAAGAATGGAGAGATAGGAGGGGAGAAGATATCGCGAAAAAGGTTGAAAAGAGCCTGAATTTACCTGTACTCCACTATTCTGATCATTATATCGCGCGGATCCGCCGATCAGACCCCGGGATCCGAGGAGATCACCGAAGATCATGGAAGATCATGAGACGATCCCGGGAAGATCCCCTGATCTGATCGCAAGATCGCGGGATCCCGACCCTGATCCGGGATCAGGATCGCCGGATCTGAGATCAGGATCCACAGATCAGGGATCAGATCAGGGATCAGATCAGGGATCAGATCAGGAAAAACGATCAGGAGATCAGGAGAGGTGATCTGAGATCGAGATCCTGGATCAAAGATATCGATCCAGGGATTGGAGATCTGGATCTGACCGGGAGATCTGGATCTGACCGGGAGATCTGGATCACACCCTCCAGATCGTGATCCAGATCGACAATTTTTGATCCTGGATGGGGGATCCTGATCCATGGATTGCCGGAGATCGGGATCTGTTGCCGCGCTGATCCGGGATCCGGGATCGGGATCTCTCCTGATCTCTCTGATCCTCCTTTTTGTGATCAGAAGATCCTGTTCTGAGATCAGAGATCATTTATAGTACAAGTCGCGAAGCTTACAACAAGCTGTTTTTCTCAATATAAAAGAAAACAGATACTCTGTTTTCTTGGTGTTCCAGTCGAAACAAAGGGGTGGGGGATCAGATTCTTGATCTCGATGGATTCGACGGCGATCTCCCTGACCGGTATTTTGTTTATATACTGTCTCCAATGGAAACAAAGGGGTTATATCTCCACGGCCCCCACCATCTGATGTTTTCCCCAGTACCCGCGGCTGATATCATGTCTGAAAACGATCATCAATCCTTTGGACTCTTTCAAAAGTTCCTGAGTAATAATCGGATCTTCAAAAACCGGGAGGTCCTCCGTCACTCGTACCGCCCCCAGATACTCCCGCACCGGCGCCCCCAGATTGATGCCGTCGCCTCCATCCTCGCTCCTGCCCTCAAGAACGAGACCCCTTCGAACATCCTCATCTACGGAAAGACCGGGACAGGGAAGACGGCCTGTGTCAGGTACGTCGGGGCCGAACTCGAAAAGGTCGCCGCGGGAGCCGGTACCAGGTGCCGGGTGGTCCACCTCAACTGCGAGGTGATCGACACCCAGTACCGGGTCCTCGCCCAGATCGCGAAGGGCCTTGAGGACCTCGACGCCACCCCGAGCGACAAGTCCCGCGCCCACATCCCGATGACCGGGTGGCCGACCGACCAGGTCTATGCCGAACTGAAAAACCAGCTCGAAACGACCGGCGGCGTGCTCGTCATCGTCCTGGACGAGATCGACAAACTGGTCAAGAAGAGCGGTGACGAGACCCTGTACAACCTGACCCGGATCAACTCCGACCTGCGAGGTGCGAAGGTCTCGATGATCGGGATCTCCAATGACCTGCGGTTCACCGACTTCCTCGACCCCCGTGTCCTCTCCTCACTTTCGGAGGAGGAGATCGTCTTCCCCCCGTACAATGCCCCGCAACTCTGCGACATCCTCAGCCAGCGCGCCCAGATGGCCTTTGTCGAGAAGAGCCTCGACGAGGGGGTCATCCCCCTCTGCGCCGCCTTCGCCGCCCAGGAGCATGGCGACGCTCGTCGTGCCCTCGACCTCCTGCGGGTCTCCGGCGAACTCGCGGATAGGGAGAATGCGGAGAAGGTGGGGGAGAGACATGTGCGGATGGCCCTGGAGAAGATCGAGACCGACTCGATGATCGAGTGCATCTCGACCCTGCCGACCCAGAGCAAGGTCGTCCTGTACTCGATGCTCCTCCTTGACCAGATGGACAAGAAGATCTTCACCTCAGGTGAGGTGACGCGGGTGTACCGCGAGGTCTCCCGCACCGTCAACATCGACCCCCTCACCCACCGGCGGATCACCGACCTCATCTCAGAACTGAGCATGCTCGGCGTGATCAACAGCAGGGTCGTATCGAAAGGACGATACGGAAGGACAAAAGAGATGTGGTTTGACACCAACACGAAAAAGATACAGGAAGTATTAGCGAAAGATCCCAGGCTATCCGAGGAAAGGCTTGTGCAGGTCGACCTCAACCGCCTGAAGGCATCATTCCGGTGATTGATATGGACGGAAAGGATTTACTCATCCTCCACCTCCTGGAGGAGAACAGCCGGATCCCGATCGAGGAACTGGCGACTATGGTTGAACTCCCGATCGAAGAGGCGAAACGCCGGATCAGGGCACTTGAAGAGGCCCGGATCATCAGAAAGTACGCCGCAGTCGTCGACTGGGAGAAGGCCGGCAACGAAGAGGTCACCTCGATCATCGCCCTCAAGGTCTCGCCTGAGCGCGACTTCGGCTACGACAGGATTGCGGGGCGTATCGCCCGCTTCAGGGAGGTCAAGGCCGTCCGTCTCGTCTCCGGGCGCTATGACCTGATCCTCCTTGTGAGGGGCCGGACGATGCAGGACGTCGCCCGCTTCGTCTCCGAGCACATCGCCACGATGGACCAGATCAGGGAGACAGCAACACAGTTCGTTATGAAGACATACAAGGAGAACGGAACCCCGTACGACGAGCGCGAGGCGAGCGAGCGCCTGCCGTACTCCTTCTAGGTGGCATCATGAGGGACTTTGTATCTGAAAAGGCTCGCATCATCCCCCACTCCGGGATAAGGAAGTTTTTCGACCTCTGCATGGGTATGCAGGACGTGATATCCCTTGGCGTTGGCGAACCAGACTTCTCGACCCCCTGGAACATCTGCGAGGCGAGCATCTACTCCATCGAGCAGGGCGTCACGACGTACACCTCCAACCGCGGCTACCCGCCTCTGCGCGAGGCCCTTGCCGCGGACCTTGCCCGGCGCTACGATCTCAGTTACTCCCCTGAGTCCGAGATCATCATTACGACTGGTGTCTCTGAGGCCGCCGACATCGCGATCAGGGCGGTCGTCGACCCCGGAGACGAGGTGATCGTCCAGGACCCCGCCTATGTCAGTTATGCACCCTGCGTCACCCTGACCGGCGGGAAACCGGTTCCTCTTCCCTGTCGTGAGAAGGACCTCTTCAAGGTCACTCCCGATGCCCTCATGGAGAGGATCACCGGGAAGACGAAGGCAGTCCTCCTGAACTTCCCGAGCAACCCGACGGGCGGTGTGATGACCCGCGACGACTACCGGGCGATCGCCGACATCCTCGTTGACCGCGACCTCCTCCTCATCTCCGACGAGGTCTATTCGGAACTCACCTACGAAGGCGCCCACTGTTCCCCGGCCTCCATCCCTGAACTCCGCGAGAGGACGATCACCCTCAACGGTTTCTCGAAGGCCTACGCGATGACCGGGTGGCGGGTCGGCTACCTCTGCGCCCCGCCCGCGATCTCCGACGCCGCCCTGAAGATCCACCAGTATGTGATGCTCTGCGCCCCGGTGATGGGCCAGATCGCCGCGTACGCCGCACTGCGGCAGGCCGAGCAGGACAAGAACGAGATGGTCAGGGAGTATCGCCTCCGCAGGAACCTCTTTGTCGAGGGCCTCAACAGGATCGGCCTCCGCTGCCACATGCCGGAGGGCGCTTTCTATGCCTTCCCCTCCATCGAGGCCACCGGCCTCACCGACGAGGAGTTTGCCGAGCGTCTCCTGAAGGAGCAGAAAGTCGCGGTCGTACCCGGCAGTGCCTTTGGCGAGTCGGGCCGCGGCCATATCAGGTGTTCCTATGCAACAAGCCGGGAAAACCTCTCTCTGGCTGTCGAAAGGATGGGCACCTTTGTCTCGGGTCTGATCTGATTATATTATCCTATTTTTATCTCTCAAATCTTCGAAATCGTCCGGATCCCTTCGGCAGAGGGTATGACCTTTGTCTGACAAATGGCGGGTGCAGGACCCCTTTGTTTCCACTGGAGATCCTGTGCTTTTTCAAATAATACAATCTGCCGGGATGATTTGAATCCGAGGCCGTGGCAGGCTTATCCCCAGATCCTTTCCTGTTTCCTGAGGAACACCGGACCCGGTCATCAGAGTGCGCTCTGACAGAATGGTCAGGTTTTTATAGGGCTGCCTGTATCTTCTTTTTATGCGAAAACGACAGATAAACGCAATAATTGACCTTGCATTGCTCGTATCTTTCCTTGTCGTGGGGCTCTCGTCACTAGTGCTCTTTTTCTCCCTTCCATCTGGGAGCGGGGGGTTAGGTTTTGTCCATGCCGGCACCGGAGCGACAAACCTCAGGGTATTTCTCGGGGTTACCCGCGGTGACTGGGTGGACCTCCACAACATCACCGGTCTCCTCTTCATGGTCCTGATGGCCGTCCATATCGTCCTGCACATCCCCTATTACCGGAACATCAGATCCTGCCTCTCTTCGGGCGAAAAAGAGACGTGTGACCGGGAGTGAGGGGGCGGTCGGGGCTGATGATATACTTTTATCATCATGTATCACCCCAAATTACATGATATAGCAATGTCGTGTACGATTATTGTCGGCGGATTTTTCGGGGATGAAGGAAAGGGCAAAATAGTGGCGCATATTGCCCATCAAGACCATCCCTCCATTATTTCCCGGGGCGGGGTCGGCCCCAATGCAGGCCACACCGTCACAGTCGGGGACCAGAACTACGGCGTGCGGATGATCCCGTCGGGTTTCGTCTACCCGGACGCGAAACTCTGCATCGGGAGCGGCGTCCTCGTCGATCCCCGTGTCTTCCTCCATGAGGTGGAGCTCCTTAACGTCGCGGACAGGACCTTTGTTGACGGCCGCTGTGGTATCATCGAGGAGGAGCACATCGCCAGGGACAGGGGGAGCGCCCATCTCTCGAAGAAGATCGGTTCGACTGGCACCGGCTGCGGGCCGGCAAACTCGGACCGCGTCCTGCGCATCTCCAGGCAGGCAAAGGACGTGCCCGAACTCGCTCCCTATATCATCGATGTTGCCGGGGCTGTCAACGGCGCCATCGACGCGGGCGAGAATGTCCTCCTTGAAGGGACACAGGGCTTTGGCATCTCCCTGTACTACGGGACCTATCCCTTTGTGACGAGCAAGGACACCTCGGCCTCCCAGATCGCCGCCGACAACGGTGTCGGCCCGACCAGGATCGACGATGTCATCGCCGTCTTCAAGGCCTACCCGACCCGTGTCGGTGAGGGACCCTTCCAGACCGAGATGACCGCGGAGCAGTCGAACACCCTCGGTTTCCAGGAGTTCGGCACCGTCACCCACCGTCTCCGCAGGATCGGCGGCTGGGACGGCAAGATGGCCCGGTACTCGGCGATGATCAATGGTTGCACCATCGCCGCGATCACCGGCATCGACCATGTGGACGCGGCCTGTTTCGGCGCGACCTCGTACGATCAGCTCACCGAGAAGGCGATCGCCTTCCTCGAACAGGCTGAGAAGGACATCGGCGCACCGATCGGACTCATCTCGACCGGCCCCGAGCTCTCGCAGATCGTCGACGTGAGGGATGAACTGTGAAGCGGTCCCTCCTCCCGATCCTCTGTTGCCCGGTCTGCAAGGGCGACCTCGAGCTCCGCGTGGTCGAGGAGAAGGACGACGACGTTATTGAAGGCTCCCTTGTCTGCGGGGCTTGCGGGGTCGAGTACCCCATCAGGGAGAGCATCCCCAACCTCCTCCCGAAGGTCGATCAGGACTGAATATGGACTTTTCCTGTGAGATCAGGCTCAATAACCGTGGCATAAACTCGATAGACCTCCCCGAACCCGTCCGCGCAGCGCCAGGCGATACGGTGTTTCTCAGGCTCGTGAACGAGGGTTCTCCCCTCCACCTCACCCTCTCCGCGGCCGATGCCGGGAGGTTCACCGACTTCTGCCACGAGAACCTCTTTGTCGATACGACAGCGGAGGTGCCGATCTTTATCAGGAAAGACGTCTTCCCCGGGACATTCGATATCGAGGTGATCACCGGGTACGGCACGAACCGGGCGAGGCTCGGTGTTGCCGTCAGCGAGCGTCCGAAACCTCCGGCCGAAGAACCGCCTCTCCCGGTTCCCGTGGCTGCAGAGCCCCATCTGCCGGTGATCCCCTTTGCGGTCGTCGCCGCGGCCGCGCTTCTCTTTATCATCTACGCGGCCACGAAAATGGTCGCGTTTGAGGCCGCCGCTTTTATCGTCCTCGTTGTCGGGGTGCTCGCCGCATGGTTCCTGCGGCCCTGACCCTGGGTGCGGCTCTCGCCCTCGATCGGATCGTCGGCGACCCGCACACCCCCTTCCACCCTGTTGCTCTCTTTGGGCGGTTCGTGGGCTGGTGGGGGAGACCGTCATGCTATCCTCCTGCCCTCCAGCGGGCGGCAGGGGTCGTGCTCTGGGCTGTCTCGGCTGCACTCTTTGCCCTCCCCTTCTGGTGTGTCGAGAGTTTCGCGCCGGCCCTTCTCCTCCTCGTCCTCTCCCCCTTCCTTCTCAAGGCGACCTTTGCCTGGCGCTCCCTGGAGGAGCACGTGGGGGCGGTGGAGGCGGCCCTTGCCTCGGGAAGTCTTGACGAGGGGCGCCGGGCGGCCGGGATGCTCGTCTCCCGCGACACCCGCACCCTCTCGGCCGAGGAGATCAGGTCGGCGGCGTACGAGTCGGTGGCCGAGAACCTCTCCGACTCGGTGATCGCCCCGCTCTTCTGGTTCGCCGTCTTCGCGCCCTTCGGCCTCGGCCTCACCGCGGCGGCCGTCTACAGGGCAATCAACTGCATGGACGCGATGCTCGGTTATACCGACGAGCGGGTACGCCTGGGCTGGTGCGCCGCACGGGCCGACGATCTTGCAAACCTCCTTCCCTCCAGGGTATCGGGATGTGTCGGCCTCCTGTACTTCGGGTTGAAGGGGAGGCTCATGCCCGCGTGGCGTTGTCTCCTTGAAGACAGGCATAAAAGGCCCGGTTTTAATGGCGGGTGGCCGATGTCCGTCCTCGCCGGCGGGGCCGGGGTGCGGTTCGCCAAGAGGGGTGTCTACCAGATCGGTCCGGGTGAGAAGAGTCTTGCAGCGGGTGGGGCCGATATAATCGGTTCAGTCCGTGGAATAACCCTCATATTTTCGGTTTTTGCGATCATCGCACTATTTTTATGGGCATGACTGTCCAATAGATAGGAATAATGAAACTTGAGGAACTGAGGTACGGCACCGAGCTCCTGAAGCGGGGCTTTGCGTCCATGCAGAAGGGCGGGGTGATCATGGACGTGGTGAACGCCGAGCAGGCGCGGATCGCCGAAGAGGCGGGCGCCGTCGCGGTGATGGCCCTGGAAAGGGTTCCCGCGGACATCAGAAAGGCCGGCGGGGTGGCGCGGATGGCCGACCCCGAGAAGGTCCTCGAGATCATCGACGCCGTCTCCATCCCGGTGATGGGCAAGGTGCGGATCGGCCACTTTGTCGAGGCGCAGGTCCTTGAAGCGATCGGTGTCGACATGATCGACGAGAGCGAGGTGCTGACTCCGGCCGACGAGGAGTACCACATCGACAAGGCACGGTTCACCGTGCCGTTTGTCTGCGGCGCCCGGAACCTCGGCGAGGCGATGCGCCGGATCAACGAGGGCGCGGCAATGATCCGGACGAAGGGCGAGGCCGGCACCGGCAACGTCGTCGAGGCCGTGCGGCACATGCGTGCGATCCAGGGTGAGATCAGGGAACTTGTCGGCATGGACGAGCAGGAACTCCGCGCCCGCGCCCGTGCGATCGAGGCGCCGTACGAGGTTCTTGCCGAGACGGTGAAGAGGGGCCGTCTCCCTGTGGTGAACTTCTCGGCAGGCGGGATCGCCACGCCGTCCGACGCCGCCCTGATGATGCAGATGGGCGCGGACGGCGTCTTCGTGGGGTCAGGGATCTTCAAGTCCTCGAACCCGGAGAAGATGGCGAAGGCGGTCGTCGAGGCCGTCCACCACTACACGGACGCGAAGCTCATCGCCGAAGTGAGCCGCGGCATCGGTGACCCGATGAAGGGCCTGGACGTCCACGAACTGAAAGACGAAGAGAGGCTGCAGGAGCGTGGCTGGTAAGAAGATCGGCGTCCTCGCCCTTCAGGGAGACGTCTCCGAGCATATCAGGGCCTTCGAGGAGGCCCTCGGCGGTGCGGGCAGTGTTGTCCCTGTCCGTTCTCCGGCCGACCTTGCGGCGTGCGACGCTCTTGCCCTGCCCGGCGGGGAGTCGACGACGATCGCCCGCCTGATCGACGAGAGCGGTCTTCGTGAGGCGATCCTCTCCTTCGACGGCGGGATCTTCGCGACCTGCGCCGGGATGGTTCTGGTGGCGGCGGAGATCAGCGACACCCGCTTCGCCCCCCTCGGCCTCGTCGATATCGTCGTGGACAGGAATGCCTTCGGGCGGCAGCGCGATTCTTTCGAGGCCGACCTTGCGGTGACGGGCCTCGACACCCCCTTCCACGCGGTCTTCATCAGGGCGCCCCTCGCGGTCCGCGCCGGCCCCGGCGTGGAGGTGCTCGCCACTCTCCCGCAGGGGATCGTCGCGGTGCGGCAGGGGAAGCATATGGTCCTCTCCTTCCATCCCGAACTCGGCGGCGACCTCCGGCTCCACCGGATGTTTCTTGCCGGGTTCTGAGAATATTTTTCTTTTTTTGGTTCGGAAGATACCGCGATATCCTGTTTTTCGATGAGACTGTTTTCCCTCTTCCCTGCTGCTCAGGGTACGAAAATAATGTATTCTTGAACTATAATACTCCCTGTGGGTGCGTAGAATTTATTACGGGGATGAAGGGATACCTTAATCTCTATATGCTGCCTTCTCTGATCCGTGACCCCTATGGATCCGAAGGCAGCGATAATTCCGATAACTTTTATCAAAGACATTTTCAATGCAGAGGACGCGGCGGTCCTCCCTGTTGTGGACATCATCGCGTTTGAGGCATATGGTTCTTCGATCAATCTGGGGAGAGGGTACCTCGGGGGGAGGTATTCGACTGAAAAGGTCTGCATAAAATCGGAGTTTCAGGGGAAAGTCTGGTACTCTCGCCTCGAATGGATCTGGGCCGGAGGCCTCTACGGGTCGATGTTTGCCGGGCCATCCGGGACATGGGTGGGGGAAGGCCTCATGCTGGATGGTGTCGATGTCCGTCACCCTCTTTTTTCCGATACCTCTGGAGATGTGGAGATTCGCAATCTCTTCGATGACGTTCGTTCGAAGCGGCACTGCTGTGTGCTGAACGCGGGCAAGGGAAGCGACGGCGCGACCCTCAGGTTCACCTATGGAGAACAGCAGGGCCCGGTATTACAGACCACGATACGGTGCGGGACTGGCGAACTGTCAATGATCAAGGTGGACGACCGCCGCCTGACCGTGATGCCTCCTGCTGCACCGCGGTGAAGGACGTGGAAGATCCTGCCACAGACGTGTGGGCATTTTCTGGAGACGAAATACGGGCTCTTTTCGATGGTGCGTCTTCGGGGTCGGATGCTTTCGTCTCCTCTCCCGGATGTCTCTGGTCGAGGGATCAGGGGTCTTTTTCTGCTGTGCTGTCCGTCCCCGTGCATGGGGATTGCGACGGTGTGTACGGGAAAGTGACGGAAAAACGTGTCCCGCTGTCTGATTCAAATCTGGGAGTTCCCCCGATCTGATCGGAAAGGGCCGATACCAACCGCACCCCCAGCGTCTCCTCATTGTCGATGGAGATATTGGCGGGCAGCCCTATCCCGTCGTCCTCGACCCTGAGACAGAGTCGCCCCCCGGCGTGCTGCCCCAGACTGACCAGCACCCTGCCCCGGTCCCGTCCGGTAAAGGCGTGTTTGAAGGCGTTCGTCACAAGTTCATTGATGATCAGTCCGCAGGGGATGGCCGTGTCCGTGTCCAGGACCAGGTCGTCAATGGCGGTCTCGACCCTGATCCCCGGTCCTGGTGTGTATGATGCCCTGATCTCAGAGCAGAGAGTTGTGATGTAGGCGTCGGCGCGGATGGAGGCGAGACTCTCAGACTGGTAGAGGTTCTCGTGGACGAGGGCCATTGCGGTGATCCGGTTCTCGCTTGCCTGCAGGCACCCCGCGGTCCCCCTGTCCGCGACCGTCGCTGCCTGGAGAGAGAGGAGGCTTGCGATCTGTTGCATATTGTTCTTGACCCTGTGGTGGATCTCCTTGAGAAGGGCCTCCTTTTCCAGGAGCGATCTTTGTAACTCTTTCTCGTATTCTCTCTGGACGGTGACGTCGACAAAGGAGACGATGCTCTTCTTTGTCTCCGGGATGATGGAGGCGGTCACGATGACGTCGTGAAAGTCCCCCCCACCATCGACGAAGGAGGAAAGATAGGTCTGTGGTGCTGTCGGGTCTCCATTGCACCGCTTCCTGTGGTATTCGAGCATCCTTTTCCCATCCTGTGGAGAGTAAAAAAGGCCCCAGGGGATCTTTCCCTCGATCTCATCTCCCGGAAGCCCGGAGAGGGTGAGAAAGCCCGAGTTGGCACGCGAGATCGTCAGGTCTTCCTCGACGATCACCATCGCGGCTGCCGCCGCCTCGAAGATCGTCCTGTACAGCACCTCGGACCGCCTGAGTTCCTCCTCCATCCGTTTCTGTATGGTGATGTCCCTGAGGACGAACTGAGTGGCAGGCCGTCCCTTGTAGGTGATAGGGACCATCGTCGATTCTGCATACGCGGTCTCGCCATCGACCCTGCAGAGCTTGATCTCCTGGAAGTACGAGGACCAGACCCCGGTCTGCGTCTTGGTGAGTTCCTCGCGGACAGTCGCCAGGGAATCGGGGTGGATAAACGGCCAGAAGGGCATCTGCTCGAAGTCGACGGGGCCCTTGATCCCGAGCATCCGGAGGGCGGCGGCATTCAGGTAGACGATCTGCCCGTCGCAGTAGATGCCGATCGCTTCGGGTGCGATAGCGACAAGGCTCTCGTACCTCTCTTCACTCTCCTCGAGCGCCCTGACGGTCTGCCTGTGCCGGGTGATGTCCTCGCCTGATGCGAGGATGGAGAACACCTCCCCTTTTTCATCCCTGATCGGCTGGATTGTCCATGCGATCTGCCGCTCCTCCCCGTCTCTCGTCAGCACGGGGTTTTCGAAAGGGACGACCGTGCCCCGGTCGCTCTGGAGGACCGAGGTGCATACCGAGACCACGCTATCCCTCACCCGTACGGGGAGGTAGTTCTCGGCCCAGTCCTGCCCGACGATCTCGTCCTCAGGGTACCCGAGGATGGTGCACCCCTTCCTGTTGATCGCCCTGACATGCATCCTGTCGTCGAGGATCAGGAGGATCACCCCGGCGACGTCGAGATATTCCCGTGTCCGCGCTCTCTCCTCCTCCCTCTCCCTCTCTGCCTGTTTTTGCGGGCCGATATCGACGACCGTACAGACGGTCAGGTCGTCAGGTCCGGGCGCTGTCGAGAGGAGGACCGGGATCTGCCGGTCGTCGCGGGTGATGAACTCAGTCTCGATGCCGTTGTTCGCCCCGTCGGGGAAGCGGTCGGCACCCGTCCTCAACCAGATGCGGTCCAGGTGCTCCGGCCTCTCCCCCCCGCCATAACCAAGCATCGAAAGAAACCTGTCATTCTCCTCGGTGATGCTCCCGTCCTTAGAAAGAAGGAAGATGCCCGCGGATGAGGCATCATAGATACCCCGCAGGTTGATCTTTTTCTCGCTCAGCCTGTACGAGAGGATAGCAGTGAGGGACCCGATGCCGACAAGGAGGACGGTGTTGACGAGCACTTCGGGAAAGTCCGTCCATCCGGGGATGAAGATGTGGTACAGGGCGAGATAGGCGGCGCCGGCGAGGAAGGCCGAGAGGATGCCGTAGCGCGGGTAACGGTATGCGATGAGGACGACCGGGACGTAGAGGACCACTGATGTGATCCTGGTGATGCCGATGGAGAAGGCATACGAAACGACGGAAAAACAGACCAGGGTAAAAAACGCGAGTGAGGAGGTACAGACATGAGGCCTTAGCCTGCAGAATTCCGGACCTGTCCACTCTGTTCCCCGCATTCCACCAGTATGATCCGGGCGGATGTGGGTAATATGTTTCTATTCGTGCTTTTCCGGGTTTCAGCCTGTCAGGTTGAGGAGGATCTTCTGGAGGTCTATCCAGATGATCAGGTCCTGCTTCTGGGCCTTCCCTGCCTTTTCGTCCGCCTTCATCCTGATGATACCCTTGACATATGCCTCCTTCGCGAGGGTGTCGTCCATCTGGACAATGTCGTCTTTCCCGACCCGCAGCACCGAGTGGACATCGTCGACGATGATCCCGGTGTTCGAGCCGTTTGCGGCATCAGGGACGAGGACGATGATCTTCCGTGTTGCGTTATCGTCCCTCTCTGCAAGGCCGAGGAGTCTGTTGAGGTTGAGGATGGTGGTGATCTCGCCCCTGAGATTGATGATCCCGGCGATATGGGGTGCCGCACGCGGCACCGGGGTGATCGGGATCATCTCGACGATCTCCCGTGCGAGGCTGATATCGAGGGCATAATGGGTGCCCCCGATCTCGAACTCGACGACGTCTATGATCTCCATGGTGCCTACACCCGGAACTGCTTCATCGTGTCCTTCAGGTCGCCGGCCATGGAGTCGAGCTGATGGGTGACGCTCCCGATCTCCTCTGTCGAGGCGCTTGCCTCCTCGGCGAGGGCGGCAAGGTCACTCACCTGCTTCATTGTCTCCTGGGTCAGCCTGGTACCGTTGTCGACGATCTGGACGACGGCGTTGCTCGTGTTCGCCTGGTCCTCGACCGCCTTTGCGATCTCGCTCATGTCATGAGTCACCTCGCTGGCGCCGTCGACGATCCTGTTGAGGGCGAGGATGGCGTTGTTGACGCTCTCGACACTGGAGGCGATCTCGGTGTTGGCGGAGGTGATCGCGGTGGCGGTCTTCTCGCTCTTCGCCTGGATGGATGTGATGAGGTTTTCGATGTCGTTTGTCGCCTTCTTCGACTCGCCGGCGAGGTTCCTCACCTCTCCTGCGACGACGGCGAAGCCGCGGCCGTGCTCGCCCGCCCGTGCCGCCTCGATCGCGGCGTTGAGGGCGAGGAGGTTGGTCTGGTTCGAGATGTCGGTGATGAGTTTGACGATCTTGTTGATCTCCCGCATCTCCTGGGTCAGTTCGGTGATGTCCTTCACGCTCTCCCGTGCGATCGTCTCGACGACGGTGATCTTCGTGTTGGCGTCATTGCCGAGTTTCTCCGCGTCTTTGCCCATCTTTGCGACGTTTTCCGCTCTCTCAAGGACTTCCTGCGAGGTGCTGGCCATCTCTTCGTTCGAGGCCGAGAGGTCGCTGATGCGGTGGCTGATCTCCTCCATCTGGGTGAGGAGGTCGCGGTTGAGGTCGGCGCACTTCTGGCCGGTGATCGCCACCTGTTCGGCTGCCTTCGCGATCTCGTCCGCACCTTTGCTTGCATCGGAAACCCCTGACTGCACCTGGTCCGCGGCCTGCTTGATCTGCGTGACGACGGCGGAGGTCTTCCCGGCCATCTCGTTCAGGGACTCCTTGAATTTCTGGAAGTCGCCGGCGACGGCAATTTTGTCGGAGAACCTGACCGTGTAGTCGCCCACGGCGAACTGGCCCGAGACCCGCATCGCCTCGTTGACCGGATCGACGACGGCGTCCATCAACTGGTTGACGCCCACGACGACTCTGGCGAACTCCCCTTCGTGCTTCGAGGCGTCGGCACGTGTGGCCAACCTCCCCTCCCTGCCGGCCTTTGCGAGCATGTTCGCGTCCTCGACGAGTTTCTGGATCGCCTCCATCATTGTGATGAAGGCCGGGACCATCTGGTCGTTTTCCGAACGTTTCCCTGCCGCTTTGAGATCATTCAGGTCGGATAGGTTTCCCCTGCCGATATTGATCGCGATATTCTGGATATGGAGGAGAGGGTTCTGGACCGCGTTGATATCCTCTGCGATATCGGCGTAGATGCCCTCGTAATGCCCTTCGACTTTCCTGGTGAAGTCGTTCTGTGCGGTCCTCTGGAGGACGGCTTTGCTCTCCTTCAGGCCCTGCATGCCATCGATGCAGTTGTTGAAGTTCTCCGCTAGTTTTTTGAACTCACCCCTGTACAGGGATGTGTCGACTTTCTCCGGGATCTGGCCCTTCCCGATGAGTTCGGCATCCCGTGCGGCCCCCTGGAGGGGAACGACAACGGCGTCGAGAATCCCGTTGACGCTCTTTGCGATCTCCAGGAAGTCGCCTTCGGCGTCGAGACTGGCGCGGGCGGAGAGGTTTCCGTTCCGTGCCTCCTCGCCGACATGGAGGAGGTCCTGCACGGTCTGCTTCTGGGCGGTGATGTCCGGGAAGTACTCGACCACGCCGGTGATCCGACCGTTTTCGTCACGGGATGCCACACTGGTGCAGTTCTCCCACCGGCCGTCACGATATAGAATGTCGATGCTGTTTGTCTTCCCGGTTTCCATAGCCATCCGGCCGGGGCAGTTTCTTGACTTGCACATCTCAGCATTGTAGAGGTCGTAGCAGTGTTTCCCGATGCACTCGCTCTCCTTCATCCCGAGTGGGTCTGCTGCGGCCTTGTTGATGAAGATGATCCTGAAGTCCCTGTCGATGATATGGAGAGGTGTGGGAATGAGGTCGATCCCCCGGAGGACGATCTGAGCCTGCTGCTCCATGTCGTCTGTCGCCTGCTCTGCATCCTGTGTCTGTGCCTTGTCCTGTGATTTCATGGTCTCTCTTCTCCCTGATGGGGTGCGGCGAGGTGTCGGTCTTCCCGGAGGCATATTTCTGTGCCTGCCGCCGGGGTCCGGGCCTCTGGCGCGCCTGTCTTTCACATGTGCCTATCAATACTGATAGGCAGTTCTGATGACAAACCATGGCCGTTTAATTATATAAACATTCTGCTTTTGCATGCAGTGTTGATAGGCAGTTTTCGTAATAACTATAAATCTGGAGTGCTGATGAATGAAAATCAGGAAGGATTAACCCGTGTCACGTACTCCAGAAGATCCGGCAGGAGAATGCTCGCGGATCATCGAACTCCTCCGTGAAGAGCCGCGGGGCCTCTCCACCTCCGAGATCTCGCGGCGACTCGGGATGAACCGGAACTCGGTGGCGAAGTACCTGAATATGCTCGTCGTCTCCGGCCGCCTTGAGATGCAGGAGGTCGCCGTCGCGAAGGTCTACTACCTCTCCCACCGCGTGCCCATTTCTGCCATGCTCGACTTCTCTTCAGACCTCATCCTTGTCCTCGACAGTGCGGGAAGGGTGGTGCAGGCCAATGACAACCTCCTCTCTTTCATCGGCCTCGGGCGCGGCGAGGTCGCCGGCAGGGATATCGACTCGCTGGAGGTCCCCCTCTTCGCCCCCCTCCTTGAGGCCGGGCTGATGCGAGTGGCGTTCGCCGGGAAGGAGCGGGTCGAAGAGGTCCGGTTCGAAAAAGAGGGAAAAAATCTCTATTTTGTCGTGAAATGTGTCCCGACCGTCTTTGATGACGGGAGTGCCGGCGTGACCGTCATCATGGAGGACGTCACCGCGGCGCGGCAGGTACTGCAGGAGAAGGAACGCCTGCTTGTGGAGATCCACCAGAGGGTGCGAAACAACCTCCAGTTCATCTCCAGCCTTCTCGCCCTGCAGACGGCGAGCATGGGGGAGGGTGCGGGGCGCGAGATCATCAGGAAGACCGAAGGACGTCTCGGCGTGCTGGCACGGGCCCATGACCATCTCGACCGCTCTCCCGACCACGCCCGCGTCGGCCTCGGGGCGTACCTCGCGGACCTCATGGTCGATAGTGCGGCCGCCGCTGACTACCCGTCCGACCTGGTCACCGCCCGCGTCGTGCCGTCCGACCTCTCCCTCAGGCTCGATGCTGCGATCCCTGTCGGGCTGATCGTGAACGAACTCATCTCGAACGCATGCACCCATGCCTATCCGGCAGGCGCGCCCGGCCCGGTCCTGGTCTCTTCCCTTGACGACGGCACTGCCCTCACTCTTGTCGTCGAGGACGAAGGTGCGGGGATGCCAGCAGGCTTTGACCTTGAGGCCGGCGTCTCCCTGGGTCTCACCCTGGTCAGGACTCTGGTGACCGGGCAACTCGGGGGCCGGATGGAGATCTCAGACAAAAGCCCGGGCACGCGTGTCCTCGTAATGGTCCCTCACGGGGGCGAGACGCCGTGAAGGTGCTGGTCGTGGAGGACGCCGCGATAATCGCCCTTGATGTCGCAAACCGGGTAAAGAGACTGGGACATACGGTGACCGGGGTTGCGGCGACGGCCGCTCTTGCGCTGGAAAAAGCCCGTGAGACCTCTCCCGATATCGCCCTGATGGACATCAACCTGAAAGGGGACAGGGACGGGATCGAGGCCGCCTCCCTCCTTGCCGACGAACTCGGGATCAGGTGCATCTTCGTCACCGCATACTCAGACAGGGGAATGAGAGAACGGGCTCTCTCTGTCAGGCCCCTCGGCTACATCGTCAAGCCTATCCGGGATGCTGAACTGAAAGAGGCCCTTGCGGTTGCCGATGCCGCACTCGGCGCGGTTGATTGAGCACGGCCCCTTTTATTCTTGCATCCGCAAAAAAGGTAATAGTGTCCGCGATCAGGCGCGGCTCACCTGCTCCCTGATCACTTTCTGGAGATCAATCCAGATGATCAGGTCGTTTTCCTGCTTATTTTTTGTATCCTCTCCGTCTCCGATCCGTATGATCCCCCTGACGTACGCTTCCCTCGCCATCGCCTCGTCCATCGGGGCGACGTCGCCTTCACCGACCTGCCGCACCGTGTGGACGTCGTCGACGATGATGCCGGTGTTTGATCCGTTTGTGGCATCAGGGACGAGGACGATGATCTTCTGCGTCTCGCGCCGCCCTTCTCCCGGAAGGCCGAGAAGGGTGTTGAGTTTTAAGATGGTGGTGATCTCGCCCCTGAGGTTGATGATCCCGGCAATATAGGGTGGTGCCCGTGGTACTGGCGTGATCGGCACCATCTCGACGATCTCGCGTGCCAGCAGGATGTCGAGGGCGTACCTGGTGCCCCCGATCCCGAATTCGACGACGTCGACAGTCTCTGCCACTGTCCTGCCCCCTCAGATCCTGAACTTCTTTACCGAGGTCTTCAGGTCCCCGGCCATCCCGGTCAGTTCGTGCACAGCGTTGTCGATCTCCTCTGTCGAGGCGCTTGACTCCTCTGCAAGGGCGGCAAGGGCCTCCACCTCGGACATGTTCTCTTTGGTGAGCCTGGTCCCTTCGTCGACGATCGTGACGACGGTGTTACTCGTGTTCGCCTGGTCTTCGATGGCCTTTGCCATCTCGCCCATGTCCCTGGTCACCTTGCCGGCACCATCGACGATCCTGTTGAGGGCGAGGATGGCGTTGTTGACGCTCTCGACACTGGAGGCGATCTCGGTGTTGGCCGAGGTGATCGCGGTGGCGGTCTTCTCGCTCTTCGCCTGGATGGATGTGATGAGGTTTTCGATGTCGTTTGTCGCCTTCTTCGACTCGCCAGCGAGGTTCCTCACCTCTCCTGCGACGACGGCGAAGCCGCGGCCGTGCTCGCCCGCCCGTGCCGCCTCGATCGCGGCGTTGAGGGCGAGGAGGTTGGTCTGGTTCGAGATGTCGGTGATGAGTTTGACGATCTTGTTGATCTCCCGCATCTCCTGGGTCAGTTCGGTGATGTTCTGGACGCTCTCCTGTGCGATCGTCTCGACGACGGTGATCTTCGTGTTGGCGTCCCTGCCGAGTTTTTCCGCGTCCATGCCCATCTTTGCGACGTTTTCCGCCCTCTCAAGGACATCCCGGGAGGTGCTGGCCATCTCCTCGTTCGAGGACGAAAGATCCGCGATACGCCTGCCGACCTCCTCAATCTTCTGGAGCGTCTCCCGGGAGAGGTCGGCGCAGGTCTGGCTCGTGATCGCAACCTGCTCGGCGGCTTTCGCCAGCTGGTCGACGCCCTTGCTCGACTCGGACGTGCCATAATCGACCTGTTCGGCGATATGCTGGATCTCCCTGACAGTTTCGGCGGTCCTGTCGGCCATGTTGTTGAGAGAGTCCTTGAACTTCTGGAAGTCTCCCGCGACGGCGAGGTCGTCGGAGAACTTCTTGGTGTAGTCGCCCCCAGCATAACGGCCGGTGACCCGCATCGCTTCGTTGACCGGCGCCACGACGGCGTCGACCAACTGGTTGACGCCCTCGACGACTCTGGCGAACTCCCCTGCATGCTTCGAGGCATCGGCACGGGTGGACAAACGCCCTTCCTTCCCGGCCTCTGCGAGCATCTTCGCGTCGTCCACGAGTCTCTGGATCGCCTCCATCATTGCAATGAAGGCCGGGATCAACGTATCGTTCTCCGAACGTTTTCCGATGGCCTTGAGGCTCTCCAGTTCGGAGAGGTCACCCCGGCTGATCTGAACCATGCACTCCTGGATGTGGAGGAGGCGGTCCTGGACAGCGTTGATCGCCGTCGCGATCATGGCATAGCCGCCTGGGTAGTGCCCTTCGACTCTCCGGGTGTAGTCGTTCTGTGCGGTCCTCAGGAGGACAGTATAGCCTTCCCTCAGGCCCTGCAAACCGTCGGTGCAGTTGTTGAAGTTCTCCGCAAGTTTTCTGAAATCCCCTTTGTACTGTGTTGCGTCGACCCTTTCCGGGATCTGGCCCATGCCGATGAGTTCGGCATTCTGTGTGGCACCCTGGAGCGGCACGATGACGGCGTCGAGGAGGGCGTTGATCTTCTGCACGAGGGTCCTGTACTCTCCCTTATGCCGGGCGGCATCGGCACGGGTCGAGAGTCTCCCGTCCCTCCCGGCCTCGGCGAGCATGGCGATGTCTTTCAGCATCAGGTCGAGGGACTCGAGGGTCGCTGCCGTCGCCCTGTCGATCCCGGTGATGAGGGGCGCGACACCCTCCGTGTACCGGTCGGTCGCCCCCATCGTGAGGTTGACGTCGGGGTTGCCGTCAGCGATCCTGGCGAGGTTCTCTGCAACCCGCTGTGTTTCGGCCTCCAGGAACGCGGTGACCTCTGCCATCGCGGTGATGTCCTGCAGGATCTCGACATGGCCGATCTGCGTCCCCCGGGTATCGGTCAGGTAGGCGGCATCGATCTGGATGCTCTTCCCGTGCTCTTCGAAGATCGTCCTCTTTTTCCCATCCCGCAATGCGGCGATGCCGCACTGTTCGGTGTTGCAGGCCGCACCATTGCATGAACTGCAGTGCTTTCCAAGGTCTTCCTTTCTGTCGAGGTTCAGCAGGGACTCGAGTGCCCTGTTCATGAACGACCAGGTCATGTCCATGTCGGTGACCGAGATGGGGAAGGGGATCTCGTCGAGGATGGTCTCATACCGCCCTATCTTTGCCTCTGCCTCTGCCAGTCTCTCTCTGAGACGAGCGTTTTCCTGCTCGTAGTCATCAGGTGTCATTGTCTGCTTGGTCATTGCTGGTCCTCGCTGATCCGGGCGGCATGCCAGAACAGGGCTATATTCAGGATGTGTCTGTCTATGCCTGCACGCCTGGCAACGAAATCTCTCTTCGCGCCACAAAATCGAATACATTAATTAGTTGATACTATATTTGGTGATTCCTCTTTTTTCAACATGATGGAAATTATACTCTGTAGATTTTTATTTTTAATAACCTGTGAAATGATGAATTGGCCCTTATTATGACGTTTTTAAAAATGATGAAGCCGGAACGGCCGTCAGGGCAGGCTGTCTCCGCTGTGTCCATCTATCGAGACGAGGGCATGCGATTTTTCCCGCATTCTCGCAGCAAAAAAAGAGGTGGTTCGTGAAAATTTTTGTCTATCGCAGGCCGTCGACCCCTTCGGCGATGAGCGTCACCGCAAGGGCCGCAAGGACCATCCCGAAGACGTCGGTCATCACCCCGCTGATCGTCTCGCCGAGGGCCTGCTGGATGACGTCGGCATACCTGAGGGTGAACCAGGTCAGCACCAGGCAGAGGAGGACGGCCGGGACGGTGACCAGGATGCCAAGTTTTGTCGAGAGGAGGATCGCCGTCGTGATCGAACCCGGCCCGCAGATGAGGGGAGTGCCGACGATCACGCCGATGTTCTGCTGTTGCCCTCCCTCGGGTGGCGTGTACTCGATCCCGAGCGCCTGCTGCATCCCGACGATCAGGAGGAGGACGCCACCCGCAACCTCGAAGCTCGGGAGGGTGATGCCCAGGATATCGAAGATCAGGGAACCGAAGATGAGGAAGGTGAAGAGGAGTCCGCCTGCCACGGCAGTGGCTATGGTTGCCTGCCTGGTCTTCTCCTCCGTCCGGTAGCCCCGGGTGAGCCCGAGAAAGGTCGGGACCACCAGCAGGGGGTGGAGGATGATGAAGAGGGTGACAAACGCGTACGCGAAGGCGGCGAGGGGATCGTCCATAGGTCTTCAGTATATGTCCCGTAAGAATATATCCTGTCCGCGGCCGTCACCAGCCAAGCCCTATCGCCCCTTCGGCGATAAGTTTGACCGCGATCGCCGCAAGGAACATGCCGAGGACCCTGGCCACGATGTCGGTGATCGTACTGCCGAGTACGTGGAGGATCGCGGCGGCGTACCTGAGGATGAGCCAGGTGACGCCAAGGCAGAGGAAGAGGGCGATGGCGGTGACGAACGGGCTGATCTTTGTCGAGAGGAGGATCACCGTCGTGATCGCGCCCGGGCCGCAGAGGAGGGGCGTGCCGATGATCACCCCGGCCATGTTCTGCCGGCTCTTCTCGTCATGGGCGAACTCGATGCCGAGGGCCTCCTGCATGCCCAGGATGAAGAGGAGGATACCACCGGCGACCTGGAAACTGGCGAGGGTGATGCCCAGGATGTCGAAGATCAGGGACCCGAAGATGAGGAAGACGAAGAGGAGTACGCCCGCGACGACGACAGCGATACCTGCCTGCCGTGTCTTCTCCTCGGCCGGCCTCTCTTTCGTGAGCCCCACGAAGATCGGGACAGAGAGGAGAGGATCGAGGATGATGAAGAGTGTGGCGAAGGCGTAGAGGAGGGAGGGGAAGAAATCTGCCATAACCCCCTGTATGGTCCCGAAGAGATATATCTTTCAAGGAGTGTAGAGGTTTTCATTCTGGCAGGAGCGTTTATTTCTCCGTGCCGCCTGCATAGACGGCGGGAGCGCCGCGGCCCCGTGCCGCTCTCATTTCGTGAGGTTTTTCTCTCCTGCCTTCCACATCTTTCTGATGACCGAAGGCGGCGTGATCTCTCTCCTGATCGTCGACGATGACCCGTGCGTCCGTGAGCGTGAGCAGGCATTCCTGGAAGAGACAGGCAGGTTCTCCTGCACGACCGCCGTTTCGGCCGAGGACGCTCTCATCATCTTGCCGGGACGGTTTGACGCCGTCGTCTCCGACTTCGAGATGCCCGGTCTCACCGGCATCGCCTTCCTCCGGGCCCTCAGGTTGCGGGGCATATCCCTGCCTTTCGTCCTGTATACCGGGAAAAGCCGCGACTCGGTGCTTGAAGAGGCCCTTCTGGCAGGAGCCTCCTTCTATGTCAGGAAAGGCGGCGGGACGCGGGCAGAACTTGTGGAACTCGCCCACGCCGTGCGGGCGGCCGTCACCCTCAGAGCATCTTCTTTTTGATAAGGACAAAGACGATCAGGGCCGAGATGACCATCGAGACCCCGATGATGACGGCAAAGGCGAGGGGACTCTCCTGGAGAGGGATGCCGACGTTCATCCCGAAAAAACTCGCGATCATCGTCGGCACGGCAAGGACGATCGTCACCGAGGCGAGGAACTTCATCACGATGTTGAGGTTGTTCGAGATGATCGATGCGAAGGCGTCCATCGTCCCGGAGAGGATGTTCGAGTAGATGTTCGCCATCTCGATGGCCTGTTTGTTCTCGATGATGACGTCCTCCAGGAGGTCCTCATCCTCGGGGAACATCCGCATCGGTTTGGAGCGGAGGATCTTTTCGAGCACGACCTCGTTGCTCTTCAGGGAGGTGGAGAAGTAGACCAGCGACTTTTCCAGGTTCAGGAGCTGGATCAACTCCTCGTTCCTGAGGGAGAGGTGGAGTTCCTTCTCGACCTCGTAACTCCTCTTGTCGATCTGCCTGAGGAAGTTCAGATAGTAAGAGGCGTTTCGATACAGGATCTGGAAGAGGAAACGCGTTTTTTTGAAGGTGTAGAAGGTCTTCACCTTCCCGGCGATGAAATCACGGAGGATAGGGATGTCCTGGAGACAGATGGTGAGAATATAGTCCTCGTTCATCGCGATGCCGAGAGGTATGGTCGAGTACGTCCCTGTGGGCTCGCCCTCTACCCGGAACGGGGTGTCGATCAGGATGAGGGTCTTGCCCTCTTCTGTCTCCATGCGGGGCCTCTCCTCCTCGTCGAGGGCGGCCCTGATGTCTTCCATGGCCATGCCCATGATCCCGGCGGCCCGTGCGATCTCTACCTCGTCGGGTGCCGTGCAGAAGATCCAGGAGCCCG
Source organism: Methanofollis ethanolicus (assembly GCF_001571385.1). Lineage (NCBI taxonomy): Archaea > Methanobacteriati > Methanobacteriota > Methanomicrobia > Methanomicrobiales > Methanomicrobiaceae > Methanofollis > Methanofollis ethanolicus. Next base: position 255,549 of record NZ_BCNW01000001.1, on the reverse strand, counting down.
GTTCGACTATGTCCAGTTCCTCGATGAACAATCCGTCCACGTTCTGTCTGGTCTTGAAGATCTGGAGCATGGCATCACCTGCAGAAAGGACCTTCCTGCAGGTAAGGATCTGTCCTGAAGGGAGATGAAGGTGATGACCCGGGAAAAGGCTCCGGAAAATCGCCTCTGAAAAATATCGCGGGTATTTTTTCGGGCGACCTGAAAAAAGAGAAAAATTAGAGGAACAGGGGGGCGAAGACCACTGCAACGATGCTCATGAGCTTCAGGAGAATGTTGAGGGCCGGGCCCGAGGTGTCCTTGAAGGGGTCGCCGACGGTATCTCCGGTCACACCGGCCTTGTGGGCGTCGGAGCCCTTGCCACCGAAGTGTCCCTGTTCGATGTACTTCTTGGCGTTGTCCCAGGCGCCGCCGGCGTTCGCCATCGTGATGGCGAGCATGAAGCCGGAGACCAGGGAACCGGCGAGGAGGCCGCCGAGGGCTTCCTTGCCGAGCACGACGCCGATGAGGAGCGGAGCGACGATCGCGAGGATACCGGGTGCGATCATCTCTTTCAGGGCGGAGTTGGTGGAGATGGCGATGCAGGACTCGTAGTCCGGGTCTGCCTTGCCCTCCATCAGGCCCTTGATCTCCTTGAACTGGCGGCGGACCTCGACGACGATCTGGTATGCAGCCCGTCCCACAGCCATCATGGTCATGGAGGAGAAGAGGAACGGGAGCATGGCGCCGATCAGCAGACCGATGAAGACCGGGGTGCTGAGGATGTCGATGGTGATGGTCGGCGCGTCAGCCGGGCTGACTGCGTGGGCATATGCGGAGAAGAGAGCGAGAGCGGTGAGTGCCGCGGAGCCGATGGCAAAGCCCTTGCCGATGGCGGCGGTGGTGTTGCCGACGGCGTCGAGGGTGTCGGTGATCTCACGCACCTGCGGGTCCTGGTGGGACATCTCGGCGATACCGCCGGCATTGTCGGCCACAGGCCCGTAGGCGTCGACTGCAAGGGAGATACCCAGGGTGGCGAGCATACCGACAGCCGCGATGGCGATGCCGTACAGCCCGGCGAACTGGAATGCGAAGAAGATCGCGACACCGATGATGATCACCGGGAAGAGCGTGGACTCCATGCCCTTTGCAAAGCCGGTGATGATGTTTGTCGCGGCCCCGGTCTGGCAGGACTTTGCGATCTCGAGGGTCGGCTTCCTGTCAAAGGAGGTGTAGTACTCGGTGATCTGGCCGATGAGGAAACCGGCGATAAGACCGGCGATGGTGGCGACGAAGATGCCGAAGCCGTACTCGCCGAGCATTGCGTTCGTGATGAAGTAGGTGGAGACCACGACGAGGACGAGGGCGACGAGGAGGCCCTTGTTGAAGGCCAGGTGGATCGCGCTCGACTCGGCCTTGTTCGTCGTGACGAAGAAGGAACCGATGATGGATGCGACGATACCGACCGCGGCGATGATGATCGGGAGCAGGATAACGTTCATCGGGTCGACGTTCGGGAAGGCGACCGCGGCGGTCGCGGCGCCGAGGAGCATCGTGGCGATGACGGAACCGACATAACTCTCGTACAGGTCGGCGCCCATGCCGGCGATGTCGCCGACGTTGTCACCGACGTTGTCGGCGATGACGGCGGGGTTGCGCGGGTCGTCTTCGGGGATACCGGCTTCGACCTTGCCGACGAGGTCGGCACCGACGTCTGCGGCCTTGGTGAAGATACCGCCGCCGACACGGGCGAAGAGGGCGATCGAGGAAGCGCCGAGGGAGAACCCGGCGAGGATGTTCACGACGTCAGCCTGCGGTGCGGCCGGCATGACGGCAGAGAGGCCGATGAAGGCGACCGAGAGCCCGAAGAGCCCGAGGCCGACGACCGACATGCCCATGACCGAGCCGCTGGCAAAGGAGACCTTGAAGGCCTCGGTAATGCCGCGGCGGGCGGCGTTGGTGGTCCGCACATTCGCGTGGGTGGCGGTGTACATGCCGATGTAGCCTGCAGTCGCCGAGAGGCCGGCGCCGAGGACGAAACAGGCCGCGGTGAGGGGCCCGCTCGGCAGCAGGAATGCAAGGACAACGGCAAGGACAACGACGAAGACGGCGATGGCCTTGTACTGGCGGTTCAGGTACACCATCGCGCCAGTGTGGATCGCTGCAGCGATCTTTTTCATGACCTCGGTGCCCTCTCCTTCCTTTTTGACCTTCATGTAGGAGTAACCTGCAAAAAGAAGGCCCAGGAGAGCGCACAGGGGTGCGAGATAGATGATTCCATCCATGTTTTTCTATCCTCCGAGAAGCGATTTCACATCAAAACTCGGCAATCTGTTCCTCTATCTATGAGGCACTTCAATAATAAAAAGCGAGCGATTCCCCTGATCCGTCCGGGTGTTCCAGGGGTACCTGATGCGGCGTCGGCGGTCAGGGGAGGCGTGCCGGTTCGCCGGGCTGGCTGAAGTCGAACATCTCATATTTCATTGTCGGAAGGTCCAGGACAACCGCCTGCGCCGGCGTCGGCACGGTGTTCATCTGCTTCTGGAAGGCGGTCTGGGACTGCCAGGTGCCTGCGTTGACCATGAGGACGCCCCTGTATTTTTTGATGCCGGAGATGTGGACGTGGCCGGTGAAGAGCACCTCGGGGACCGGGTCGATGACCAGGGGATCGCGTTCTGCCGGTGCGATCGGGGTCCGCAGCCCGAAAGTCGGGGCGAGGTGGCGTCTCTTCAGCATCTCTTCCATGATCTCTTCGGGGTGGCTGTACGAGGCGCCCGGGATCATTCCGATCATGTCGTCGTACGACCTGCCGTGGTACATCAGGACGCGGACCCCCTGCAGGGAGACGAGGGCGGGGTTCTCGACCCAGACGCAGTTGTCCGGGTATCCTTCCCTGAACTCCTGCGGGATCGCGGGCTGGGGCTCGGCGCCACGCACGACGTCGTGGTTGCCGGGAGAGAGGACGATCCTGAGTCGCGGGGGGAGGGCGGAGAGCATCTCCCCGAGGGCCTGGTACTGTTCGTAGATATTTTTGATCACGAGTTCCCTCTCCTGGCCGGGATAGATGCCGATCCCGTCCACGAGGTCGCCGGCGATGAGGAGGTAGCCGATCTCGGTGTGCTCCCCGAGCCATGCGACGAAGCGGTGCCAGGCGTCTTCCAGGAAGGTATCGGAACCGACATGCACGTCGGAGATGAGGACGGCACGGCCGGGCTGTTCCGCGTGGAAGGGGGCGTTCGAGACGGGGATGTCGGGCCGCACCAGGGTGTCGGCAAAGAAGAGGTTCCCGTCGCTGGAGAGTTTGCCCTTCACCCCGATCACTTCGTCGGGGAGGAGTTTCTCGGCCTCCTCGAAGCCTTCTCTGCTCTTGTTGAAGAGCACCCGCATCGTGGCGGTCGGGTCTTCGACGTTGGCCATCTTGTTCCCGTTGGCCGTGGACCGCACCTCGGAGACCATCGCGATGAAGGACGCTTCCTCCTCGCGGTACCGCCCGGTCCTCTGGAGCGCCTCGATTGGGACGGGCTGGATCCTCCCCTTGAGAAAGCCGGAGAGGTGGGTGAACCGGTTCCTGAAGTAGGTGACGTACTCCTCGAAGTCCCGTATGCAGCCGCAGCTTCCGTCCTTGCCCTGGAGAACTTCGAGGTGGGGGTCGGCGAGGAAGCGTGTCCCGTCCCGCTCTTTCTTCTGTGCCGGGATGCAGTCGGGGGAGACAACAAAGGCCCCGTCGGGGATGGCCGCGATGATACGGTCGATGAGGGCGGGGTCGTCCTGCTCCCTGATGTAACGGACCACCTCGGGGGCCACCAGCAGGTCGGTCTTCAGGAAACGGGCAACGATCTCCTCCTCGCAGAGCATCGGTATCTTGTTGGGCGTACGCCCTCATCATAGTCTCGGTGCGGGAGGGGTGGGCGGGAAAATTTGGGTAATGGGAAAACTTTATCGCCGCCGCGGGCGAGTACCGGTCATGGCGGAGATCGACGGTTTTGAGCTCCCGGCACGGAAATCTGAACTTTTAAAGGTCATTTCTCTCCGGGGCGGGGCGATGAGGACAACAGAGGTCGCCCGTGAACTTGGTGTCTCCCCTTCGACGGCGACGAAGGCGCTCGGCGACCTCGCGCGCGAGGGCTACCTGGAGCACACGCCCTATCACGGCGTCCGCCTGAGTGCGAAGGGAGAAGGATATGCCCATTTTCTCGTCCGCCGCCACCGCGTCGTCTCCCTGGCCCTGAGCCGTTTCGGGCTATCGGCCGACGAGGCGTGCCAGGAGGCGAAGAACATCGAGGGCCATGTCTCGCGGTTCCTCGTTGATCGGATCTGCGCGTCTCTCGGCCACCCGGTGATGAGCGGGTGCGGCCCTATCGAGCATGATGGTGACTGCTGCCCCCGCGAACGGTGAGGCGCGGAAGGCGTATATAGGCGCTCCCTGATATTTGGATAGATGCCAAATTTCGAGGTTCCATCATGATGCCAGCAGTGCCATACAGGGGGCTGGCGCTCTGCGGCGTTGTCTTCGTCTTCCTGTCCGTCTTTGCCTCAGGCTGCACCGCCGGGGCGCCCGACTCCGGGAAGATGCTTGTCGCAGTGACCATTCCTCCTCAGGCTGAATCGATCGAAGCGATCGGGGGCGACCGCGTCGACGTCCTCGTCCTCGTCCCGCCGGGCGCAAGCCCGCACACCTATGAATTGACGCCGGGCCAGCTCGCCGACCTCTCCCGCGCCCGCGTCTATGCGGTTGTCGGGTCGGGCGTCGAGTTCGAGACCGCGTGGATGGGGAAGATCCGGGAGGTGAACCCGGATATGGCGGTCGTGAACTGTTCCGAAGGAGTAACGCTCGTCGATGGCGACCCGCATATCTGGCTCTCGCCCGCGAACGCGAAGATCATGGCGAAGAACGTCTGCAACGGCCTGATAACGGCCGATCCTGCCGGGAAGAAGGTCTACGAGGCGAACCTCGCCGCGTACCTCGCCCGCCTCGACGCCCTCGACGCCGATATCAGGGCCGAGATTGGGGCCTCGGGATGCCATGCCCTCCTGGTCTCCCATGCTTCGTGGGGCTACTTTGCCCGTGACTACGGGCTTGTCCAGATCGCGATCGAGGAGGGCGGCAAGGAATCATCACCGCGCCAGATCGAGGAGATCGTCGCCCATGCGCAGGCTGACAACATCTCGGTCGTCTTTGCCGCGCCCGAAGCGAGCACCCGGAGCGCCCATGTCGTCGCCGACGAGATCGACGGCCGGGTCGTCCTGCTGAGTCCCCTTGCCGGGAACTACACGGAAAACCTCAGGGCGGCGGCCGCGGCGATCGCGGGGTCTGTCTGATGGAAGGGCCGGTCATCGACCTCTCCGGGGTCTCGGTCTCCCTCGGCGGCCGCCCCGTCCTCCAGGAGATCACCTGGGCGGTGATGCCCGGTGACTTCTCCGCGGTCATCGGGCCGAACGGCGGGGGGAAGACGACCCTGCTGCGGGTGATCCTGGGACTTCTCGAACCCGAAGCGGGGACGGTGCGGGTGCTCGGCGGTAGTCCTGCGGAGAGGCGCCACCTCCTCGGGTATGTCCCCCAGTACCGCACCTTCGACTTCAGCTACCCGGTGAGCGTGCTGGAGATGGTTCTCTCCGGCCGCCTCGGTCATGTGCGGGGTTTTCCGCGGCGCTATACGCGCGAAGACAGGGAGATGGCCGAATCGGCCCTCAGGACGATGGGGATCGCCGACCTTGCCGGCCGCGAGATCGGCCGTCTCTCCGGGGGGCAGCAGCAGAGGGCGATCATCGCCCGCGCCCTTGCCGCCGGTCCGGAGGTGCTCATCCTCGACGAACCGACCGTCTACGTGGACGCCCCGACGGGCGAGCACTTCATGGAGGTCCTGGACGGCCTGCGAAAGACGATGACCGTTGTCCTTGTCACCCACGATATCGGGGCTATCTCATCCCATGTGACGAAGGTCGCGTGCCTGAACAGGCGTCTCTATACGCACAACGACGCTCTGATCACCGGCGACATGATCCAGGCAACCTATGGCTGTCCCATCGACCTCATCGCCCACGGCCTGCCGCACCGCGTCTTTGCCGACCACCGGGAAGGTGAAAAGCCATGATCGAGGTCTTTGCCTATGACTTCTTCAGGAACGCCCTTGCCGCCGGACTCCTTGCGAGTGTCGCCTGCGGCATCATCGGCACCTATGTGGTCGTCAAGCGGATGGTCGCTCTTGCCGGCGGCATCTCCCATACGGCTTTCGGTGGGATCGGTCTGGGCTATTTCCTGGGGATCGACCCCATTATCGGTGCGACGGGCTTCACCGTCGCCTCGGCCCTCGGGATGGGGGAACTATCCTTTTCCCGGAAGCACAACCTCGATACCCTGATCGGGGCGTTCTGGGCGGCAGGCATGGCCCTTGGCATCCTCTTCGTCTTCCTGACGCCGGGGTTCGCCCCTGACCTCTTCGGCTATCTCTTCGGGAACATCCTTCTCGTGCCGCGGGAGGCGATCCTCTCGATGGCGGTCCTCGACCTCCTCATCGTCGGCGCCGTCCTCCTCCTGTACAACGAGTTCTTCGCGGTCACCTTCGACGAGGAGTACGCCCGGGTCATGAACCTCCCTGTGCGGGCGATCACCCTCGCCCTTCTCGTCCTGGTCGCCCTCACCGTCGTGATGCTCATCCAGGTCGTCGGGATCATCCTGGTCATCGCGCTGCTCACCCTCCCCGCGGCGATCGCCCGCGAGTTCTCCCGGAGTCTGCCGCGGATGATGGTCTTCTCCGTCCTCCTCGGGGCGGTCTTCACGACGGTCGGGATTGTCCTCTCCTATCTTCTGGACGTCCCTTCGGGCGCGACGGTCATCCTGATCTCTACTGCGGCCTATGGTGCGGCGATGGGGCTTCGCGGCCTTGCGTCGCGGGGGTAGGCCGGTCTTCAGGGGTATTATTTCCTCGATCCAGCAGTCACTGCAGGGGTACCAGGACTGTCATCTCTTCTCCCTTTTCGAGGACGACGCTGCCGGGCGGGGAGCGGACGATGGCCGCCGCTGCCCGGAGGTCGGCGACCGAACCGGCGGCATTGAGGGGGAGGAGGACGAGAGCGGCACATGCCCACGCGGGGGCAAGGGCCATGAGCACGGTCCCGACTGCCGGGATCAGGACGAACGGCGCCATCAGGATGAATATGCTCTCTTTTCGTGTGTACAGTCCGCCGGCCGAGCAGGAGCAATAGAGGAGCACTGATCTCCTGCCCCACCCGAAGACCGGGTGTCTGCGCAGGAGGCGATACGCGACGCCGTGGACCCCCTCGTGAAGGATGCCTGTGAGGAGTATGAGGATAATGAGGACGATGAGAGGCAGGAGATCGGAGGGGCTACTCATCGTGAAACTGAAGGAGTCGGCACCGGTGACCTGGATGTAGGCGAGGAGGGTCAGGGCGAAAAAAACGAAGAAGAGGATGAATGACCCGGCCGTGAGAAGGAGAGATGTCCGCCGGGAAAAATTGAGGGTGCGGAATCGGGTGTATTTTTTCAGGTCGATAGGTTTCCCCGGGAAAGTGTCCTGCAGGTCCATGATCTTCGCGGATCCCGTACGCCTTTCTGAAATATCATGCTGTGGTCGGACGGCGGGCAGACTCCTCCCGCCTCTTCTCTCCCATATTTATATCAGATCCGAGTTCCCACCATCATCCTACAGATGTCGGATAGAACGTCTCCAGAACCGAAACTCGGCCTGATAGAGCAGGTCAGGACGAGTTCGAACCCGTTCGTCTCTTTCGGTCGCGACGTTGCCTGGGCAGTGGCGGTCGTCGGCGTGATCGCCCTTGTCCTCTTCCTGGTCTCGGGCGCGTGGCCTGCGGTGGTGGCGATCGAGTCCGAGAGCATGGTGCCGAATATGAACATCGGCGACCTGGTCTTTGTGGCGGCGCCTGACCGTTTCGGCCCCCTCCAGACTCTGGAGGACGGCCAGGCGTCGGGCTATGAGAAATACAACCGGCCCGGAGACGTGATCATCTACCGGCCCAATGGCGAGGGGTCTGTCCACCCGATCATCCACCGGGCCATGATGTGGGTCGAGGGGAACGAGACCGTACAGATACCGCTCAGCGGGCGTACGGTCAGTTATACGGCGCCCCACGAAGGCTATATCACCTGGGGCGACAACAACCCCGGCCCCGATCAACTCTCTGTCTACCGCGAGATCGGTGGGCAGATCGAACCGGTGAAGACGGAGTGGGTCATCGGCAAGGCTCTCTTTGCCATTCCCTTCCTCGGGTACCTCCCCCTCCACCTGATCGAGACGGCGATCGTGCTGGTGATGTTGATGATCCTGTACGACCTGGTGACGGGGGCGCGGGAGAAGGAGACGTCGGGCAAGAAGGGGCGGTAAATGACACGCGATGAGATCAGCACTCTGCTTTCTGACACGCTCGCCGGCCACAGGATGACGGAGGAAGAGGCTCTCTCCCTCCTCATGGTGAAGGACCGGCGGATCTGGGAGATCGCCGCAGCCGCGGACGAGGCCAGACAGGAAAGGGCCGGCGATGCGGTCACCTATGTGCGGAACCAGAATGTCCATATCACGAACATCTGCAAGAACCTCTGCGGTTTCTGCGGGTTCGGGCGCAAAGAGACAGACCCCGGCGCATACCTCCACGGTGAGGAGGAGGTGCGGCGTCGCGCGGCCCTTGCCCGCGACCGCGGTGTCACCGAGATCTGCTTCCTCTCCGGCGTCCACCCGGCTTTCGACGTCACCTCGTACGAGGAGATGATCCGTTGGGTCTATGAGGTCGCCCCCGCAGTGGACATCCACACATGCAGTCCTGAGGAGGTCTCGTATGCCGCACGGCGGAGTGGGGTCTCCACGGCCGAGGCGCTCGACCGCCTGCGGGCCGCGGGGCTCGGCACCCTCCAGGGGACGGCCGCCGAGATCCTGGTGGACGAGGTGCGGGAGGTTATCTGCCCGCGGAAGGTGCCGACGGCCGAGTGGGTCAGGATCATCAGGGAGGCGCACACGATGGGGATCAGGTCGACGGCGACGATCATGTACGGCTCCTATGAGTCAGAGGCCGACCGGGTGCGCCACCTCGGCATTCTGCGGGAGGTCCAGGACGAGACGCACGGGTTCACCGAACTCGTCCCCCTCCCCTTTATCCACGCGAACACCCCCCTTTTCAAGGCCGGGATCGCCCACCCTGGCACGACGGGTCGGGAGGACGTCCTCCTCTTTGCGGTCTCCCGCCTGTTCCTGGATAACTTTGCGCATATCCAGGTCTCCTGGGGGAAGGTCGGGACGAAGATGACGCAGATCGGCCTCCTTGCAGGAGGGAACGATCTCGGCGGGACAATGTTCGACGACGAGGTCTCCTCGGATGCCGGTGCCGAGGACGCGGATTACCTTGATCCCACCGAGATGCGGCGGATCGCGGAGGACCTGGGCCGGCCCCTGCGGCAGCGGACGACGACGTACGAAATCCTGTAATCGTTGTCCAAATCCTCTCTTTTTGTTCTTTTTTTCCTGTTGGTACTATTCTGAAGTCCGCCAGAGAATTTGCAGATCTGCCATGAGATATGGAAATTATGCCAACAATATGATATTATAATGATTTTATTATTTTTACGGGCCCACGGGATCGCCGTACCTGAGATACCTATATATATTGAGATGAATATTTCCGGACATAGCCTCTGCGGGTTTCTAACCCGTCAGGGTGGACTCTTACGGGGGGGACTTATCAATGGTGTGTACAGAGAATTATCGGAGAGGGGCGGCTGGCTTTTTGTGGGCCGCATTCGCATTCGTAGTCTGTATGGCATTATTTGCCGTACCTGGTGCGGCAATGACATGGAATTTCGAGGTCGTACAGATGGGGACTCCCGGCAACTGGCCGGTCAATTATGTCGACTCGCTGGTGCTGGACTCTGCGGGGGATCCGCACATAGTGTATTATGATTCGACGGATGACAATACGGACCGTCTCATCTATGGAGAGAGGGATGGGGATGACTGGACTCTGGAGACGATCGAGACACTGGACAATATAAGTCCGTATTCTGCTCTCGCCCTTGACCTTTCAGACGCCCCGCATGTCTGTTATTTCAACGCGACGGCCCTTGTCCATGCCTGGGATGAGGGCGGCAGTGACTGGCAGCGCGAGGTTGTCGGCACCTATAAAGGGAGGTATCTCTCCGGTGCCTTCGACCCGTCGGGAGACCTGCATCTGGTCTATTATAACTCCACCCGCGGGCAGCGCGGCCTGCGGTATGTCGTCTGGGATGGGAGTGTCTGGACCGACGAGGAGGTCGTGCCCGATGCAAATCAACTCTTTAGTTCTCTTGTGGTCGGTGATGACGGTGTAGTCCATATCGCCTACATCAACGGGAAGACGGGCAACCTGATGTACCGCCTGAAGGAGGGATCTTCGTGGCTCTCTGAGACCGTGGCTGAGGGTATGGGGACGTACTATGAGGACAGTCCGGGCTACACTTCGATCGCCCTTGATCCCGACGGCGTGCCGGCAATAGCCTGTTACAACTCGGACAGCGGGACTCTCGGGTATGCGTGGCAGGAGGACGGGACATGGCAGTACGAGGACGTTGCCGGGGCGAAAGGAGATCGTGCCGCTCTTGTATTCGACGGCACCGGCCTGCCGGCGATCACCTTCACACACGAGAACGCGACGGTCATGTATGCCTTTAAGGATGATGAAAAATGGGTTTTTTCCCCGATCATTGAAGGGGGTCTTCGGGGCTCAGGGGGATATCCCGACCTTGCCATGACCGCGGACGGGTCGCCGCGCATCAGTTGCCGGACCGGGCCTCATGATTCGATCGAGTATATCTGGCCTGTGCCCAGACCATGTGCCGCCAACTTCAGTGCCAATGTCACCTCCGGGCATGCGCCCCTTGCCGTGAACTTTACCGACGAATCGACCGGCGGGCCTGACACCTGGGAATGGGACTTCGGCGACGGCGAGAGTGCGATTGATCAGCACCCCGAGTACCTCTATACCCTTGCAGGGGTCTATGACATCTCTCTCACTATCTCGGGGGCCTCCGACCTGGACACACTTGTGCGGGAAGGTTACGTGACCGTCCTTCCGCGTGCCAATTTCTCGGCGAACGTGACCTCGGGCACCGCGCCCCTTGCCGTGCTCTTCACCGACGAATCGACCGGCGGACCCGACAGCTGGGAATGGGACTTCGGCGACGGGAACACTTCCAGCGAGCCTGAATGGGTCCATGTCTATGAAGGGGCAGGGAACTATTCTGTCTCACTGACTGTTGCGAGGGGAGACCTGCAGAACACGACCGTACTCGCGGAGGAGATCGTCGTCCTGGCCGAACCGACGACCGAACCGACGACCGAACCGACGACCGAACCGACCACCGAACCGACCACCGAACCGACTGCTAAACCGCCTTCGCCGTCGTCTTCAGGCGGTGGCGGCGGCAGCGGCGCGCCCTATGCATATGATACGGCCGGCAGCCTGAAAGCGGGTGAGAATGTCACCTTCACCTTTGATAGGGGCGCCATCTCGGCGATCACCTTCACCGCCGGCGAGAGGATCGAGGGGATCATGGTGACCGTCGAGCCGGTGGACGATGGCCCCCTGGATTTCGACGGCCCGGTGTACCAGTATATCGAGGCCACGCTCTCGTACGTCGAGGAAGACGCCCTTCTGGGGACGACGTTCTTCTTCGACATACCGAAGAACTGGCTCGCGGCAGAGGGGCTCGGCCCCGGCGATATCGTCCTCTGGCACTATGATGATGAAAAATGGCAGCCTCTCCTCACCGAACTGGTGCGGGAGAGCGACGGCCGGGCGTACTACCGCGCCCACTCCCCCGGGTTCTCGCACTTCGCCATCGCCGAGGGGAAGGGGATGACACTTCTTGTGGTCGAGAGCTCGGCCTCGGCCGGAGAAGTGATCGAGGAGACCACCGAAACGCCGGTGGAGGGGGCCACGACATCGGTTTCCAGCGAAACGACGGTGCCGGAGACGAACACGACGGCCCTGCCGCCCACGACAGCACAGCCCTCTCCCGCAGGCTTTGCGGCGCTCCTTGTCTCTCTTGTCCTGGTGGTCCTGGTGCTCAGGCGCCGATAAATCCCTTTTTTTTAAAGAGGTCATCCCAAAACTGATCCTACCCTCTGTCCTGTCGATGGAATGATCGGTATGTGGTTCTGAAAAATCCTGTTTTGGCGTCTTGTCCGGGGGGTTTCACCTCCCGGTCCCCCATCATTGCGATAGGGGGTGGATGGCAATTTCCTTCATCAGGATCTCTGGTCTCTCTTCCCCGACCCTATCCTGTTTCGGGGGTCCGGGGGCGTCAGTCCCCCGGTAGAGATCTGGGGGAAGGCGGTGGTTTCGCACTATGCTTCAGGGAATTCAGGAAGATATCGACCCGATCATGATATTCTCTCCCGAGTTCAGCATGCGGGGAAAGGGGAATGAACGAGAGTTTTGGGATATGCTCAAAGTCAACCCTACCGCTCGGCCGAGGCCAGTTCAGCCTCCCGGCCGCCGGAGAGGTTTGCCGCCGTGAACCCGCCTTCATCAGGGAGAGAGAGACGGATCTCCGGGGTGATGTCCAGGGAGACGGTAGCGTGCTCCACCGTGACATTGAGGGGGTGGCCACCGCCTATCCGGTCGTCGGCAAGATAGTGGAGGTGGAAACCCGGCACGTTCACTCCCGCGAGATACCGCGGGAGCCAGAAACCGACGAGGCTCCCCTCCTCCCGGCCGAAGGTGAAGACATGCTGGGCTTTCGTTGCCTCTGCGAGGGGTGGGTAGGGCCTTTCCTGCCTGTCGACACTCCGTGCAGTCACGTTTGTGAACGTGCCCTGCACAAGGACGGCGCAGGGGAGGTTCTCCGAGGGGAGGGCGGTTTCGATCGAGGCCTCAAGGTCTCTGAGGTCGAGAGGGCCCTCGACCTCGAAGACGATATCGGGCTCGAAGGCCGTCACAGCGGCAAAGGGCGTTCTGGCACTCCCTTCTACCGGCACGACCGTCCCGTCGCCCTTCACCTGCCATGCCTCGCCGTCGATGACGATGAGTTCGCCGTCCAGTCCTTCGAGCGTCCCGATGCCGGTGTCGCCGCGGGCGAGAAGACTGTCGATATCGGCGGCGCCGTCATAGACGCCGTCGAGGAGGGCACCGATCGTCGAGACCTGATAGAGCGTATCGTCGGCGACGGCCCGGTCTCCCGACCATCTGACGGCCGTCATCGCAAAGAATGCTGTGGATATGATGAGCAGTGCAAGAAGGACGGCATACCGCCCCTTCTCCGGGATCATGCGCCGTTGCCCCCACCGATGGGGGTGACCGTCGTCTTCCTGCCGATGATAATGGAGTAGGTGTCGGCCTCCCTGTTGTACCTGACCCCGGCGTTCCTGATCGAAAGGATCTCACCGTATTTTCCTGATATCAGCGCCTCGTTATCCTCAGTCCTGGCATATACGGGGAGCACCGCATAGACCGGCGTCTTTGTCGTGCCGTCGCAGATCTTCACCACATGCCTCTTCTCGTCGCCGATGTCGGGCGACATCCGGGCGGCTCGGACGTGGATCTGCCTGCCGACATGGGAGGCGAGGGAACCGAGGCGTGCAGCCTTGTCCTGCTTTCCGATACGGTACGAGACGCGGGTCAGGTCGTCTTTTCTGAGGATGGCGTACGAATATTTTATGTCGGTGTTCATGAAGCGGTACCCCTCCTCCCCGGTGGCGAGGGCCTCCATCAGGCGCGGCGGTTTCACGTCTGGACCGGTGACGAAGGTCCAGCACCTGTCAGGTCGGCAATTTTCGCCCCATAGTGGGGTGCAGGGGGCATAGACGGAGAGGCCGCGCGAGGTAAGCGCCGCCTGGACTTCCCTGAGGGCGGTCGAGCCCTCTTTTTCCGCGGGCTCGATCAGGATGACAGAGCCTTCGGGAGAGAGGAGTGCGGCGTACCTGGCGACAAGGTCTGCCTTCCCCCCGGTATCGAGACCGGCGATCTCGTTCAGGACATTGGAGAAGACGATGAGATCGTAGGGGCCGGTGACCTCGATCGTATCCTTGAGGTCGGCGAGGATGGGGTGCGAGACGGCGACCTGCCCTTTCTTCTCCCCGTACGGGTGGACAAGAGCCGTGTAGGCTTCGGTGTTCTCATCTGAACGGTCGATCGCGGTGATGCTCGCCTGTGCGGCATCAAGTCTGCCGTAGTAATCGGCGATGGCAAGGGAGATGACGCCGGGGCCGGATCCCGCGTCGAGCACCCGCAGGTGCCGGGGTATGAGTCCGTCCTGCACCATTTCGTGGAAAAGGAGTTCGAACTGCACCAGGTAGACGGGAAAATGGTACGAGAGGTAGGCGAGGACGTCGTAGCCGCGGCCGTAGACGATCTTCCTCTTCTTCCCCTTTGCCCAGTACCGTCCTTTCTGGGTGACGACGGCCTCGCGGATTCGGCCGAGGATGACCGGGTCGTTCCAGGCCTTCCCGGTCTTCTTTGCAATATATTCCTCGATGAGTCGCTCCATCCGCCGGGGTACCCGCGGGGAGGCGAGGAACTCCTCCTCTTTTCTGGTCTCGTCAGGCGAGAGGACGAGGGGATCTGAAGGTCGCGTCATGGGAGAAGGTTTCTCCGCCTCTCCTCATAAACACCTTACCGGGAGGGGGGCAGGAGGGTCCCCGAGGAGACCATGCCGGTGATCGTCCCTGTATCATCACGCACGATGGCGTTGTGCCAGAGGATGCAGACCTCATCGCCGCCGCGCCCGAGCACCGGGCTCTCCTCCTCGTCGGGAAGGACGACCTCGCCGGCCATGATCTTTTTGAAATTCGTTTCCAGGCGGGGGCGGAGGTGTGCCGGGACGAGAGCCGCAAACCAGTTCTTCCCGGCGATCTCCTCTTCTTCGTACCCGAGGATGCGGCACCCCATCCTGTTCATCCGCTCGATCGTCCCGTCTGGCCCGATGACCGCGATCATCACCCGCGCCACGTCGAGATAGCGCTGGGCGCGGTCGCGCTCAGTCTTCACCGTCTCCTGCGCCCTGATCCTGCCGATGACATTGGCGACCTGGGCGGTGGTCGTTTCCAGGGCTCTGATGCCGTACGCCGGTATCTCCGTATGGCGCCGTGAGGCGACCAGGAAGACAGCCATCAGGCGGTCGCCGTCCATCACCGGCACCGCCGCCACGCCGGCGATCCCTTCCTCCGCGAGGGGGGCGAAGGAGGGGTCGAGGTCCGGGAGGTCGCCGGCCTTCCAGGAGGACGATGCCGGGCCTGAAAGGAGCGAGGCCGCCGGGGTGCCGGCATCAAACCGTCTCATCTTCCCGGCAAAGGCCGGGGGTACTCCGCTGGTGGCGGCAAGGACAAGGTCGCCGCTCCCGTCGTCGGTCATATAGACGGCGCCGGCATCGGTACCTGCTGCCTGCACCGCCGCACCCAGGCAGAGGGCCAGCGCCTCCCCGAGGGTGGCGGCGCTCCCGAGGGCGAGGGCGAGGTCGCGCTGGCTCCGCAGGAGGGCGTCGGCACGGACGTGGGTGGTAACATCGCAGATGATCGTGAGGATGTACTTCATCGTGCCGTCAGAACCGGCGATCGGGATCTTCTTTGCCTGGAGGTAGCGTTTCTCCCCGCACCTGAAGGAGACGGCGGTCTCCGGGCATTCGAAGGTCTTCATCTCCGCGAGCACTTCCTTCTCGCCGCAGGTCATGAAGGGGACGAGGTCGGGCGGGAAGATCTCGTCGTCCTTCTTCCCGGTGAGCTTCTCCGAGGTGCCGCCGGCAAACGCCTCTGCCGACCGGTTGAAGAAGACGTAACTGCCGCCCTCGATCTCCTTGACAAAGACCATGTCCGGGATGTTCTGGACAATGCAGTGGAGGAAGGACTTCCAGCCCCGCACCCGTCTCTCGGCCTGCTGCCTTTCGGTGACGTCACGCGCCACCATGCGGTAGCCGGCAAAGTCCCCGATCTCGTCGAAGTCCGGGGTGCCGCTCGCCTCGAAGATGAGGTGGTGGCCGTTCCGGTGCAGGATAGGGATGGAGAGGAGGGAGAAGGGTTCGCCCGAGGCGAAGGGTGCGGAAAACTTTGTCCTGATCTTTTCGCGTTCTTTTTCCGGGACGAAGTCCAGGAGGGAATGCCCTTCCATCTCTTCGGGCGCATAGCCGAGGAGGTCGAAACTTTTGGGACTGACATAGGTGAAGGCCTGGTCGCTGTCCAGGTTCCAGATGATATCGTTGATGTCTTCGACAAGGGCCCTGAACTTCGCTTCGCCGGCGCGGAGCGCTTCCTCGGACTCTTTCTGCTCGGTGATGTCTTCGAGGATGATGGTGATCCCGGGGTTGCCGTCATTGAAGGCCGTCGGCAGGATCTTCATCCTGAAAAAAAACTCTCCGTCTGCCTGGAGGAAGCGGATCTCCTCGACGACATCCTCCCCGCCGAGTGCGTCGTCGATCCTGGACCTGATCAGGGGGTGGTCGAAGGCCGAGAGGGCCGACTCTCCCATCGTCTTCCCGATCACCTCGTCGCGGCCGGCATGGGCGATGGCGAGGACGCGGTCATTCGCCTGGACGATGGTGAGGTTCCGGTCCAGGATCACGACGCCGTCCGAGGCGAAGTTGATCATGGCGGAGAGGGGGACGCGCTGGGAGGGGTAGAAGACCTTTGCCTTGCCGTAGGTCCGCATCTCCACCTCTCCGGCGATGAGGAGCATGTCAAGATAGCGCGAGACCGTGTTTCTGTTGATCCCGAGGTCCCCCGCGAGGTCGGTGACCGACATTCCCCGGGGGTTTGCCTTCAGACGCTCAAGGATCTTCGGGATCTCTTCAGGATAGGGTCTCATGCCATATCTAGTCTGCAACCGGTCAGTACTTATCGGTTTCGTCGTCGACAGGCATTGTGCGAAGCCTCATGAGTGGCACCAATGCCATGCAATACGAGAAATGTTTATATATGATTACAATCAACATATGATTGCCGACGTCCTTTCCGGGTGTGGGGAAATCCCGGACAGGGCGGCAGAATCAGGAACACCATCGACAGGCACTGCATCACCTAACTCAAGAACACCTCTAATGCACCTCAAAAGTGCCTGGCACGCGCATCATCTATCATCTATATCGGCCTGAAGGGGGAGGGCGGCCCTCCCACCTGTGCAATCAGGACACGTACACTCCTTTCCGGGGGTGGCAGGCCCCCGGAACCCTTTTACACCTCCACGGATCAATACGGGTATCACGCCGGAGTGCAAAGTGATCGTACACGAGGTACGACGAGATGGACACGACCGTTGCGCTGAACTTTTTCTGGGAACACACGTGGATCGCATGGTGGACGGGAAAAAAGGCCGACCCCGCGACCGCGGCACGTCTCCACCTCTTCCTCCTGAGGCGTGCCCGGGACATCGGTTTTGCCGCCACCACCGCTGCCAGGGCCTATGCCGACGAAGGGGCCCGTGAAGCCTTCGGGGAGGCGTTGAAAGGGGCACTTTCCGACAGCGCCCCTGAGGCCGCAGGCAGGGAAGACTATCTCTGGCACCGCTACACCGCTTTCCTCGCCGCCGGAAACAGTGAGGGAGCGGGGCTCGTCGAGACGATGCTCTCCTATCCCCGTGCCGGGACGCCCGACGCCTACCCGGCCCCGCCGGTTCAGGCCGGTGCGCCTTCCTCCCTCCGGGCCTGGGAGCAGGCGGAGAAGCGGGTTGTTATGGCGGGTATCCGATGGCCGGACCTCTATTTCGAGTCTCCTTTCACCGCGGGGTTCCCGCACACCCAGATCATCCCGGCCGAACTCGAGATCGCCTCCTTCGCCTTTGCAACTCTCAGGGACTTCATGGGCGGGAAACTGCCTGCCGGGGGTGCGGAGTCCTTCGAGCGCTTCATCAACGACGCCGTGACTGTCATCACCTTTGCCTGGTTTGCGGCGCAGAGTCCGGACGAACAGACCGCGGCCCTCAATGCCGCCTATCCTTTTACTCTCGAAGAGGAGACCCTCGACGATTTTGTCGGGCTCTTCGACGATTATGAGACTCTCCTTGAGGAGGCCGGGGGGCTCGTGAGGAGGGGCTTTTCCGGGGAGGCGAAGACGGTCTATGCCTACACGGTCCTCCACACCGACGACCCGGCCCTCCATCACGCCGCCTACGAGAACCTCGCCATCCTCTTCAGGGAGGAGAGAGAGTACGAAAAGGCCGCGGGGTGTGCGGAGAAGGCGCTCGCGATCAGGGGGGGGATGCCCGACCGCGACCCTCTCTCCATCGCCCTCGCACAGAAGAACCTTGCCGAGGTGCTGTACCTCTCCGGGGAGACCGAACGCGCCGACGCCCTCGTCTCTGCCTCTCTTGACGCAACCGGCGGCCTCGACGCCGGAAAGGCGACGTCACTCCTCTGGGCCGTGGCCTCCTCCTTCAGGAGGACCGGGCGTTTCGAGGAGGAGTACGCCCTCCTCACCCGTGTCCTCGACCTGGATGCCCGGGGCGAGGCGACGGACGCGGCGGTCGAGCGTCTCTTCTCGATGGACCAGTACGCCCGCCCTGACGGGGCCTTCGACCTGAAGGGCCTGGCCGCGATCGAGGAGAGGCGGCGGTACCTCGACCTCTTCGGCAAGGGTGCGGTCCTCCTCCAGGCCTTCCAGTTCGACCGGGCCATCGGGAGTTTCGAGGCGGCCCTTGCCATTTCTCGGGACGCCGACCTCCTGCGGAACATCGCCATCGCCCACCGCCTGTACGGTTCGCCCGACGCTGCCCGGCGGTACCTGGAGGAGGTCCTCGCCGCCCGTCCCGGCGACCTCTATGCCTTGATGCACCTCGGCCTCCTGAAGGAAGGTGAGCAGAGGGACGCCCTTATCAGGGAGGCGATCGTGCGGGCCCTCGATGGTGGGGCAGACCTCGCCCTCGTCCTGTACCCTCTCATCAGCGGCCTCGTGGCCGGGCCCGAGGAGGAGATCCTCCCCGACATCGACCGCTTCGGCGACCTTCCCTCCCATGACGGGGCCCGCGCCCTCTACTTCCTCGGTGCCGGGACGATCCTCTCCGACCTCGGTGTCGCCGACGCCGCCGCGACCTGCTATCGCCGGGCCCTGAAGGCGAACCCGCCGGCAGGGGTGCGCGGCCGCGTCCTCAGGAACATGGGTGCCCTCGCCGCCGACGGTGACGATGTCGCACGGGCGGCCGATCTTCTCGGACAGGCCCTGAGGGTCGCCCCTGCGGACCCGACGGTCTGGCACCGTCTTGCCGGGGTGCGTGCGGCCCTCGGCGATGCGCAGGGTGCGTCCGCGGCGGCCCGCGAGGCGGCGCGCCTCATGCCGACCGATGCCGCGTTCAGGAAAGATAAGGCCCTGCGAGATGCACAGGCGGCGGCAGTGCCGGCGGTGCCGGTCGACAGGACCGCAGCCGCCTTTGTCGCTGCGGCCGAACGGATGATCGAAGAGGAAGGGAGTGTCTCTGTCGCTCTCAGGGCCTATGCCGCGGCGGTCGAGGCGACCGGCGGCGAGGTGCCCGACCTCCCGCCGCCCTCCGGTTACGAGGAGGCGCTCGCCGCGAGGGAGCGCCTGATAGGTCTCCTCAACCGCGCCTGAATACCCGTTCAAGCGCCGGGACGATCTCTTCGACGGCGGTCACGACCGTCGAGGACTCTTCGAGCATCAGGTTCACGTGTTCGTTATGGCCCGCCCGCCTGAAGTCTGTCCGCAGGGCGACGACCGGGGTGCCGCGGGCATGGGCGTAGCCCATCTCCCACGCGGTCCCCGAGTCGGCGTCTGCCCCGTCGACGACGGCGACGACGGCGTCCACTTCCCCAAGGGCCGCCACGTGCCGGCGAAAGATCTCGCGCTGCGAGGTGCGTGCCCGCCCTGAGTCAGTGTCCCCGACTTCCTGCGGCAGGTAAACGTCGAAATAGGCTTTTTCCATGATATCCCGCACCTTTGTGTTGAAGTCACGCTCGGCCCCGGAGAAGAGGGGTGCGGCGAGGTAGACACGGTACCTTGCGAAGTCCAGCACGTCGACGGTCGTGATGTCGGGGAACCGCGCCAGGAAGGCGCCCCGGCCCTCTATTTTTTCGTCGTGCCAGGTCGTGTTCACCCCGCAGCACGGCGACGAGTCGACGCCGACGATGCAGAGGGGAGGCCCTCTTTTTTCGACGACGGCCAGCACCTCCTCCTCCATCCGGTCGAGGACGGCGGCGAAGGCCGGGGTGTCCAGGCGCTCGACATAGGTGCCGGGCGCCCGGCCGCGGCCGAGATAGGCGGTCTCCGGGCAGGGGAGGGGGACGACCTCGATCCCGAAGCGCCGGCAGCGTTCGAGGGCGGCTGCGAAGGCCCGGAGGTCGGACTCTTTCGTGATCCCTTCGGCCCTGAGGGTGGGGTCGAGGAGGCAGGGGGAGACAAGGACATACATTCATCTCCACTCTGCGCCAAACCGAGATAGATGATACGCCTCTTTGCCTTCAGGGACAACTCCTGCGACCCCAGGAAGTGCACGGTGAAACGCCTGGAAAAGTGGGGGATGGTGAGGGTCTTCGACTCTCTTGCCCGTATCTCGAAGTCGTCCCTCATCCTGGACCCGACGGCAGAGCAGGCCCTCTCCCCGGCAGACAGGGGCGTCCCCTCGATCACCGCCCTGGACTGCTCCTGGGAAGTCCTCAACACCGGCGAGGTGACCCGCTGGCCTGTCCGCCGGGCCCTCCCGTACCTCGTCGCCGCCAACCCGGTGAACTTCGGCCGCCCCCTCCGCCTCACCTCTGTCGAGGCCTTCGCTGCCGCCCTGTACATCGTCGGCGAGAAGGAGCAGGCGAAGGCCGTCCTCTCGAAGTTCAACTGGGGCCTCCACTTCCTCGAACTGAACGCCGATCCCCTCGCCGAGTACGCCGCCGCGAAGAACTCGACCGAGGTCGTGGCTATCCAGGCGGCGTACATGCCGGATTGAGGGGGTCGCCCCGTCTCTGACTATGGCGATGTACTGATGTCTCGCGCCGGGGGGCTGCCCCCCGCACCCCCACCCTTAGGATAGGGGGAAGATGGCAATCGCCCTCCTATGGGGTTTCCCCTCTGTCTTCCCGGGGCCAATCCCGAGCGAGGGTCCGGGGGCAAAAGTCCCCCGGTGGAGTGTGTGGGGAAGGCGAGGGGATCTGCCCTGCTCTTCATGGGATCAGGAAGAGATGTCGATCTGATTATGGGGTTTTCTATAGGCCCCATAGCACAGTATTTGCCAGAGACTCTCCTCAAAAGAGTTTTCCATCAGCCCTCCTCCCCTCACCTCTTCTTCTCCTTCTCCATGATCTCCCGGATCTTCCTCTCCTCCCACGCCCTCCCGAAGAGGCCCCCCTCGACAAAGGTGCTGTAGGCATGGACCAGCAGGCCGATGCCCCAGAAGATGGCGACCCAGTAGAACCACCACGCGCCCGGGGTCGTGAACCAGTTGATCAGGAAGAGCATCGTGTTTATGATGATATAGACGGCGAGGTGGCCGTAAAAATCCTTGATTTCCTTGACCTGCCGCAGGGCGCGGTCATAGGGGGCAGAATCTGAGTCTCCGTCCTGCATTACCCTTCCTCCCTGCTCCGGGGAATAAAATCTTCCGTTTTGCCTCCCTCAGCGGATCACCGGGATGCCGGCCGCGGCAAGGATCCGCGGGTAGTAGCGGTGCACGTACTCCTTCACCATTCTCTTCGCCGAGAAGGCCGGGGCATTGCTCCGTATCGCCTCTTTCATCGTCTTCACCCAGCCGTGCGGGACGGCGTGGAGGTCGGTCGCGTAGTAGAGGGGGATCACCTCTTTTTCCAGAATATCGTAGATAGCGTTCGCATCGGCCGCGTCCCTGTCGCCCTCGACGACCTCGCCGCCGAAAGCCCAGCCGTTCCTCCCGTTATAGCCCTCAGGCCACCAGCCGTCCAGGACCGAGAGGCTCGGGATGCCGTTCATCGCCGCCTTCATCCCCGAGGTCCCGCTCGCCTCCCAGGGCGGCAGCGGGTTGTTGAGCCAGAGGTCGACGCCGTGGACGAGGTACTGGGCGAAACGCTCGCCATAGTCCTCGACGAAGGCGATCTTCCCCCCGAACATGCCGGAACTGGCATACCCGTAGACCTTTTTGAGAAGGTGCTGCCCCTCGATGTCGTCGGGATGGGCCTTGCCGGCGAAGATGACCTGGACCGGGTACCAGGGGTTGTTCACGATCTTCTTCAGTCTCTCGATGTCGTGGAAGATCAGGTCGGCCCTCTTGTAGGTGGAGAAGCGGCGGGCAAAGCCGATGGTGAAGATCATCGGGTCGAGGAAGACGCCCTCGGCGACGATGTTCTCCGGGGTGTCCGAACCGTCGGCCCATGCCCGCCGCTTCATCTCCCTGATCCTGTTGAAGAGCTTCGTCTTGAGCCAGAGGTGAAGGTGCCAGAGTTCTCCGTCCGGGATCTCGTTGATCAGTTCCCAGACGACCGGGTTGTCATGCTCCATCTGCCAGTACGGGCAGACGGCCCCGATGTACCGGTCGAAGAGCGCCTCCATCCTGGGGTTGAGCCAGGTGGGAAGGTGGACGCCGTTCGTGATCGCGTCGATCGGCACCCTCTCAGGCGGCAGGCCGGGCCAGAGGGGCTGCCACATCTGCCGCGTCACCTCGCCGTGCTTTTTCGAGACGGCGTTGTGGTAGGCGGAGAGGCGCATCGCGCAGGCCGTCATGTTGAAACCGGCGCCGGGGTCGTCGGGCCGTGCGCCGAGGGCAAGGAAGTCTTCCCGCGAGATCCCGAGGCAGCGGTAGTAGGTCTGGAAATAACGGTCGATCATCTCGTACGGGAAGATGTCGTGGCCCGCGGCGACCGGGGTGTGGGTGGTGAAGACGCTCGTGCCGCGCACCTGTTCGAGCGCCTCCTCGAAGCCCGTCCCCTGTCCGACCCTCTCCCGCACCCTCTCGACAAGGGCGAAGGCGGGGTGACCTTCGTTGAGATGGACGCCGGTGTAATGGACGCCGAGGTACGAGAGGACTTTTCTCCCGCCGATACCGAGCACGATCTCCTGGAGGAGGCGCTGTTCCCTGTCGCCTGCATAGAGACGGTGGGAGATGGAACGGTGTTCGGGACTGTTCTCCCCGATGTCGGTGTCGAGGAGGTAGAGAGGCACCCTTCCTACCTGCACCTTCCAGACCGCGACATGGATCGGGGGCTCGATGTGCGGCACCCGCAGGGTGAGGTGCCCTCCCGAGGGGTCGAGCACCCGGGTGATCGGGGCGCTGTCCCGGTCGAGTCTCTCCTCGATATTCACCTGCGAGCCGTCGGGGGCGATGTGCTGGTGGAGATAGCCGGACGAATACATGAAGCCGACGGCGACCAGGGGGACGCCGAGGTCGGAGCACTCCTTGAGGTGGTCGCCGGCGAGGAAGCCGAGGCCTCCGGCATAGAAGGGGAGGGAGTGGTGGAGGCCGTACTCCGCGGAGAAGTAGGCGATGGTGACGGGACGCGCCGCGGGGTACTGCTCGGTGAACCAGGTGTTTTTCCGCCCCATATACTCCTGGTAGCGCTCCATGATGATGTCGTAGCGCCGCAGGTATTCCCGCTCCCGCGCCACCCGGCGGAGAAACTCTTCCGGGACCTCGCGGAGCATCCTGACCGGGTTGTGCTGGCTCTCTTTCCAGGCCTGCCCGTTCACCTGCTTGAAGAGGACACGGGCGGCAGGGTGCCAGCTCCACCAGAGGTTGTAGGCGAGGTCGACAAGTCCCGTGATTCGCTCTGGGACGCGGGTGAAGGAGACAGGGTCGGTGATGTCCATGATCCGGGCGATAGATCGGGAGAGGGGTATATAATGGTGTGGGATGGCGTTTCCCCCTGTCCTGCACGGGTGGTGAAAAACCGATAGGTGGTGGCCTGTTCACTTTTTTGAGATTCAATAATGTATAAAATGCCTGTGTTGGATCCACGATTCAGAGAAAACTATATAAGTTATAGTTGTATTTATTCACGAGGACTGCCGGTCCGGGAAACGACCCGGACCGGGAGGTGAGGATTATGCAATATGTGCTGACCACAATTATCGTACTCATTGCTGTGACCTGCACGGTCACCGGCATGGCAATCACCGCTACCTTCCCCGATTATTTTCTGGCCAGGGAGGGCGGTAGCGGTGTGGCCTTTCCTGACCCGGGTCCGAACGCCGTCTTCCAGACGGTGATGGCCTGCCACGGCATCGACTGCGGCGCGGAGGCGCTCGCCGCTGCACCAGACAACCTGACTGTACCGGAAAAAATGGCCATGGCGGCAAGGTCGTGCGGCCTTTCCGCGCGGGTGGAAGCGGGCCTCTCCCTCGCCGACCTGGGGGCGGTCGTCTCCGAGAACGGGCCTGTGGTCGCCGCTCTCGATGGGGGGAGGTACGCCGTGGTCACTGGCGTTGGCGGCGGGAATGTCACCCTTGAATCGGGGGTATCTCTCAGCGCCGCGGATTTCGAGGCCCTCTGGGCAGGCGGAGAGTGTCTTGTCATCGGCGGCCCGGCCGCCTCTTAAGTCTCTTTTTTTCCGAGCCAGGCCGTGATGTCGGCGGCAACATCGTCCCTGATCTCGTAGTTGACTGTCCGTCCTGTCTTCTCCTGCTGGACGATGTGGTCTTCTACCAGCCTCTTCATGTGCCAGCTGACGGCCGGGGCCGAGACCCCGACGGCGTCGGCGATCTCCTGCCGGGACGAGGCGTGACCCCGGAGCAGTTCGCCGAGGATCGCGCGGGTGGTCTCGTTTCTCAGGTGCCGCAGGACGGTCTGCTGGGCCGCGGTGTAGGTGCCGCTGTTTTCGTAGAAGTGGAGGTGGCCCCCGTCATTGAGGGTGGTGATCGTGTGGTTCTCCTGCAGGACGCCGAGGTGGTAACGGAGCGTGCTCATCGGTGTGTCTGTGGCCGCGGAGAGGGCGCGGAGGTGGATGCCGGGCATCTTCCTGATGCTGTCGAAGATGTCCGACCTGACGGAATTGTCCAGAAGTTCCTCGCGGTTCAGACGGCGGCACCTGAGGGATATCCATGTCCAGAACCCGGTGAATGCCTCCAGGGGGAGGGTGCAGAGTTCGATGAGGAGGATCCAGAGCGGGAGTTCGAGGAAAGAGATCTCGCGGGGTGTGATGGGGAGACCTGACGGCGGGTTTAGATAACCGGGGTCTACCGTGTACCCGGCCGAAACCGCCCTGACCAGGGCGAAAGCGAGGAGCAGGAGCAGGGTCTGGCGTCTCATCTCTCTTCACTCAAGGTAGGTCTGGATGGTGGCGTTTTCCCGTGAGGCGGCGAGGGGAGCGGTCATCTTGAAGGTCCAGGCGCCGGTCCCGACGCCGCCGTCCCGGGATAAGCGGAGGAAGATCCGGTCGTCCTCCTTCCCGTCGCTCCCGTCCCTGAAGGTGCCGAGGATGCCGCCGGGGTGATAGACGGTGAGGGCATGGTCGCCGTCGCCCTCCCATCTCATATCGACCCAGAGGGTCTTCTCCGGATCGGGGACGTCCAGACTGTAGTAACGGGAGAGGGAGAGGATGGGAATGGCGGGTTGCGTGGGTGCGGCGTTTTTCACTGCGGCAGCGCTGTAGAGTCGAGGCGCCGCGCCGCAGACCTCCTCTGTCGCGTCGACGGTGGTGGCAGAGTGGACAGTGATATAGTTGGCGGCGGGGAGAGTGTCGTTCCTGACTTTGACCACTAAAATACTCTCCTTATTCGAGTAGACGGCGGAGGCGGAATTGATGGTGATATAGTCAACGGCAGGGGATGTGCCGTTCCTGACGTCGACGGTGGCATTCACCCCGGCATCCCCGCCACCGCCCGTCCCGAATGCCGTTTCGGTGGTGATCAGGCCGGTGATGGTATACATGTTGGATTCCGGGGTGTCGTAGGTGATGGCGATCACGTCGTCGGGCGGCGCGACCGGCACGATCTCGATGTTGGCCGTTTCCATCCGTACCCCCGTCACGGTAACGGTAACGTCTTCGGCCGTCGCCCCCGCACCTGACGCAAGGAGAAGGGCAAGCAGGAGTGCGAGCGCCGCCGTCGTGATCCACCTGTCCATGGGTATGATCTGGACGTCCCTCTGTCTTAAAGGATCTGGCACAACTGTTTACGGGTTCTCCGTCTTTGATCTGACGCGTAGACGATTGTGCCATAACGACTTTTATATCCCCCGTCCCATGCATCTTCATCATCCGGAAAACGGACGGAAAAACTATGATACGATGTGAACATCTGACCAAGGTCTATAATGACGTGCCTGCCGTCGACGACCTCACCCTTGAGATCCCTGAGGGCGAGGTCTTCGGGCTCCTCGGGCCGAACGGCGCGGGGAAGAGCACGACGATCCTGATGGTGATCGGCCTGATCGAGCCGACCTCGGGGGCGTGCTATATCGACGGGACGGAGGTGGCCACCAACCCGATCGAGGTGAAGAAGAAGATCGGGTACATGCCCGAGGACGTGGGCTTCTACGCGACCCTCAGTGCGGAAGAAAACCTGGACTATTCGGCGAAGCTCTATGGCATGGATGCTGCGACGCGGCGGACGCGTATCCCCGACCTCCTCTCCCTGGTGGGCCTGGACGGCGTGACGAAGGTCGTCGGGGGGTACTCGAAGGGTATGCGGCAGCGTCTCGGTATCGCAAAGGCCCTGATCAACGAACCGAAGGCCGTGATCCTGGACGAACCGACGGCGAACCTTGACCCTCAGGGCGTCGCCGACTACCGGCGGATCATCCGTGAGACGGCCGAGAACGGGACGACGGTGCTCGTCTCCTCGCATATCCTCTCCGAGGTGAGCAAGGTCTGCACGTCCGCCGGCATCCTTGCGCACGGGAGACTCGTCGCCTCGGGTCGGTGGGAAGACCTCGCCCGCGCCGGCGGCGAGAGCGGCCACGTGATCATCCGGGTCGAGACGAAGGCGCCGATGCCCGAGTTCTCCCACCCGTCCCTCATCTCCGCGGAGTACGCGGACGGCCACCATGCGGCGCGGCTCGTTGCGGAGACCGACATCAGCGACGATATCGCCGCGGCCGTCGGTCCCGCAGGGATCCGGCGCCTTGAACGCGACGAACCAGACATCGAGGACGTCTTCCTCTCTTACTATCACGAGGAGGCGACGTCATGAGATCGGCAGGACTGAAGGTGATCGCAGGGAAGGAGTTCCGCGACCACCTGCAGAGCAGGAAGTTCCACCTCATCTTCGGGGTCTTCCTGGTCATCGCGGTCATCGGCCTCATCGGCGGGGCTGTCGAGTACCAGAAACAGCTTGACGACTACAACAAGAACCAGGCCGCGGTCTCGGACGACGAGTTCGAGTCGCATTCGTACTTCTCCTGGAAACCGACGATCCTCTCGGCCTTCAACGAGATGACCACCCTGATGACGACGATCGGCGTGATCCTCGGGATCGCGATGGGCTTTGACCTGATCACGCGGGAGAAAGAGAGCAAGTCCCTGAAGATCCTCCTCTCGCACCCGATCTACCGGGACGAGGTGATCAACGGGAAGGCCCTCGGCGGCGTGGCGGCGATTGCCCTGGCGATGGGGATCGTGCTCGTCATCTCCCTGGCGATCATGCTTCTCTTCGGGATCGTCCCGAACTTCGAGGAGACGGTGCGGATGTTCCTCTTCGGAGCGCTCTCGTTCCTGCTCGTCTTCTCGTTCTTCGCGATCGCCCTCTTCATGTCGACGGTCGCGAAGGACAGCGGGAGCGCGATCATCTACACCCTGATCATCATGATCGTGCTCTCGTCCCTCCTCCCGATCTTCACGTACGGGTCGGTATACACGGCGGTCTTCGGCCAGCCCCCCGATCCCCCGGAAACCTCCTCCATGATACGGTATGGTGGAGGAGGCGTGTACGTATCGTCGGCGGTGGCGATCGATGTTGAGGGCGTGAAGAGCGACCCGGAGGTCGACGAGGCCTGGCAGGAGTACGAGGAGAAGTCGCGGGCCTACTGGGAGCAGAGGCAGGCGGTCAACGATGCCGTCTCTCTCCTCTCGCCGACGAGCAACTACCAGAGACTGGCCCTTGCCGTGACCAACCCGCAAATGGCGCAGATGATGAAGAACAGTTACGACCCGATATCTGCCGACGATGAGATACCGCAGGACGGGTTCTCCGCGCTCTTCGCCCTCCTCGGCGACATGGCAAAGAACATCGCCGCGCTGATCATCACGCCCGCCCTCTTCTTCGGGCTTGCGTGGGTGCGGTTCATGCGGGAGGACGTGAGATGAGCGCTGGAACACGGGTTCCCGCCCTCCTCCTTGCTCTCCTGATGCTCGCCGCAACGGTTCTGCCTGTGGCGGCGGCGGACGGGGCGGCGTCCGGGACGGTCTCGGTCACCTGTGACTTCCCCGGTCAGGTTGTCGAGGCCGGGGAGACAGCGACTTTCTCCCTCACCGCGGCGAACAACGGGGCCGCGGCGACGAGCGGCGATCAGATCAAACTGTGGACCGAGAACTTTGTCGGGAGCAGGAACTGGGAGATGCGTTTTGTCGACGGCAAGACCGAGGTGAACCGTGTCTCCATCCCGCCAGGCGGGTCGAAGACCGTCACCCTTGAGGTGGAGACGGCGGCGGACACGCCTGTCGGCGACTACCCGGTAAAGGTGCATATCGGCGACGGCTCGATCTGGCTCCATGTGAGCATCTCGAAGACGCACACCGGCGAACTCGGCACTCTTAACCTCCTGGTGACGGACAAGGGCGGGGAGAAGGTGAAGGGTGCGACGATCGAGGTCTACCGCGGGAATGAACACGAGGCCTTCGACAGGGTGATGACGACGGCCGACGGCCGGATCAGTACCGGTCTCCCCCAGGACGTCTACCGCCTGGTCGTCACGAAACCGGGCTTCCTTTCTGTCGAGAAGAAGGACGTGAAGGTGAAGTGCGGGATCACGGTCGACGCCGGCACGGTAATGCTGGACAAGTCCTCGTACGCGGCCGAGGTGACGGTGAAGTCCTCCTTGATCACGACGCCGGCAGGAAGGAACCCGACCTTCGAGATGAAGCTGCGGAATGTCGGGAAGGCCGACGACACCTACCGTCTCTCGACTGACGGTCTCCCCGAGGGCTGGTATGCCAGGTACAAGGAGAGCGCCGCGGATACGAGCGACATCTCGGAGATCCTGGTCCCTGCCGGAGAGGATAAGTCCCTCTTCCTGGAGGCGATCCCGCCGTACGGCACGAAGGTCGGCGACTATTCCTTCAATGCTGTCATCGAGTCTTCGTCCGACTCCTATACCGAGGACCTGACGGCGAAGATCAGCGGGAGTTATGAGATGAGGCTCTCCGCGGACAGGTACCGCTATGAGGCGAACATGGGTGAGACCCTCGAATTCGACGCCTCGGTGCGGAACATCGGCAATGCCGGTGCCCTGACCGGGATCCACTTCGAGGTGAGCGCGCCGCAGGGCTGGAAGGCGACGGTGACGCCGACGAATATCACGAGTCTCCAGCCGGGCGAGTCGAAGAAGGTGAACGTCAAGGTGGTGCCGCCGCCGAATATCGTCGCCTCCGAGTACAAGGTGACGCTGAAGGCGGTCTCGGACCAGGGCGAGCAGAGCGACGACTTCAGGATCGTCGTGAAGGAGCAGTCCTTTGCCGCGATCCTGGGTCTTCTCATGCTCGCCGGCATCGCGGGCGGGGTCTGGTACTACTTCAGAAAGTACCAGCGCCGTTGATCTTTCTCCTCCTCTTTTTTTTGTGTCAGCCGTACCTTTCCCGACAGATAGACGTTCTGCACAGAATCGTTTTATAAAAGGGGCGCCATGGATCTCCACAATCCAAAAAAAAGGACTGGGAAGCCATGATACGATGCGAACATCTGACGAAGGTCTATAATGACGTGCCTGCCGTCGACGATCTCTGCCTCGATATCCCCGAGGGCGAGGTCTTCGGGCTCCTCGGGCCGAACGGCGCGGGGAAGAGCACGACGATCCTGATGGTGATCGGCCTGATCGAGCCGACCTCGGGGGCGTGCTATATCGACGGGACGGAGGTGGCCACCAACCCGATCGAGGTGAAGAAGAAGATCGGGTACATGCCCGAGGACGTGGGCTTCTACGCGACCCTCACCGCGGAGGAGAACCTGGACTACTCGGCGAAACTGTACGGCATGGACGCTGCAACCCGGCGGAAACGTATCCCCGACCTCCTTTCGCTCGTGGGCCTCGAGGGCGTGACGAAGGTCGTGGGGGGGTACTCGAAGGGTATGCGGCAGCGTCTCGGGATCGCGAAGGCCCTGATCAACGAACCGAAGGCCGTGATCCTGGACGAACCGACGGCGAACCTTGACCCTCAGGGCGTCGCCGACTACCGGCGGATCATCCGGGAGGTCGCCGAGAACGGGACGACGGTGCTCGTCTCCTCCCACATCCTCTCCGAGGTGAGCAAGGTCTGCACGTCCGCCGGCATCCTTGCGCACGGGAGACTCGTCGCCTCGGGTCGGTGGGAAGACCTCGCCCGCGCTGGCGGCGAGAGCGGCCACGTGATCATCCGGGTCGAGACGAAGGCGCCGATGCCCGAGTTCTCCCACCCATCTCTCATCTCCGCGGAGTATGCGGACGGCCACCATGCGGCGCGGCTCGTTGCGGAGACAGACATCTGCGACGCCATCGCCGAGGCCGCCGGTCCCGCGGGGATCCGGCGCCTTGAGCGCGACGAACCCGACATCGAGGACGTCTTCCTCTCGTACTATCACGAGGAGGCGACCTCGTGAGGGCCGGCGTCCTCGGGACGATCGCCGGGAAGGAGTTCCGTGACCATGTGAGGAGCAGGAGGTTCCACCTCTTTCTCGGCGTCATGCTCGTGATCGTCGTTGCCGGGATGGTCACGGGGGCGGCCCAGTACAGCGCGGACCTTGCGGCGTATGCAGAGACGCAGGCGGTGGTGTCGGGCGAGTCGGGCCCGTCCGCGGGTGGACCGAGTGTGCTGTCGTTTTTTTCCGGGATGTTCATGAGCACGGCGCAGGTGGGTGTTTTTCTCGGGATCGCGATGGGCTTCGACCTGATCACGCGGGAGAAGGAGAGCAAGTCCCTGAAGATCCTCCTCTCCCACCCGGTCTACCGGGACGAGGTGGTCACGGGGAAGGCCCTTGGCGGCGTGGCGGCGATCGCCCTTGCGATGGGGGTCGTGCTCCTCCTCTCCCTTGCGGTCCTGCTCGTCTTCGGGATCGTCCCCGGTCCCGACGAGGCCCTGCGTATCTGTGCCGCGGCTCTCATCTCCTTTGTCCTGGTCGTCTCTTTCTTCGTGCTCGCCCTCTTCTTCTCGACGGTGGCGGAGACGAGCGGTGGCGCTCTGGTCTCCTCTTTCCTCGTCTTCATCATCGTCGCGGAGGTCGTCCCGGTCCTTACCGTCGGTGCAGGGTCTTCCCTCCTCACCGGGCCGCCCCCCTCCCCGCCGGCAGAGTCCGGGGATCTCGTGTCCGACGAGGAGATGGTGGCGTATGAGGAGGCGTCGCGTGCCTCCACGGAACGGGTGCGTCTGGTCAGGGACGCCGGCGTCCTCCTCTCCCCGCAGACCAACTGCAAGGGGATCCTGGGGGCTGTGACCACGCCGGGCGTTCCGGTTCCTCCTGACTTCGCCCGGAACATCGTTGCCTTCGCGGTCTTCCCGGCAGCTTTCTTCGGGCTTGCATGGGTGCGTTTCCTGCGGGAGGATATCAGATGAGGACCGAAGGCATGCGGGTCATCGCCGCGAAGGAGTTCCGCGACCATATGGGGAGCAGGCGTTTTCTCGGCATCTTTGCGGTCATGCTCCTCCTCGCCGCGGTGGGGATGGTCTCGGGTGTCGGCCTGTACCAGGCAGCACTGGAAAAATACACCGCGGCGCAGACGACTGTTTCCGGGGATGTCGGCGACTCTTCCGGGCAGGGGACGTCGTCTGCCCCCGCGGTGATGTGGCTCTTCCACGCCGTCGGCTACCCTTCGGTGACGCTCTGGGCGTTCCTGGGGGTTGCGATGGGTTTCGACCTGATCACGCGGGAGAAGGAGAGTCGGTCCCTGAAGGTCCTCCTCTCGCACCCGATCTACCGGGACGAGGTGATCAGCGGGAAGGCCCTCGGCGGTGCGGCGGCGATCGCCGTCGGTGTCGTGGTCATGCTCCTCCTCTGCGTTTCTGTCCTCCTCCTCTCCGGGATCGTCCTCCGTCCCGACGAGGTGGTGAGGGTCGCTCTCTTCGGTCTCTTCTCCTATCTCCTGATCCTCTCCTTCTTCCTGATCGCCCTCTTCTTCTCGACGGTTGCGGAGACGAGCGGTGGCGCCCTTGTCTCCTCCCTCTTCGTCCTCGCCGTTCTCCTGGTCCTCCTCCCTCTTGTCGTCAACAACCCGCTGGTGATCTCCGCGGCTGTGGGTGACCCGCCCGAGAACCCCGACTGGGTGTTCGAGAGCGGGCTGTCTGACGAGGAGATCCGGGCTGTCCTCGATGAGTATGACCGGAAGAACGACGCCTATTATGACGGGCGGATGGCCTTCATGAGCACGGCGATGATCGCCTCTCCTTCCTGGAACTACCTGGAGGTGATGGCGGCGGTGACGATCCCGTCCGATATGACGGATGACCTTTCTGACGAGGAGGCGGAGGGTCTGGGTGCGGTCTTCGGCATCCTCGCCGGGTGTGCCGACCACCTCATCGCCCTGCTCGTCGTGCCCGCCCTCTTCTTCGGGCTTGCGTGGGTGCGGTTCCTGCGTGCGGATGTCAGGTGACGGCCCGGCCGCCACCTCTTTCGTGCCCGGCGGCCCACATTTCTCCTTCACTATGGCGTGGTCGAAAGAGCGGAAGTTCGCCCTCCTCGCGGGGCTTTATATCGCGGCGTTGGTCGCCGCAAATCTCGTCGGGAACAAGGTGGCGGTGATCGGGGGGGTCGTGGTCTCGGTGGCGATCTTCTCGTACCCGGTCACTTTTCTCGTGACCGATATCGTGGCGGAGGTGTACGGGAAGGAGAGGTCGGCGGATCTGGTCGCGGCGGGGGTGCTCTCCCTGCTGTTCATCCTGGCGCTGACGGCACTCTCGGTCGCCCTGCCGCCGGCGGAGAGGTTCACGTACAACGGGGCGTACACCGATGTCTTCGGGATGTCCTGGCGGATCATCCTGGCAAGTCTGATCTGTTTTGCGGCGAGCCAGACGCACGACCTCTGGGCCTTCCACTTCTGGAAGGAGAAGACGCACGGGCGGCACCTCTGGTTGCGGAACAACCTCTCGACGATGGCGAGCCAGCTCATCGACTCGGCGGCGTTCATGTTCATCGCCTTCTACGGTGCGGCGCCGGGGTACACCGTCCCGTTCATCGTCTCCCTGATCATCCCGTACTGGCTGGTGAAGGTGGCGGTGGCGGCCTGCGACACCCCCTTCTGCTATCTCGGGGTGTGGTGGCTGCAGGGCGGGAAGGAGAGCGGGGCCGGTCGGTGATCGCCCCCGGGAATCGTGGCCTCCGGTCTCGATAGCGGGGGAGGTGGCTGATCACTGTCCCGCGCCGGGGGACTACGCCCCCGATCACTCGAAAACCTACGGTTTTCTCGAACTCGCTGACGCTCGTTCCCCGCTCAGGATAGGATGGGGATGGCAATCTCTCTCCCCGTGATCTCATCCGCCCTTTCCCGGTTCTATCGTAGATCGGCGGTGTGTCCGGGTCAGATCCGCCCGGATCTGCCCCCGATCCGGGGATCGCACCCCCCATTCGGGGCCGTACCGGGGAGATCCGGCGATCCCGGCATATCGGGGCCTGTGGGAGAAATGGGGCGAAATCCGTCAGGACTCGACGCCCTCCTGCCGCCTGTATGATCGCGGGTAATGCCATCCCCTCTCCCGGTCCCCCCGGTGCCGTTGGGGTGGAGGGATAGGGGGCGGATATTGCCCTGATGCTCGTATGCCGCCCAGGATGGCCGGGGATACGGCGCTCTCCCTCCCCGCGAGACCCTGTTTTCCTCCCAATCGGGTGGTGTCCCGGCGAGGTGCTTCCGGGTCAGATCTACCCGCATCTGCCTCCGATCCGGGGATCGCACCCCCTATCCGGGGCCGTACCGGGGAGATCCGGGGATCCCGGCATACCGGGGTTTGTGGGAGAAACAGGGCAAAATCCGGCAGGACTCAACGCCCTCCTGCCGCCGGTATGAGCGCGGGTAATGCCCCCCCTCTCCCGGTCCCCCCGGTGCCGGGTATGGGGAGGGATAGGGGGCGGATATTGGCTGGATTCTGGATCTGTGGGTTTCTGGGACGGCGGTTGAACGGCACTCTTCTCCGGGGGGCTGCCGCCCCCCGGTCCCCCCACATTAGGATAAGCAGGGGATGGTTATCTCCCCCTTCGGATATCCTGTTCACACTTCCCCCGTCCTATCCTGGATCGGGGGTCCGGAGGAACGACCGGAGGGAGTCGAGAAGACGAAGTCTTCGCTGGTAGCCCCCCGGCACAGGTTGCGGGGAAGTCAATCGCGTCCGGTCTCCCCGCGTCCTCTTCACAGAACTCCATCGCGGCGCTCCCGCTCTCTCATCACACCATCTCACTCACCCGCTCCCGCAGTACCTTAACAGCTCAGGCGAAGACCTGCCAGAGCCCGATCTGCCAGAGATTATTCGCGAAGGAGAGCATGTACACCGCGGCGGCGCCGCCGATGCAGTACGTCCCGCTGCCCGCGACGAGAGTGTCGGCGCGGCGGCAGAGGAGGAGGACGAGCACGGCGAAGGAAGCTTTCAGGAGCGCGTGCAACGCGGGGCAGAAGACGATGCCGGCCATCACGGGGTTCGCCTCCTGTCCCCCGTTGTCGAGGGCGTAAGTGGTCGTCGCCACGTCGGCGGCGAGGAGAAGGACGAGGAGGAGAAAGAGAAGGCGCGAGGCGCGGGTGGAAAAAAGGGGGGACATGGGAAGTTACAGATTCTTCTGGAGGAGGACCTTCTCTTCGCCGTCGGCGAACTTGCCGGTGACGAGGAGAGTGCCTTTCGTTTTGCTTACTGTGATCACGTCGCCGACAGAGAAGGTCTTAGTGGTACCCTTGGGTTTAAGATAGTCGGTATCAATTGCATCTCCTGTTTCTTTGTTTAATTTCATATTTCCCGGGCTAATAACTTCTCCATCTACTTTGATCTTCAACTGCGTCAGTGCGGAGAGATCTTTACCACTCTGCAGTACGATCGTCGTGACCGAACTATTCGTCGTGGCGGTGAGGTAAGCCTCCTTTGACCCGCTCATGTCGTCGGTCATGCCGAAGACGAAGACTCCCACGATCGCCGCCAGGATGACCGTGATGGCGACCATCAGGATGACGCCGATGACCGGCGACACCGCTTCTTCATGCTCATATCCGAATTTCATCGATTGATACCTCCTCTTGTGAGGATGATCGCAATTTATTGTTATAGTATATATGTTTTCTTCATTTGCGCGGTATGTGTCGGTGCAAAGAGTGATATTTAAAATGTTTCATACGCCATTCGTGCGTTCTATGGCTATTGATGCATCGCGGACACATGGCGGGATGTGCCGGTCTTCCGGGGGAAAACGGCACAATTTTATAGTGGTGTGCGCTGAAGGCGGAACGCGATATAAACATTTTTCATGGGCGCGGGAAAAAAGGGATCGCCTGAAGAGAAAAATCGTGAAAAGAGCGGCGCGGGTGGGTGTATGCCGGGAGACGGTCAGGGCATTGCCCGTCTCCGGCAGAAATAGACCAGTTTCACGCAGACAAGGATCCGAAAATCCTTCCCCCGCACCCGGGTGAACACGGCCGGGCCGGGGATATCAGAATGTATAACGTGCCCTGTATTTATTATAAGCTGTTTTGTGCCGATAAAAAAAGAAAAGGGAGTTTCTTAAACCTCCTTTACCCATAAAAACCGATTAAATTCGAATAAATCGCTTTCAGGCCGCGTTTGCCGCAGTGTAGGCGTCGTACATCGAGTACAGCCAGACCAGAATGTAGAAGGGGATGCCGATCACGAAGGCCGAGAGACCGCCGAAGACGACCGCGAGCACGAAGAGCACGAGCGCCTTCATCATCTGGCCCGTGTAGAACTGGCCGAGGCCGGGGATGAAGAAGGAAAGGATCACTGCAAGAAGTGGCGATGCCATAGAGTGCGTTTCACCGCGGAGGAGAAAAAGCACCCTCCCCGGCCAAAAGTTACAACTACTCGGGCGTGAGATCGCCATACCGGGACAATGCCGCCTGTCATCGTCGCGGAAAGGCTGGAAAAAAATTTCGGGAACGTCAGGGCCGTGCGGGGGATCAGCTTCACCGTCGAAGAAGGCGAGGCCTTCGGCTTCCTCGGCCCGAACGGCGCCGGCAAGACCACCACCATGCGGATGGTCCAGTGCGTCTCGCCGCGGACAGGCGGCAAACTCCAGGTCTTCGGCATGGACCCGGCCGTCGACGCCCGCGAGATCAAAGCCCGCCTCGGCGTCGTCCCGCAGGAGAACAACCTCGACCCCGACCTCACCGGCGCCGAAAACCTCCTCGCCTACGCACGCTACTTCGGCATCCCCCGGCAGACCGCCGAGGAGAGAGTCGCCCGCCTCCTCGCCTTCGTCCAGGTGGAGGGGAAGAAAGACGTCGTCATCGAGAACCTCTCCGGCGGCATGCGCCGCCGCCTCATCCTCGCCCGCGCCCTCGTCAACGACCCCGACATCCTCATCCTGGACGAACCCACCACCGGCCTCGACCCCCAGGCCCGCCACCTCATCTGGGAAAGACTCCGCGCCCTCCAGAGAGAGGGCACGACCCTCGTCCTCACCACCCACGCCATGGACGAGGCCGAACACCTCTGCGACCGCCTGGTCATCATGGACCACGGCCAGGTCCTCGTCGAAGGCTCGCCGAAAGACCTGATCAGGACGACGATCGGCCGACACATCATCGAAGTCGGGGCCGACGAGACCGTCATCGCCTGCCTCAGGAGCCGCGGCATTCCGTACGAGACCGCCGGCAGCCTCCTCCACGTCCCCACAGACCGGCCGAACGAAGTGACCCGCGCCCTCCTCGACGCCTGCGGCGCCATCACCCTCACCACCCGGCCCGCCACCCTCGAAGACGTCTTTTTAAAACTCACCGGGAGGACACTCCGCGAATGACCCTCCCCGGCATGCGCGCCTGGACAGTCTGGCGCCGGAACCTCGACGTCTTCGTGAAGACCTGGAAGGTGAACCTCCTCGTCCCCGCCCTCGAACCCGTCCTCTACCTCCTCGCCCTCGGCTTCGGCGTCGGCTACTACATCGCCGAAGTCGACGGCGTCCCGTACATCCGCTTCATCGCCCCGGCCCTCGTCGCCGTCTCCGTCATGAACGCCTCCTTCTTCGAGTGCACCTACGGCTCGTACGTGCGCATGTACTACCAGAAAACCTTCGACGCCGTCATCGCCACCCCCGTCTCCCTCGAAGAGGTGATCGCCGGCGAGATCCTCTGGGGCGCGACGAGAAGCGTCATCTCCGCCTCCCTCATCCTCCCCGTCCTCGTCCTCTTCGGCGTCGCCGACCTCCCCTCCTCCCTCCTCCTCGTCCCCTTCGCCTTCCCCGCCGGCCTCCTCTTCGCCTCCATCGGCATGTGCTTCACCGCCGTCATCCCGAACATCGAGTCGATCAACTACCCGGCCTTCCTCTTCATCACCCCCATGTTCCTCTTCTCCGGCACCTTCTTCCCCCTCTCCCTCCTCCCCGCACCCCTCCAGGCCCTCGCCCTCGCCGCCCTCCCCCTCACCCACGTCGTCAATGTCTGCCGCGCCCTCACCCTTGCCGCGGGCCTCGACCTCCTCCTCCTCGGCCTGATCTGGATCGCCGCCGTCACCCCCGTTGCCTTCCTCCTCGCCCTCAGGATGATGAAAAAGCGGCTCGTCCGCTAACACCCGCGGCCGCACCAGCGCGGAGAGATTATCGGGAAACCCCAACAACACTCTGCAATGCAGACCGCCGAAACATCCCCCTCCGACGGCATCGGTTTCTCAAAAGCACGCTTCGAGGCGCTGACCGACGAGATCTTCGCGTTTGCCATGACCCTTCTCGTCGTCGGCATGGCCGTCCCGGCCGCGACGACGGCCACCACCTCCGCCGGCGTCACCTGGAGCACGGCGGTCTATCTCCTCATCCCGCCCCTGCTCTGGGCCCTCAGGCGGATCTGAAAAAAAGGACTCGCCCTCACCGCTCACGCGGCGGGACAAGGTTCATGCCGGCCACCGCCTTCGGCACGTCCGAAGGCCAGATAAAGACCCGGTTGTACGGCGGCACCCGGTGGTACTCCTGCGGGTAAAAGATCTCGCCGTTCGTCATGTCGGCGCAGTACCTGCTGATCCAGGCCCCCCTCTCCGACGACGAGAGGCGCTTGCCGGCAAGAACCTTCGCCGTGATATCGTAGAGGCGCACGCACATCCTGAACTCGTACCCGGTCAGGGCCATCGGGTCGGCCCACGCCCCCCTCTGCGCCCTGTACGCCTCCTCGGCCGCATCCCTGATCATCATCAGGTCGGCATGGCGCGGCAGGCTCGGGTAGATCGCGAAGATCGCCGCCCACCCCGACGCCACCATCATCAGGTTGAAGGTCGCCCTCTCGGCCCGCGTCATCGTCTCCCTCTCCTTCGCGGTGTAGTTCGGCGCCATATACGCGAGCAACCGCCCGTACTGGTCGAAAGGCCGGTCCGCAACCCGCAGGAACACGTCCCTCTTCGACCCGTTCGGCCGCGTCAACTTCTCTGCAAGGAGCTGCTTGAAATAACGGGCCGCCTCCATCCCCTGGTCCTCCTGGAGAGTCCCGGCCGAACCCGTGGCAAGCTTCGGCCTGAGATGCTCCCCCAGGCTGTGTTCGACCGCCGCCTCCCCGTCCTGGATCCAGTCGGCCAGTTGCGCCAGATCGGCGTCGTGCCGCGACGGCGGCGTATTGACAGGATAGTGCACCTCGGGCGTGTCGATGGAGAGCATCCTGATCGACATCGAGATATACGGACTGTCCCCGTCGCTTACCCGCAGGTATTTCTTTTTGCCCAGGGTATCGAGCTCGATCCCCTGGGGGTCCCAGAATATGGCAACATTCTGCATCGTCTCTCCCCCAGCCGCACCCGGCGGCGCCGGGAACGGCACCACGCCATGGGCGGGAGGGGATATATGGGTTGTTATGGGGAGGAGGGGAACACCTCCTCGTCCTCCTCCCGCCATGCAGGGTCGACGACCGCGAGGATGACAAGATCGCCCGGCCCGGTGTTCTCGATCCACTGAACCGCGCCCGGCGGGATGTAGACGGCCTGCCCCTCGCAGACCTCCGCCTTTTCATCGCCGATGTGCATCTCGCCCCTGCCCGCGAGGATATAATACGTCTCCGACGAGGTCTTCAGGCGGTGGGGAAGCGATGCCTCACCCGGACCGAGGAAGGCATGGGCGATAGAACAGCGGTTTGTGCAGGCCGGTTCGTCCTTCGGGTGCAGGAGTTCGCGGAGATGGGTTTTGTCGCCGGCCGTGAAGACAGGCGTGGTCCTGATGTCCCTGATCAGCATGGAGAAAAGATAGGCGGCCGGGAAAAAAGAACGTCATCCCCTGAGAAACCGCCCCTCCATCCAGCGGGCCAGGAAAGGGTCGGCGACCCTGTAACCCCCGCCCTCCTCCTCCGCGATCCCTCTTTCGAGAATCCTGCGGAGGGCCGACTGGACGCTCGCCGGGCTTGCAAAGCCCCGGGTGCGGGCGAACTCGCCGGAGAAGAGGTCGTCCTCGCCCTGCGCCACCGCGAGGAGGACCCTGCGCTGGTTCGCGGTGAGAGCGTCCCAGATCGCAAGGTATGACCCTTCCAGGTCCGCGATCACCTCGCGGATCGCCGCCTCCACATCCGCCGGTCCCGCCGAGCCGCGGATGCGCCCCCTGTACCACACCTCGAAGGCGAGGCGCTGGGTATAATGGGGATGGCACCCTGTCGCCGCCAGGAGCGCCTCCACCGTTCCGTCGAGGAGGGCGATGCCAGCGCCGGCAAAGGCCTCCCCGATATACGCCGCGAACGCCCCGGCCGGGATCTCGTGGAGGGTCATGTGAGCGCCGAAGTTGTAGAATGGGCTCTCCTGCGACCGGAAGATCCACTCCATCATGTGCCTCTTCGAGCCGATGAAGACATAGGCAACGTGCTGGTGGTGCTGGAAGACCGACCTGAGGGTCTTCAGGAGGTTCTCGAAACCCGCGAGTTCCTGGAACTCGTCGAAGACCACGACCACCCGGCGGCCGCGGTCGACGGCAAGCCTCTCCGGCAGGTCGTAGGCGCCGGAGAGATCCTCCTCGGGCTCGTACTCGACGCCGACCTCGACCTCCGGCGCCGTCTTCACCGTAATCTTTGGCGTGATCCCGGCGAAGAGCCGCTTTATCGCCGCCAGGATCTCCCTCTCCGGGTAATGCGCGAGCACCTTCGCCGAGAGGGCGCGGGCGAGGTCGTGCTCGCTGGTGAAGGCATAACAGTCGAGAAAGATCGGGAGGACACTCCCCCCGAAGCCGTCGATGGCCCTGAGGACGAGGGACGTCTTCCCGTATTTGCGGGGCGAGTAGATGATAAGGCTCCGCCCGTTCTTCAGGTAGTTCCTGACCCGTTCCAGCTCTGCGGTCCTGTCGATGAAGGCCGGACCCCGCACCGGCTGGCCGAAGACAAAGGGGTTCTCATCCATGGTTATTGTGATCTGAATTATTTAGATGTAAATAATCATCCCTCCTCCTCCATGTCCACCACCTCGTCGACGAAGGTGGTGAGCCGGGAGAGGAGCAGGGGGTCGAGCCCCTTCTCCACCGCAAGGAACACCCCGGCAATCCCGGAGATCTTCAGCCTGCTCGTCACGAAATGGATGAACCGCGAGATGTTCGCGGAGGAGAGATAGATGAGCATCGTCGAGACCGAGTCGAAGAGGACGAAGACCTCCTTTCCATCGACCGCCTTGAGGGTCTGGGTGACAGCGATCCCCATATCTGTGAGGTCTTCGGGACTGTTCACGAAGACGGCGTTCTCCACATCCTCGGGCGCCTTCCCGACCGCGTACTTCGTGATCGCATCAACAACGCGGACGCGTGCCAGGTCGATCCCCTCCTGGACATAGAGTTTCCTGAGGACCGGATAGGGCTGGTTGGTGGTGATGATGACCGCGGTCGCGCCCTGCTCCGTGATCTCCCTGACGATCCCGAGGTTGGTCTGCTTCATCGCCGTCGCCGGCGAGAGGACAAGGTAGAGTTTCCGGTCTTCACTCTTTTCAAGGACAAATCTCATAGGGCTTCACCGCGTCAGGAAATCTTTGTACGGTCTGGGGATATCCTGCTCCTCCTCGATCACGCCCTGGTTCAGTTCCCTGAGCGTGGCAAGGACGCTTTCCGCGTGGCTGATCTGGACCTTGAGGAGATCGAGGACGTCCTCCTTCTCCATCTCTCCCGTTTCCGCCGCCATGCAGGCATCCCGCAGATTCTCCTGGACCAGCAGGATCGGCGTCCTGATCCTGAGGGCGACCTCGGAGATGAAGGCGACCATTGTCCTGTGCTTCCTCTCTTTCTCCTCAAGGGCCCGGTCGCGGGACGCGGAGAGGGACCCGATCACGTACGCCACCGCGACGAACATCACCGCCCGCACCACCGCCGCCGGGTCCACCGCACCGACAGAGAGGGCCTCGACGGCAATATGGGTGACGCCGAGCAGGGCCGCCACCGCCACCGCCTTCCGGTGGAACCATATCCCGGCAAGGGCGATAGGCAGGTAGAAGATGTGGGTATAGGCGATCGAGACACTCATGCCCAGGTGGACCACCGCTTCGAGGGCCAGGGAGAGAAGCACGAGGGCCGCGACCATCGCCGCTCTGATATATCTCCTTCCCGAGTCGGGTGTCGCCGTCATCATATCGTCTCTCCTCTGCCTGATTTCGTTGAAATTCGGCGACATTTCATATAAACATATGCAAATAATGCACTTTATTTTCAGGCCTCAGATCTCTTTTCCCTCCGTTTCATCGGCTCTGGCCCGTGAATTCCCGCATTCCCGCGGGTAATGATCGGCCTGTCTCCTCTCTCCTCACCGTCACGGTTTTCTTTTTCCAAATGGGGCGAATGTCGTTAAAATCATCCCGATTCCTCGAAACGCATGGATTTGCCCGACCAGAAGGGAATAGTAGAAATATCACAAATTCCAATCTTTGTGTCCGATGAAAAGTAGTATCGGGAGGGTCCTCGGGGTCCTTGTATTTCTGACCCTTGTGTTCGCTCCCATCGACGACACGCTGATCCCGACAGCGGCCAGATATGTCGCCGCTGTCACCCTCCTGATGATCATCTGGTGGATCACGGAAGCGATCCCCCTGGAGGCGACGGCACTTCTGCCCGTGGTGCTCTTTCCCCTTCTCGGCGTCCTCAGCGCCAAAGAGGCGACGGCCCCGTACGCCGACAAGGTCATCTTCCTCTTTCTCGGCGGGTTCATCATCGCCATGTCCATGCAGCGCTGGGGCCTCCACCGGCGTATCGCCTTAAACATCATCAACGTCGTCGGGACAAGCCCGCGACGGCTCATCCTGGGGTTCATGATCGCCACGGCCTTCCTCTCGATGTGGATCTCCAACACCGCCACCGCGATGATGATGATCCCGATCGCGATCGCGATCATCGCCACCATCATCCCCAATGCCAGTGCCACCCTGAAGAACATGACCGAGGAGCAGCACGACTTCTGCGAGGCCCTCGTCATCTCCATCGCCTATGCCGCCAGCATCGGCGGTATCGGCACCCTCATCGGCACGCCGGCGAACGGCATCTTCGTCGCCCAGATGAAGACCCTCTTCCCTGCGGCCCCTACCATCGACTTCTTCTCCTGGATGAAGTTCGGCGTGCCCCTGGTCGCCATCTTCATCCCCATCACCTGGCTCTGGCTCAGTTACGGATCGTACCGCCACCTGCCCTCGAAGATCGCCCATGCGAGGGAGATCATCGACCACCAGATCGAGGGTATCGGGCCGATGACGAAGGGGGAGAAGTGGACGCTGGCCGTCTTCGTACTTGTCGCCCTTGCCTGGATCTTCGAGAAGACCAAGGACATCGGCGGCTTCGTGATCCCCGGCCTCGACATCATCTTCCCGGCCATCGACGACTCGACGGTCGCCATCGCCGGCGCCCTCCTCCTCTTCCTCCTCCCGGTGGACAGGAAGAAGGGGATCTTCACGATGGACTGGGAATGGGCGGTGAAGATCCCGTGGGGCATCCTCCTCCTCTTCGGCGGCGGCCTCTGTCTCTCGACCGCCTTCATCAAGAGCGGCCTTGCAAAGGTCATCGTCGACCAGATCGCGATCTTCGGCGCTCTCCCCATCGTCCTCCTCGTCCTCCTGGTGGCCATCGGCATCTCCCTCCTCACCGAGGTGACCTCGAACACGGCCGTCGCCTCTCTGATGATGCCGATCATGGCCGTCACCGCCGTCTCCATGAACATCCACCCGTACATGCTCATGCTCACCGCGGCTGTCTGCACCTCCATGGCCTTCATGCTCCCGGTGGCGACCCCGCCCAATGCCGTCGCCTACGCCTCCGGCTACATCGACATGAAAGACCTGATGCGCTCGGGCTGGGTGCTCAATTTCGCCGGGGTCACCCTCTGGACGCTCTTCCTCTTCACGGTCGTGATGTGGGCGCTTGGCTTCACCCCGGCCCTCCCCGACTGGGCGACGATGCCGGTCAGATGAGGACGACGTCCGCGGCCGCCTTCACCACCACCTCTTTTTTCCCCTGATAGGTCTGGACCGTCCCCGCGACCTGCACCCTGTCGCCCTTCGCAAGGGCGACCCCCTGTGCCGCCGACGCCGGGATGAAGACCTGCGTCCCGTTCACTTCTGCGATGAGATGGCCGCCGGAGAGCTCGCGCACATCCCCGACAGTACCGGTGAGGAGGACAAAGCTGCCATCGCCGGCGTCAGGTGTCCAGGGCGCGGCAAAGGCCGCGCCCCCCGCCGCGGCGAGGGCGGCGTGCAATCCGAGGAGGAGTGCCGATAGTCCGAAAAGAATAATGAAAGCCTTTATTTCCGGAGATACAAGCATGATGTAATATTCTCATGCTTTTTATATATGGGCCGATACGTTCATATGTTAACGGTGTTAACTATTGATCATGCACCCGACCACCCTCCCGCCTTCCTCCAGGAAGGTCCTGATCATCCTGGAGGACGGCGGTTCGATGACGCACAAGGACCTCGTCCGCTCCTCCAGCCTTGCCCCGAGGACTGTCAGGTATGCTCTGAAGCGACTGAAGGACAACAACCTCATCATCGAGAAGTTCAACTTCAAGGACGCCCGCCAGATCATCTACCAGTACAAACCCCAGCAGGCCGCGGAAGCCGTCTGAGCACAGCACGAGTCTCTCTTTTTCGCCCCGGCGAATCGCTCGCTCTCCGTTCGAGCGGAAGCCGTACTCTTCTGTCTGAACTCGCAGTTCGTTACCGAAAGCCGAAGGCTTTCTCGACTCCCTCCGGTCGTCTCGCCAATTCGGATAAGGCCGGGTAAGAGAGAACAGGAAATCATGGGGAGAGAAATTGCCGTATCCCTGCCTATCTTGACACGGGGACCGGGGGCATGCCCCCCGGAAAAGACTCTTATTCCCTGCCTTTCCCGAAAAAATGGCAGCGAACTCCGCACTCGACCCTTCC
Source organism: Methanofollis ethanolicus (assembly GCF_001571385.1). Taxonomy (NCBI): domain Archaea; kingdom Methanobacteriati; phylum Methanobacteriota; class Methanomicrobia; order Methanomicrobiales; family Methanomicrobiaceae; genus Methanofollis; species Methanofollis ethanolicus. The sequence continues at coordinate 211,091 of NZ_BCNW01000001.1, read as the reverse complement.
TCCCTCTGGTCTCGGGAAAACCCCGCACGCCCCCCGCCCCTCATCGCTCCCACACCCTCCGTACGACATACAGGGCGGCGAAGAGGATCACGACGCCGACGGCAGCGACGATCCGGTAGTCGAACCCTGCGTCTCCGTCGACCCTCGTCCCAGCATCCCAGTCGGCCGCGAAGACGCGGGCGAAGTACGCCGCCGCGTCGGGGTGCTCGACGATCACGCCGGCCTCGCGGTTGAAGTCCGGGGAGTTGTCATTCCAGTTGATTGAGGAGACGAGCACGCTCCTGTCGTCCACGACCACCCCCTTTGTGTGGACCTTCTCCAGGTTCGCCGCCGCAAGGTCGACGCAGCGCGCCTCGATCGGGAGGCCCTCACTCCGGGCAAACTCGTTGATCCAGGCCGCCATCTCGTCGTTGTCCGTCTCCCCTTCCACATTGAACCACGCGGAGTCCAGGAGCACCTGCACGGAGACGCCGCGGCGCGAGGCATTGATCGCCTCGGCCAGGTACCGGTTCGGCCCTCCCGCGGTGCTGTTCGTGATATAGGCCTGCTCGATGAGGACACGTATCCGGGCCCCCGCGATCATCTGCCGCACGAGGTCGCTCGTCTCCGGCGCGATCACCGGCGTCACCCTGGCGCCGTGCACGGTCTCCGGCGAGAACCGCACCTCATAGTTTCCGCCGCCCGTTGCCGTGACGCTCCCGCCCTGCGGGGCCGGCACGACGTCGCCGCCCGTGCTGTCGACGCGGTAGACCTCTGCGAAGTAGCCCGCGACCCCGGTGTCCTGCACCCACGCCCCCCAGCCGCGGTTCCCCCTCTTTCCGACCTCGGGGATGCCGCTCTCCTTGAAGTTCTCCGACATGACAAGGACATCCGTCCCGTCGACCACCATGTACTTCGCGTGGTCGAAGCGGTAGCGGGCATGGACGTCTCCCGCCGTCTCCATCATCATCACCGGAACACCATGGCCGGCGAGCATCCGGGCGACGCCCTTCCCCTCGGGGCTGATACCTCCGACAGGCCCCCCCTCGACGAGGACAGAGACATCGACCCCCCGGTCCGCGGCGTCGGCGAGCATCTCCGCAATGCCCGGGTGGGTGAACTCGTAAACATTCACATCGATGCTCTCCCGCGCCGTGGCGACCGCGTCGGAGAGCACCTCGTACGAGCAGTCGGGAGAGACGAAGAGAGTCACCGTGACATTCTCGAAAGTCTGCGGGGCGAAGTCCGACTGGCCGATGAAGAAGGGCCGGGGGTCCCATCTGCCGTCCACAAGAGTATGGACCTGCCCCTGCCGCGGCACCACGTCGCCCGGCCACGCGACTTCCTGGACCGCCGCCCCGCCGACAAGGAGGGTGAGACTGTCCTTCTGGTTCGCGAGCCTGAAGTCCCCTCTCCTGTGCATGTCGGGGACCGCCGCATCGGTGTCGACGACCTCGTAGTCGGGGAGACGGCCATGGGCCCTGACATACCCGGCCGCCTCCCGTGCGACGACGATACGGCCATCCATCGCACTCCCTTCAGGGAAACGGACACTCCCCTCGCCGTCGGTGATCTCGATGCCGTCCAGGCTCCCGGCCCCGTCGAGGACGACGTACTCGTCGGGCTCGCCGGACAGGTAGGGGTCGGGGCAGAACGCCACGATCTGGACCGCCCCCGCCGTCCCGGCGAGAAGAGCGAGGAGGAAGATGACGATGGCCGTCCGCATACTCTTCGTTCCTCCCCCCGGGTTTTTATAATCAGCCGGTCCACGCGGATCATGGACCTGCCAGTCGTCGTCAAGGTCGGGGGGAGCCTGACAGACCGCGCCGCCGCGGTGGTCGGGGAGGTGCTCGACGCCGGGGTGCCGGCCCTGATCGTGCCCGGCGGCGGGCAGTTCGCCGACGCCGTCCGGGCCCTCGCGCCGCCCGACACCCCGGCCCACTGGATGGCCGTCGCCGCCATGGAGGCCTACGGCTGGTACCTCTCCTCCTTCGGCATCCCGGTGACCGCCGACCTCGCCGTGCCCGAAGGCCCGGCGGTCTTCCTCCCCTATGCCGCCCTCAGGGCGCACGACCCCCTCCCGCACTCCTGGGCCGTCACCTCGGACACCATCGCCGCCTGGGCCGCCCGGCAGACCGGGGCCTCCCTTGTCCTGGTCAAGTCGGTGGACGCCCTGACGCGCGGCGGCGTCCCGGTCGCCGCAGTCCGCGAGCCCTTCCCCTGCGACGAGGTCGACCCCCTCCTCCTCCCGTACCTCTTCGCCCACCGTATTCCCGCACGGATCGTGAACGGCCGGGTCGAAGGGCGCCTCCTCCGACTCCTCGAAGGTGAGAGCGTGCCCTGTACCCGCGTCTATACGAGCATTTAATTGCACATAAGATGCAAAGATCACTAACTCTTAATTGGGGTTTATCTATGGCTATGGAAAAATGCACGTCATGCAACGCACCCCTCGCCGAACGTGGTGCGACCAGGTTTAACTGTCCCGGCTGTGGGAACGAGATCAGGCGCTGTGCCCAGTGCAGGGAACAGAGCATCGCCTACACCTGCGAAAAATGCGGGTACCAGGGGCCATAACCATGGGAAAAGTCGCCGTCATTCTGAAACTCATGCCTGAATCAGCCGAAATTGCGGTTGAAGACCTCAAGACGGCCATCAAGGCCACAGTTCCGGGCATTGACGACGTCAGGGAAGAACCGATCGGTTTCGGGCTCTTCGCTCTCAAGGTCGCCGCCATCATCGAGGATGAAGAAGGCGCCACCGACGCTCTGGAGTCGAAACTCGCCGCTGTCGAAGGCATTGCAAGCGCCGAGATCACCGACGTCAATCGGATGATCTGATCTCGTCCATTTTTTCCAGGACCTGTTGCGTGATCCCGCGGATCTTCTCGACCGAGGCGCGGAACGCGGCCAGTTCGTTCTCCTCGATCCGGATCGCCACAGGGAATACACCCTCGCGGTTGACCCGTGCCGGTACGCCGATGCAGGTGTTCCCGACATTGTGGACCTCGCTTTTAATGTAACAGGAGACCGTCAGGATCCTGTTCTCGTTTGCAAGGACCGTCTGGATCAGGGTTGCGATGGCGTCGCCCGGCCCATAGACCGTTGCCCCGCTGTTTTTGATGATGAAACTGCCGCTGCTCTTGACCCTGTTCACCATATCCTCCATCGGGAGACTGGAAAACGCCGGCAGGTTCGAGATCCTGATGCCGCCGATCGTCGTCGCGGACCAGAGCGGGACCATGCTCTCGCCGTGCTCGCCGATGATGCGTGTGTGGACCTCGCTCACATGGACGTGGAAGTGGTCGGCGATCAGTGCCTTCAGCCGCATCGAGTCCAGGTGAGTACCCAGGCCGAAGACCTGTCTCGGGTCCATCCTCGAGTACCGGAGAAAGACCGCGGTCATCACGTCGACCGGGTTCGTGATCATGAGGACGGTCGCTTCAGGAGCGTGGCTGCCGACCTCTTCGGCGATCGGGGCGATGATCCGGGCGTTCCCGAGGGCAAGGTCGATGCGGTCCTGTCCTTCCTGGCGCGGCACCCCTGCCGTGACCACGACGACGTCTGAGTCGGCATAGTCCTCGGGGCGTGTGCTCCAGGTAAAGGCCGTCCCTATCCCGCGTGCGGCGCACGAGTCCGTGAGATCATGACAGAGCCCTGCAAGAGACTGTTCCCTGCCAGGCCGCCCCATGAGAAGCACCTCATCGACGTGAGGGATACCTGAGATAGAATGAGAAGCAAAAGAGCCAAGCCTTCCCGTGGCTCCGACAACAGTGACTTTTGACATGGAGATCAGTCAATTGGGGACGGGTCCTCGGTCGACAATGCGTGCCTGCTCTTGTCCTGGCACTCCTTCTCCACCCCGCACCCCCATGGGCGCCGCACGTCCACGGTAAGTCTGCTCCCTTCCGGGCCTGAACCGGTCTCCGCGGTACGAGGTCTTTGCCCCCTACAGGGCATCGAGTCCTCTCCGTCGACCTCATGGGACAAGGTTTCTCAGTCGGAACACACAGGGCGCCAGCAGATCGCCAGAGCCTTCCTCGGACTTCGCCCTCCGCATACCGGCGATTTCGGATCACAGGTGACGCCGAGCCACCCAGGCTAGTCCCCATATGTACTATGGTTCACGGGATAAATGCCTTCCCTCCCCCCGCGCCGCGCCACGCGGAGAGTACTCGCCCGCAGGCGTCAGGGTCCTCCTTTCCGAAGATGTCAAGGGCTGCAAGGGTACGTTCGGGCCTCTTTAGCAGGGGAGGAAGGCGGGCGAGGTCGCCGTGGTAGACGAGGAGGTGCTGGTCGCCCCATGCCTCGGCGATGAGGACGGGTTCGTCCCTCACCTCGGGCATTTCGTCTCTCTCTGCATGAATGGCGACCTCGTCGACGAGGAGGGCGCCCCTGTTTGCCCGGATATTGACCGCGGTCCAGAAGGCGGCCGGGCCGTGGGCGTCGCAGAAGACCACCTCGGGCACGCCGGCAAGGGCCGCGGCAAGGCCGAGCGTCCCCGCGCCGGAGCAGGCATCGACGAAGGTATGGGGAGCGTGCCTGCCGACCTCCCTCTCGACCGCCCTGATCTTCGGGTTGACCGGGCGGGGGAACTCGATGTGCGTCCGGGAAAGTTCCTTGTACACGACGACCTCGCCGATGGAGGTGGGGAAGATATTCGCCTGGACGTCGCAGCCCGCGAGGATCTCGTGGGCGGCCGTTCCGCCCCTGTCGAGGCCGGGAACCGCCGCGCCTGTCCGCACCACGCCCCGCACCTCGGGCACCTCGCGGACGATCCTCTCCGCCGCCCTGCGGTCGGGATGGGGGGAGAGCAGGACAAGGGACCTGGCCGGGAGGAAGGGCGGTGCGGCGAGGGCGAAGGCCGGGTGGACGACCGGCGTCCCTGCGGCTCGCAGGGGCTCGGTGCCGGCGATCGCCCCCTCCTCCCGGAGGACGAGGTAGATGGCGGCGAAGACATCGTCGATAAAACGCCGCCCGCAGGAACAGGGCGCGGCCGGTTCATAGTTCTGCGGCAGGGGGGCCGCCTTGTCGAGCGGCGCGGCCCTGCACTCTCCGCAGGGGGAAAAAACGGCGGGCACGGTCCCGACGACCTCCGCCGCGTCCCTGACGCACTCCCCCCCGCAGACCGGACACTGCATGGACGTGCGTGGGGTGCGGCGACATATAGTGTTTTACCCGGCCCCCCGCAGAAATTATAAATGACATGAGTGGCATTCCCCCTCCTCTCTCCGGAGGGAGAACACCCGATGTTGTCACGCTATGTCATTTTTACCATATTGCTCGTGCTGGTGGCGGTGATCGTCGCCGGGTGCAGCCCGGCAGAGACCCCGCCCGCAGCAGATATCCGCGCCGCCGTCGATGCCACCCCGGGAACCCAGGCCGATGCCGATCTCTCCGGTGCAATTGTCCACACGCAGGCCTACGCCTTCTTCCGGGACATCACCCGCCTGGTCAGCGGGTGAGGCGGGGTACGCCTGCTCACTGTGCCGGAATTGCGACCTTTTTCTTCTCCTCCTTGTCCGCGGCCTCGACCGCCGCAGCAAGGTCTGCCCCGGCGAGCAGCAGGGCCTCGGGTGTCACCATCCCCTGCGCGAGCACGAAGCCGCCGGCATCGCGCAGCGCCTGCTTGAGCCCGATCGCCCAGGTGTGCTCGATAAGCATCACGGCTGCGGCGCTGTCCGCCGGAATGGCGTCGGCGATCGTGGTGAGGTCGTCCGCGGCGATGCCGAAGTCGTACTCCGCCACCCGCTCCGCACCCGCCTCCGCGCCGGCACGCGCCCCCTCTTTCCCGGCGGCCCCGAACCCGATCAGGGCTCCCACAACGGCGCCGAAGCGCAGTCTCTCCTCCTCGGTGAGATCGGTCGCCTGAAACTCGGTGACTTTGCCGCTGGCGTCCTTCCAGACAAAGAGCAGGTCGATCAGCCTCATCGTACCTTTTTCGCGCAGGGACCTCAGTTCCTTGAGGACCTTTCCGTGGAACTCAGGTTCGTCGAAGCCGATCACGACCATCTGCATCGGTCCGTACATCACGTTTGCCATCTCTCTTCCTCCATCATTCCTTCCCTGTGCCGGGAAGGGGCGACCTGTGTCATGACAGCACACTATAAAAATATGGTGATTATTGTGGTGTGGCGTCCTTACCGGATTGTGCGGCTCATGCGGCCTCAGGGCGTGCACTTCAATTCGGTAAAGAGGTTCTGCCATGCCTGCCTGAAGGCGACGCGCTGTTCCGTGACCGATGACAGACCCTCCCCCAGGGTGGCACTTTCAGGAACGCTCCTGACTGCGTTGTCCAGGTTGGTGTACGCCGTCTCGAGTTCGGTCACCCGCGCCGATTTCAGGTCTTTCGCCGATGACCTGACACTTTCCATCGCTGTTGTGACCTCGGCCTCGGCCGCTCGCAGGTCCCCGACCGTCGAGTCCCTGTTGATCGCCTCGACCTTCTTTAATGCCTGGTCCAGGTCTGCCAGACTCTGGCAGAGTTGTGCCTCGGCCTGCTGACTCGTGGGCTGCTGGGTACACCCGGCGACGGCGATGACCGCCAGCAGGGCGATGCCGATACAGATCCCGATTGTCTCTTTTTTCATCTTCTCCCTCCGGACCGGACTGAAGGCGGATGTGCCTGCCCGGTCTCTGACCGCCAAGTATACCGAATCAAATATATATCTTCGTGCATCGTCATCGCCTCTCCCCGGTGCAGTGTTCCCTCTGTTATCACCACCCTATGGAGGGATTTATCTCCTGATGGCCGCCGGGACGAGGAGATCGAGGGGTCCGGCGATGATATATATGGGGAAGATCTTCTCCGGGTACCGCCCGGGGCGGGCGGTCTGGAGATGATTGTTGTCATGGCACGAAACCGACCATTTGGTATTACTGTCCTCGCGTTCCTGGCCGTTCTTGCGGCAATCCAGGCCGTGGTCTATACCTTGCAGATGCTGCACCTTCTCCCGGTCACCCTGGGGCCGGTGCGTTTCTTCACCTTCGACCTTCTCGGGGCGATCCTCTGGGGCATGCTTGCGCTCATCTATCTCTGGGTCTTTCGGATGCTCTGGAACCTCGACCCGCAGGGATGGGTCTTTGTCGTCCTCCTCTCGATCCTGAACCTTGTCCTGGCACTCCTTTCGGTCCTTGGTGCCTCCACCTGGGAGGCGATGGCGCCTGCACTCCTGATCAACGGTATCATCCTCATCTACTGCCTGATGCCCGGCACGAAAGATGCGTTCGGAGTACCCGGATAGGGAAAAAAGGGGTGGTCTCCCCGGCCTACTGCCGGGCGAGGGCCATCCTGATCTCGACCTCGTGGTCATCGATCCTCTCCCCGCTGACCAGCACCTACCGGCCCATCGTCCCGGGCGGGTATTCGATCAGTTTCTCGTTCCTCTCCATATCCCTCCAGGATAGGGGGGATACCCGGAGCGGGGAGTACGAGATCTATATCCTCCTCTCTCACCCTGCCGCACGCAGGCGGAAGGAGAAGACCATCGCGCTCACCCCACCGATGATCGCCAGGATCCCGAGGAGCAGCACCAGGGATGCGACGGTGAAAAAGGGGTTTGCGAGCAGGACAATGCCGAGCATCATGCTGAGGACGCCGAGGAGTGCCGGCGCCCACCCGCCGCCGGTCATGCCCTGCACGAGGGCCGCCGCCCCCATGACGATCCCCAGGATACCGATGAGGATCGCCAGGAACGAAGAAACGATGGCCGTGCTGTACAGGGGATACGCCAGCACCACGATGCCGGCGATAATGCCGAGGAGGGCGAAGACGACCGTCCATATCCCGTGCTCCCCGCCGAAGAACATACCGACAAGAGCGACGATGCCCATGATCATCCAGTAGATCCCGAGGAAGGTGACCAGCACCACGAGAGTCTGCGCCGGCCATGCGAGCAGGACCAGCCCGAAGATGAGGGCGATGATGCCCTGGAGGAGGACAAGCCACCAGGGAATAGTTTCCTCCGCGACCACGATATCGGCACGGATCGTTTCACCGTTCATGATGACACCAGGGGTTAGGAAACCCTGTGCGATTATATTCCTTTCGTCCTCCCGCACCCCAACCTATATCTCCGGGCAGAGAGCCATGGGGAAACACCAGGGACCTGGAGGAGTTTCTCTCCTTCCTGTCCGGGGCCCGCGCCATGAATCCCGACCATCTCTTCACCTTGCTCAGGCAGACGTCAAAGGTCATACTGATCGTCGTTGTCTTCGCCCTGCTCCTCCCCCTCCTTCTCGGCTTCGCCCTCTCCGTCCCGCCGGGCGTGGTGCTCGGCCTGATCTCCTCCACTCTCCTCCTCCAGGCGAACGCCGTCTTCGTCGGTGTTGCGATGGGCCTCCGCCCGGCCATGATCCTTGCGGTCATGACCCTCGTCGAGGTCGGCGCCGTGCTCGCGATCTTCGAGACCTGCGACACCTTCGCGATACAGTCGGCGCGGGTCCGGGCCATGCTTGAAAAAACCGAAAAAAAGATGCAGACAATGAAATATCTCTCAAAATATGGCGTCTATACTCTCCTCTTCCTCCCGGTATTCCCCATCATCGGGCTGTACTCGAGCGTCGTCATTGCATGGATTCTCCAGTGGGACCGTCACCTCTCTCTCCTTTTCATCACCCTCGGCTGGATCGGGATCTGCCTGGTCCTCATGCTCATGAAGATCGGTGTCCTTAAAATCGTCTTTTGATGAGCGGTGGACGAAAAATAGTGGGGTTCTCGGGCCACTCTCACATCGCCGGTGCCGCGACCTTCTCCTTCTCCGCCGGAGCCTCCTCGCCGAAGGCCTCCTTCAGTTTTGCCTCGTTCTCCGCGGTCATGGACGTCCTGATAACCGTGCCCTTGAACTCCGCCATCTCCGTGAGGAACTTATCCGGCGTCACCTCCTTGATCAGCATGAAGACCGCCGAGTTGCCGGGCTTCACTGTCTCGGAAACGTCCTTGATGAATTTGTCGTCGATGCCGTAGTCTGCAAAGTGGCCGGCGATAGCCCCGGCGATCGCGCCGATCGCAAGCCCGAGGACCGGCACAAAAAAGATCAGCCCGATGAGCAGGCCCCAGAAACTCCCGCTCAGCGCACCTATCCCGGCAAGACTCGTCGACTGCTTGATGTCCGTCTTCCCGTCCTGGTGGCGGACCACCACGACCAGGTCTTCGAGCCCGACCAGATGCTCTTTGCTCATCCGTGCGAGTTTGTCCCTGACCTTAAACGCGGTTTTTTCGTCGTCAAATCCGACGACAACCAGATCACTCATGATTTGTCCCCCTCGTGTTATTTTCGTCAGCCCGGAAGATCCCGGACCGATACTCCGAATGGGACAGACGGTATAAAAACCCCGTGATCCCTCTGAAGCCCCCCTCTCTTCACCGCCTCCCGCAGGGACAGGGGTCGTTCCGCCCGGTCTTTGCCTCGCCGGTCGCCGGCAGGTTTTGCAAGCAGGTGGAAGGAGAACGGCTGCCTGGTCATTCCCGTCTCCCGCCCTCTCCTCAGGTGCGCCCGGCCCTTCTCTCTCGTGCGACCTGGCAGCGTACAAGGTCGCAGATCTCCCTGACGGCAAGGACGGAGAGGAGTATCGCGGCGATGAGCATGGCGACGACGAAGGCCCCGAGCGCCTGGTCGTCCGTGACTCCGAGCCCTGCCGCTGCCGCCTCGATCAGATACGGAAAATGGGGCACGAAGACGACGAGCGTGATCACGAGTACCAGGAGAACGGTAAAAATGGGAAATGGTTTCATATTCGGCCCTGTGCCTGATCAGGTCTTCTCCTCCTCCTCTGGTGTGGCCTCCTTTAGTTTTTCAACCCTCTTTGAAAAATCCACGGCCTTCTGCTCGATCTCGACCGAGAAGATCCGTCCTGCCTGGAAGAGGACGATGATCGCCCAGATGACCAGGAGGACCAGGACCACGCCGGCGAGCACGCCGAGTACCCCTGCGATCAGGGGCAGGAAGAAAAGGTACGCGAGGACGGCGAGGAGCACGTAGCCGATGAGCCTGAACCCTGTCTGGTATCTCTCCAGCTTTGCCTCGGAGACCTCCCCCTTCGAGAACGCGAGCGTCGCATACCCGGCGACGGCATTGGTGACGTCGATGATCTCCTTGAGGATGGCCAGGAAGACGATGATCAGGGCGACGATCACGATCGCCGATATCAGCGGCTGGAGCCCGATCAGGCCGAGAAATGTCGGGTCGCCGAGCGATCCTGCAAGAGGAATGAAGATATAGACGGCGAAAAGCCAGATCAGAAAGGCAATGACGATCTCAACGATGATCTTCGGAAGACTGTCTGCAATCTCCCGCCTGGATTCAGTATAAATTTCTTCACGGGTGACCATAGTACCACACGGCGACACATGATATATAAATCACGATTTATATCTGCCGGTCGCCGGTCGAGATCCGTGCAAATGCCTGATTTCTCCATTATTCAGGACTTTCCGTTTCCATCAGCCGTGCGAGCCAGCGTGTATCGTCCGATAATTCAAGCAGGGTTTTTGCGGCGAGGGTAAGAGGCACAGCAAGAAACATGCCCGGGATGCCGAGCACCCAGGTCCAGAAAAAGAGGGAGACGATGGTGATGGCAGGGGACAGACCCGGGACTTTTGCAGATTCGGGTGTGACGAAGCCCCTTTCTGCAAGGATAGTGATCGCGGCGATGCCGCCGACGACCGCGACCGCACCCGCCGTCCCGTACTCCAGCCATGCCATCCCGATAGGAGGGACGGCCGCGATCCAGATCCCGATGAACGGGATAAAGCAGAGGATGAAGATGAGCACGCCCCAGAGCAGGGGAAAATCGACCCCGATCAGAAGGAGGAAGAGACCTGTCCCGACCCCGGTGGCCAGGGCGGCCCGGCCCCTCGCGGTGAAGTGTCTGGCGATCACATCGGAGTACCGCCCGAACACCGACCCTTCCCCGGCCGCGGGGAGGAGGAAGGCGGTGATCACCAGGACCAGGAAAAATTCGGCGAGCAGGGTGGCGAGACCCGCAAGAACGCTCACAATAGAAGGGCGGAAGAGCGAATCTCCAGGGATGGCTGGAAAATCTCCTGCCGAGATCCCTGTCCCCGGGAAGAGTGACACGACTCGCTCGATCTGTACATCGATCATCTCCTGGTAGGCGGGCAGGGCCTCCCCCATCTGCACGAGGAAAGTGGAGAGCACCCAGAGAAGAAAAGCGCAGAAGAGGACGATCACTCCCATCACAGTGAGTATGGCTGCTCCCCGTGGCATCCCTTTTTTCATAAGCCTTATCTGGAGCGGCGCCGCGAGGACGGCGATGAGAAGTGCAAAGAGGACCGGGTTGAGCAGGTCTGCGCCGGCGTGCATGCCAGCGGCCACGATAACAAAGGCGGCCCCGCAGATGAGGACCATTCCCGCAGGGCTCCATATGACGCCGGCGCTCATCCGGTCTTCCCCCCGCGTGCCCGGTGCATGGCCGTCATGGACGTGAGCGCGATATTTATGCCTGTCGCGGATCTTCCAGCGCCCCGCCAATCTCGATGACGTCATCCGAGATGGCTGTCAGCCGTGCCAGAAGGGCAGGGTCGAGGCCTGACTCCATGGCGAGGAAGATGCCCGAGATCTCCAGGATCTTCAGCTTGCTCGCGAGATAGTGGATGAACTTCAGAAGATCCGCGGAGGAGATATAGATGAGCATCGCATTGACGGAATCGACGATGATGCATATCTTTTGCTCGCCCGGGTCTTTCAGGACTCCTGTTATGGCGATGGAGAGGCCGGTGAGGTCGTCGGGACGGTGGAGGAAGACGCTTCCGGGCATGTCCTCCGCGGCGTCGCCGCCGGCGTACTTCGTGACTGTGTCGATGAAGCGGACTGTGGTCATATCAATGCCGTTTTTCAGGTAATGTCCGGCAAGAGAGCGGGCTGGCTGGTTGACGGTGACGACGACGACGCGTACGCCTTCCCCCGTGACCTCCCTGACAACGGCCAGATTGCTCTCCCTGGCCGGGCGTGCAGGCGAGAGGACCAGGACGATCCGGGGATTGTCGGGCGTGATGTCGAGGGCGCTCACACCTCTCTCCTACCTCCGCAAGAAATGACGGAATGCGTCGGGGATCTCTCGCCGCCCCTCGGCGATGGAAGCGTTGAGCTCGCGAAGGTTCTCGGCGATCTGGTCGGCCGCCGCGATCTGGACCCTGATCTGGGTGAGGATCTCCTCCTTCGGAACGGTTTCGTCCCTGATATCGTCGTGGATCGCCTCGAAATTCTCCCTGAGGAGGATGACCGGGTTTTTGAGTCTGAGTGCCGACTCGGTGATGTAGGCGAGCATCGCCTCTTCTGTCTCCTGCCGGCGGATCGCAGACCCTATGATACCTGCCGCAGCCTCGAGTGCGTCGATCTCGACCTCGGTCCAGCGCCTCTCCTCCCGCGTCTCGTCAAAGCCTATGAACCCCCACCACCGACCCCCGACATGTATCGGGACGATGACAAACGATTGAACCCCGAGCGCCTCCATGTTCCACCTTTCATCATTTTCGGCGGTCCTGATGTCGGAAAAGACGGTCTTTCCGTTCCTGAGGTCCGTCTCCCATGCCCCGACTCCGGCCTTCTGGTAGGAGAGCCCTCGACGCCTGGTGGTGGCGATCTCGCCTCCTCTCCCCTCTCTGGTCCATTCGTACCGGCCTGTCATGAGGGTCTCGCCGGTCTCCTGGTCTGTGGTGTTCTCGAAGAGGTAGACGCGGTGGACATTGGTTGCCGTGCAGAGTCCGCGGAGGGCCCCGGGGATCTCCTCCTCCCAGGTGCGCGTCGCGAGGAAACGGCCGGCCATGGTACTGATCGCCTCAAGAATTGCGTCCCGCCTGTGGAGAGCGTGGGTCACCTGTTTTTTTCCGGTGATGTCGAGAACCGAGACAATGAAGAGGTCACGGCCGGGGATAGTCCTGACCGTGACGGCGGCGTCGATAAAAGAACCGTCTTTCCGTTGCAGACGCATTTCCCTTATGGCTGGTGCCGTTCCGGTCACGGCAAGGGCCGGGAGGTCTCCACCCTCCGCGATCTGTGACCATGACATCGCCCCCTCGATCTCTGACCGCCCGTACCTCGTCATCCTGAAAAATCTGCGGTTTGCCCTGATGATTGTGGAGGAACGGTCGGCAATGACAAGTCCGTCGCCGGTGGCGTCGAAAACGGCCTCGTAGAGGTCGGCATCGAGGCATACGTCTCTTCCGTTCACAGAAATGAATGAGGAGTCCCTGTTATATAACTCCTGCTGTTTTTCCCTTTCTTTGTGCGTGTACGGGTCAGGAAATCCCTCCCTGTCCCCGCAACACGTATCAGATCAGTTCTCGAAATTGTACGGGTATTTCATGCAGCAACGGACATACGCGTATATCGCCGCTGTTGTCAACACCTTTTTTATCGGCCTGAGTTTCCTCTTCGTCAAGGAATCTCTGGGGCTGCAGAGCCCTTCACGACTCTTGCCTTCCGCTTTGCCCTTTCTTTTGCTTTTATGCTGGTGCTGCTTGCGGCAGGCGTCATCGCGGTTCGCATCAGGGCAGATGCGATCCGGGACCTCCTGGTCCTCTCTCTCTCATCCAGCCTGTCCTCTTTTTCTCCCTTCAGGCTTTCGGGCTGCTCTCCATATCGTCGTCAGAGGCCGGGATCATCTCCGCCTTCGTACCCGTCTTCGTGGACGTCCTCGGTCTCCTGCTGCTGGGGGAACACGTGAATGCGAAACAGTTCCTCGCCTTCTTCATCTCGATCGCCGGGATCGTGTGCCTCTTCTCTATGGGCGGGAACAACGGAGGCGGCACCAGCTGGACGGGGATGGTCCTGACCCTGCTCTCTGCTCTTACGACATCCCTGTACATCGTCCTCGGGCGGAGGCTCACCCGTATACTCTCGACCCTGTCAGCCTCACCTTCAGGATGGTGCTCTGCGGGTGTGTCGCGTTTGTGGCGGCGGCCATCGTGTGCGAGGGTCTGGACGCAGGCGGAGCGGCCCTGTTGCTCGGGGACCCGGGTTTCATGATGGACCTCCTCTATCTCGGCCTCTTTACCTCTGTCGGGACGTCTTTTCTCGCAATGTACAGCCCGAAGGACCTGGAGGCGGCGAAGGTGGGGATCATCCAGAACCTCTCTGTCGTCGTCTCTATCCTTGCAGGCGTGCTGGTACTCCATGAGGCGTTCCTCTCCAACCATGCGGTCGGGAGTCTCCTGATCATTGCCGGGGTGGTGCTCGCGAACGTCTGGGCCGACCCGGAGATGAAGTCGTAATTGTCGGGGATGTCTTCATATCCTGCCGAAAATGGCTCTGTAGAAACCCTTGCGGGAAAGTACTTCCTGAAGTGATAGGGGAAAAAAATCCTGTTCAGAAGTGCCTGGTCCAGGGGGGCTGCCGCCCCCCATACCCCCTGCCATTACGATAGGGGCAGGGATGGCCTCCTCCTCCAGGACTCCGACCTTTTCTTCCCGGGACCAATCCTCGCGCGGGGGTCCGGGGGCAAAAATCCCCCGGCGAACGGGAAGGCAGAGGACCGGCACGCACTATCAACCGATGGAGGAGGATTTCTACAAAGCCCCGAAAATATTCTATTCCACTTTTTTCCCGGACCCGCCGATACTCTCATATGGGATCGGGCCCCCGGAGGGCATGACAGACCCCGGGCCGGTATGCCTGTCCCGGGGAGGATGGACCGACCATGACGACAAAAGCGGACTTCACCACTGCAGAATGGGGCCGCCTCCTGCAGGCGCCTGTCGCCGCGGGTTTCTCCGTGATGCTCGCCGATCCCGACTTCACCGGCATTCTCCGGGAGTTGAAGGCCCTGTCCCGGGCCTTCGACAGACTCGACGTCCCGCCGGAAGCGAAGGAACTGGTCGGGTCGCTGGTCGCCGACCTCAGGGAGATGTCGGAGAGGAAAGAGCACCTTCCCGGCAGCGAGGACTTTACCGAGGGGAGGCCCGAAGAGATCAGGGCGCGGATCCTGGAGGGCCTCCGCGGCATCGGCCCCATCCTGGCGGCAAGGACGACGCCCGGCGAGGCAGCGGGGTTCAGGAAGTGGCTCCTTGGCATCGGTCATGCCGTCGCCGAGGCGAGCAGGGAAGGCGGTTTCCTCGGCATTGGCGGCGCCCGCGTCAGCGAGAAGGAGAAGGCGGCCCTCCGGGAACTTGCAGAGGTGCTTGAGGTGTCGCTCCCCGCGGCAGCGTGAGAGCCGCGGCTCCTGTCATTGCTCTTTTCAGAAAATGGAATGGGCCCGGAGGGATTCGAACCCACGGCCACCCGGTTATGAGCCGGGCGCTCCACCACTAAGCTACGGGCCCGCGTGCACGGGTTCTTCTCGGGATGCCCCCTGTATCGGGGAATGCCTCCCGTGTAGTATATCAGTCACCCCCAGACCATATTAAATCTGCGTGCGTTCTCCCTGACGTTTCGATCAGGCACGATTTCTCCGTCCCCTCTCTCTTCCGGTATGCTCTGATCGCCGCACGTCCCCGATCTTGCCCCGACCACAGGTTTCATGTATTGTGCGCATATGAGTACTATTGCCTGCAAGGGTATGGTGAACGACATGCCAGGATATGATGGAACAGGGCCGCGGGGATGCGGCCAGATGACAGGGGGTCGCCGCGGTCCGTGCATGACGGCACGCCCGGCCCCGGTGGAGTCCGGAGATGCGACCGCACCGGAGCAGAACAACGTTCTTTACGGCCTTGGAAGAGGCGGCATCCCGTGCGGGTGCGGCAGAGGCCACGGCAACGGCATGAGAGGTCGCCGTCCCGGCAGGTGGTGAAAAGATGAAACTTGCGATTGCACTCGATGGAGACTTCGTGTCCGGCCATTTCGGCCACTGCGAAGCCTATGCACTTTTTGATGTAAACGAAGGGTCTGCATCCCGGCTTCCCGACCTTGCGAACCCCGGACACGAGCCCGGTTTCCTCCCCAGTTATCTTGCCGAACACGGCGTCAATACCGTGGTCGCCGGCGGGATGGGGCCACGGGCCGTCGACCTCTTCTGCCAGAACGGGATCGAGGTCTTCCTCGGGGCCTCCGGTCCGGTCGAGGAAGTCGCCGCAGCCTATGCCGCCGGAAAACTCGCACCAGGGGAAAGTTCCTGCACCCACGGCGCCGAAGAGCACGAAAACTGCGATGGGGGATGTCATTGATCGTCTGCATCACGGCAGACGGCCCTGATTCGGGCGCCCAGGTCCAGCCGCGTTTTGGCAGGGCCCCGTACTTCGTCTTTGCCGACACGGAGAAAGGAACATTTGAGGCGGTGAAAAACCCGTTCGCAGATGCGCAGGGCGGCGTCGGTCCGCGTGCGGTCCAGACCGTCCTCGACCACGGCGCCACCGCCCTCGTCACCGGGCAGGTCGGCGGCAACGCAGCGAGCGCCATTCAGGCATCAGGTATCAGGGCCTGCGCCTTCAAGGGACAGGGCACCGTCTCCGCAGCGCTCGCGGCCTTCCTCGCCGGTGAACTCCCGTCCCTCCTCTGACCCGACCGCCATGAAGATCGTCGTTGCGAGCGGAAAAGGTGGCACCGGGAAGACGATGGTAGCCGCAAACCTCGGCTATGTCCTCTCTCGCGACCGGGAGGTCGCCCTCGTCGACTGCGACGTGGAGGAACCGAACCTCCACCTCTTTTTCCCGGCGGAGACTGTCGACGAGGCGGTGACAGCCGAGAACCCGGTCTTCGACCCGGCCCTCTGCACACAGTGCGGTGCATGCGGGAAATTCTGCCGGTACGGCGCGATCACCGTCCTCCGCGACCGCGTCCTCTTCTTTGCGGAACTCTGTCACTCCTGCGGCGGGTGCCGGATCGTCTGCCCGGAAGGTGCCGTCACCGAAACCGGACGGGCGATCGGAAAAGTCAGCACGGCACACCCCCTGCCCGGCCTCACCCTCGTCTCCGGCTTCCTGAACGAAGGAGAAGTTCAGGCACCCGGTGTCGTGCGTGCGGCGCGTGCGGCCGCCGGGGAGCACCCCCTGATCATCCAGGACGCCTCCCCCGGTGTCGCCTGTGCGGTGATAGAGACGATCACAGGCTGCGATCTCTGCATCCTGGTGACGGAATCGACGCCATCAGGGCTCCATGACCTCGCCCTTGCCGTCGAGGCCGTGAGGATGCTCTCCATACCGGCCGGCGTCGTGATCAACAGGAGCGATGGTCGGGACGAGGTGGCAACCGCCTTCTGCCGTGAGCACGACCTCCCCGTTCTCATGACCATCCCCTTTGGCCGCGAGATCGCTGCGGTCCAGAACAGGGGCGGCCTCGTCGCCCGTGACCTGCCGGGTTTCACGGAAAAGTTCTCCGCCCTGTACGCCGACGCCGTGCGCCTCTGCGGGGTGAAAGAATGATCCGGATCGCGGTCGTGAGCGGGAAAGGAGGGACAGGGAAGACGATGGTCGCCGCCGCCCTCACCGACCTCCTCACGGTACCGAAGGTGCTCGCCGACTGCGACGTCGACGCGGCCAACCTCGAACTCTTCCTGGACCCGAGGCCCCTCGACGAGGAACCTTTCATGGGACTGGAGAGGGCGTCGATCGATCCCGCCGTCTGCACCGCCTGCGGCGCCTGCGCCTCTGCCTGCCGTTTCGATGCGATCACCTGTGAGGAGGACAGCTGCGCCGTCGACCCCCTGAGGTGCGAGGGGTGCGGCGTCTGCACCCTCGTCTGCCCTGCCGGTGCGGTGCAGATGACACCTTTCAGGGCCGGGACGATCTATCGCTCCGAGACCGGGGCCGGGAAACTCGCTCATGCACGTCTCTCGCCCGGCGCCGGGAACTCGGGGCTCCTCGTCCACGCAGTGCGGCAGAAGGCCGAGGAGATGGCAGGGGAGAGCCGCGTCCTCCTTGCCGACGGCCCGCCAGGCATCGGCTGCCCCCTCATCTCTACGATCAGCGGCATGAACGCCGTCCTCGCCGTTACCGAACCCGGCCTCTCGGCCCTCCATGACCTGAAGAGACTGGTCACGGTCTGCAGGGGCTTCTCTCTCCGGATATTTGTGGTAATCAACAAATTCGACCTTGAGCCCTCGGTCTGCCGGCAGGTCGAGGACTTCTGCCGCGAGGAAGGGCTGCCCGTGATCGGGCACATCCCCTTCGACCCGGCCGTCCTCGCGGCCGTGCGTGCGGGCAGGCCCGTCACTCGCACCCCGTCGCCCGCGTCGGAGGCCCTATATCAGATGGCCGAGCACCTCTCTTGCGAGCTGACGATCGATGGATGACGAGATACAGGGCAGGTGCTGCGGCCGCCGCGGACGGCCGCGGTCTCCCCGGTTGATCCCCGAGGGAACGGCCTTCCGCTGCTTCGGCCCCCTCTGTGAGAGGTCGGGGGAGATCGTTCTCCTCCTCCCCGAGGAGGTGGAGGCCCTCAGACTCACCGATCTGGAAGGGCTTGAGCAGGGGGAGGCGGCCGAAAGACTCGGCATCTCCCGGAAGACCCTCTGGCGCGACCTCCACGAGGCACGCCGGAAGGTGGCCGACGCCCTGGTCAACGGGAAAGGGATCAGGATCGCCGGATGCAGGAGAAAGGGGGCAGAATGTCCCCGCAGTTTCTGTGACAATCCTGAAGAGTGATTTTTCTTTTTTTTAGCCAGGTGGATGATGTGAGCCCATTTAGTTCTCAAAAATGTAAACAAAAAGAAGTTACGCCGCCAACAGGACTCGAACCTGTGACATGCTGGTTAACAGCCAGCCACTCTACCAACTGAGTTATGGCGGCAATGCACTATTGTGCCTTACAATCTTTCTTGCCGCTCCTATTAAACCTTACGGGAGGGGTCGTTCCGCATACCCTCCAGAAGGGCGATCATGCCGTCGATCTCCTGGTCGAGATCGGCGAGGTCCTCGCGGGCGCGCTCGGTGACAGTCGCCCCCGCGGGAGAGGCCCTGATATAGCCCATCCCCTCCAGGACGCGCAGAGAATACCGCACCCGGTGGTACGGCAGGCCGAGCACCTCGGCAAGTTTCATGATCCCGATGGGCTGGTGTGCGGCGACGACCCGCAGGACCTCGAGGTGGCGGCCGAGGAGCTCGATCTCACTCTTCAGTTTTTTGAGCATCTTTCTCCTCCTTCCTGGAGGGACCGGCATGCACGTCAAGCCAGGCCTTTGTCCTGTAGTAGTCCTTCCTGAAGTACCAGATCAGGGGGAGGTCGACGAGGATGAGCACCGCTGCAACCGCCGGGCCGGTTGGCGGGGGCAGTTTGAAGAAGAGGCCTATGGCGAGAGCGACGAGGATGATGATGATGTTCAGGACTATCGTCAGTTTCCAGAACCTCCATTTGAAGACCTGCTTATCGGCGTCCTCCATCGATCGTACTTGTGCGTGCTTGTTGAAGTAGTTTTCATGCGTCCATGGGGGAAAATTCGGTGCACCCGATATCAGGGGATGCGTTTTCGGGAGTTCCCGGATCTTTCGTGGCGATCTCCGAGAGCGCGGAGAATGAAATCCGATAAAGTGCCGTTCAATTCTTTGGTCGTGCTATTTTTTTTGTCAGCCATCCGGTCTCCAGAGTGAGGGGGACTGCAGGTTCTTTTGCCGTTCATACTCTCACCTGTCTGCCGGTGGATGGAGACACCGATGGACAAACCAGATCGGTGTGTACGCTATTCGGTCGCCATATCGCGCGTGTGGGGGGCATGAATGTCACTTATAGTTTATGTTATATATACGTTTGTCTCCGTCGAACGACTGGCAAACGAGGTGGAAATCGGCATGGATAATACCTATCTCTTGAGACAATGAAGATTGGTCATTCAATGACCACTGATCAGGCTGACTACCGCGTGGGCATCCGGATTCCCGGAGAGTTGAAGGAATGGATATCCCATGAAGCAAAAAATCGTGGTTTTTATAATGATTCGGAATTTGTACGGTCTCTGTTATACCAGGAGATGACGAGGTCTAAGGTCCTCGAAACGATTGACGATCGGATCGCAGGGTATCTCCGCGGCCCTGAAGGACAGGCGGTGATCCGGGACGCTCTGCGATCCGAGTTCAGGGGTGAGGGTCTGCGTACATTGATCCGGGCCGGTGTGGAGGATGTCCTCCAGGACTATGTCGTAGAAAATGAATAATTCACACCCTTCTCCGAAAGATGGTATGGAAATTTCACCATCCATGCTTTTTTTGTGTGCAAAGAAGCGTAATTTCTTGTAATCATCCATCCATAGATACACAGTACTGCCGGGCCGATGGCCCGGACCAGGATGATTGCATGGAAAGCCTTGACAATGCTCTCGCTGCGGCGGACTGTGCGGCCTATGTCCTCTACGCCTCCTCGGACGACGCCGACTTCCGCTACCTCACCCGTTTCCAGGTCTCCGACCCCCTCCTGTACGTGAAGCGGAAAGGTGAGCGTGGGCTCCTCGTCGTGCCCCAGATGGAGTATGAGCGGGCGGCGACCGAGTCGTCTGCCGCGCCCATTACCCGTGCCGGGGCAGGCTTCCTGAAATATCTCGACGAGGAGAAGGATGCCTGGAAAGCGCTCGCGCGCACCGCCGCATCCCTCGCCGGGGGGAAGGTCCTCGTCCCCCGCACCTTTCCGTATGGGCTTGGCCGCCTCCTGGAGGAGTACGCCGGCGTCGAAATCGACGGTGCCGGGGCCGTCAGCGCGATGCGTGCCGTCAAGACCTCGAAGGAACTCGCCGCCATCCGGGCGGCGCAGAGAGCGACCGAAGAGGCGATGGACCTCGGCATCTCGATGATCCGCCGGTCGACTGCACAGAACGGTGTCCTGCACCTCGACGGCGCCCCCCTCACGTCGGGGCGGGTCAGGACCGCGATGCACCTCTTCCTGATGGAAAGGGGCTACACCGCGAAGGAGACGATCGTCTCCTGCGGAAAGGAAACGGCCATGCCCCACAGGCAGGGCGACGGCCCCCTCATCGAGGACGAACCCGTCGTCATCGACCTCTTCCCGCGGGACGACGCCACAGGCTACTATGCCGACATGACCCGAACAGTCGTGAAGGGCGAACCCTCCCCCGAGATTGCGGAGATGTACGACACCGTCGCCGCGGCCCAGGCGCTCGGCGTCTCCCTCATCGCCGCGGGCGTGCGGGGTGCCGCCGTCCACAACGCCGTCGTCGCATTCTTCACAGAACGGGGCTATGAGAGCGATACAAAGGGCTTTGTCCACTCCCTGGGCCACGGCGTCGGACTTGAGATCCACGAGGGCCCCTCTCTCTCCCCCTCAGGCGGTCCCCTCGAAGCCGGCAATGTCGTCACCGTCGAGCCCGGCCTCTATTATCCGGGCATCGGCGGGATACGTATCGAGGACATGGGTGCCGTCACCACAGAGGGCTTTGACCGCTTCACCAACTATCCAAGGAACCTGATCGTATGACTGACGAAGAAATGGAACTCTACCTGGAAGCAGGAAAAATCGCACAGAAGATACTGAACGAAGGGGCGGGCATGGTGAAAGTCGGCGCACCCGTCCTCGACGTCGTCGAGACGGTAGAAGGAATGATCCTGGACGCGGGTGCCGAGATCGCGTTCCCCCTCAACCTCTCCCGGAACGAGGACGCCGCCCACGACACCGCCTCGGCCGGCGACGAAAGGATCTTTGCCACGGGCGACCTGGTCAAACTCGACCTCGGCGTCGCCCTCGAGGGCAGGATCGCCGACACCGCCCTCTCGGTCGACCTCGGCGGCCACGAGGCCCTGGTCGCCGCGTCGCGGGCCGCCCTCGACCGGGCGATCGCCCTGGTCCGTCCCGGCGTCACCACCGGTGAGATCGGCGCCGCAGTCCAGGCCGAGATCGAAGGTCGGGGCTTCCTGCCTGTTGCAAACCTCACCGGCCACGGCCTTGCTCCGTACTCCATTCACACCGACCCGACGATCCCGAATGTCGGCATCGTCGGCGGTGCCGTCCTCGAAGAAGGGATGGCCATAGCGATCGAGCCCTTCGCCACCACCGGCAGCGGCCGCGTCTGCGATCGGTCCAGGATCGAGATCTACCAGCAGCTTGCCGTAAAGCCGACCCGCCTCCCCTCGGCAAAGCGCATCCTCGAACAGGTCCGTGACCGCCGCGGCATGCCGTTTTCTCGCCGCTGGCTCCCCCAGGACAAAATCGAGATCGCCCTTTCGGCACTGGTCCGGAGCGGCGTGGTCTACGGCTACCCCGTCCTCCACGACGTCCCGGGCTCCTTCGTTTCGCAGGCAGAGCACACCCTCATCGTCACGGCAGACGGCTGCGTCGTGACGACCAGGTGAGATAGTATTATCGGACCACATCCACTATAGGAAATGTTACATCCATGTCGTGCGCAGAGAGCAGAGACGATGTCATCCGGCTGATGGAATATCTCCTGACGGCTGAGGTGTATAACAAGAACCCCCAGCTGGACATGGAAGACCTCCCTCCCCAGTGCCGGTCCCTCTTCCTCCCCTCCCCGGAAGCGGCTGAGATCAAGCGTCCTCTCGTCATCACAGAGGCCCTCCTCAAGAGGGCACCCGGGACGACCGATGAGGCGGTCAAAAAACTTCTCAAAAATCCCTTCGTCGATTTTGACACCCTCAACCTCCATTATCATATCACCGACCTCAAGGCCGGGGCCGAATGGTTCGCCGGTCATGGCGGAAAGGAGCAGGTGGCGAAGAACCCGGCGCTCGCCTTCTATATAGGAAACTTCGATTCCCTCAACCTCAGGTACGAGGACGTGCGGGCGAAAAACCCCCGTTTCTCCGATTCCCGCCTCTCCCTTGACCGGCGGGTTGCACAATTGACCGATAAAGACGAGCATTTCAAAGAAGCGCTGGAACTCGTCATCGTCAGCGCCCCCGAAGAGATCGAGCAGCAGATGGACGGTATCGTCTGCACCGGCGCGCAGAAGGAGGTGATCGCCAGGATAGGAACGGTGATCGAGAACCGCGACTTCCTCCGCGCCCACAACATCTCCGAGGTCGGCAAACTCCTCTTCGTCGGACCGCCCGGCACGGGCAAGACCTCCCTCGCCCTTGCCATCTGCCACGAACTCCACATGCCGGTGCTCGAAGTCCGCCTCTCCATGGTCACCTCCCAGTACCTCGGCGAGACCTCGAAGAATATCGACAGAATTTTCGAGATTGCAAAGAGTCTCTCCCCCTGCATCCTCTTCATCGACGAGTTCGACTTTGTCGCGAAGAGTCGGGTCTCCGACGACCACGGGGCGATGAAGCGGGCCGTCAACATGCTCCTGAAAAACATCGACAAGATCAGTCTGGTCAAAAATGGCGTGGTCATGATCGGGGCGACGAACCACCCGCAACTCCTTGACCAGGCGGCGTGGCGGCGTTTCGATGAGGTTGTCGAGTTCTCTCTCCCTGACCAGGCGATGCGGGCGGCGATCCTGGCGACTTTCGCCCGCTCCCTCGACTGCGACTGCGACCTTGCCGGTGTCGCGGCGCGGACAGAAGGCTTTTCCGGCGCCGACCTGAAGATGATGCTGAAGGAGGCAGTGCTGAACGCCCTGATGGATAAGCGGCGGACGATCTCCCAGAATGATCTCGAGTGCGGCCTCCTGACGGTGGAGAACCGCAACCTGATCCGGAACTGTTCGTGGGGATAGGATGAAGGTCACGCTGCTCGGGACCGGGGACGCCATCGGGACACCGAAGATCGGGTGTTCGTGCCCGGTCTGCGCCGGGGCCAGCCACACCGGCAGGCAACGCCTGAGAGCGGCCGTCCTTGTGGAGGTCGGGGAGAAGCACATTCTGGTGGACACCGGCCCCGACCTCAGGGCCCAGCTCATCGCCGCCGGTTCGCCACACATCGACGCCGTGATCTGGACCCACGGCCATTATGATCACTTCATGGGCTACGGCGAGTTCTACCGGGTGCAGAAGGTGCCGCCGGTCTATGCCGCCGCCCCTACTCTCGACTATGCGGGCTCGGTCTTCTCTTTTCTCTCTCTCGAAGAGCACGCCGTCGAACCGTACCGGCCTTTCTCCCTCTTCGGCGCGGAGGTCACCCTCCTGACGGTGGACCACCCGCCGATGCCGACCTATGGCGTCCGCATCGAGCATGACGGGGCGGTGCTCGCCCTCACCTCCGACACAAACGACCGCATGCCGGCGGCGACGAAAGAGGCTCTCGCGGGTGCCGACCTCCTGGTCCTCGACGCCATCGTCCCGCCGGGGTATACCATCACCAAGCACATGAACTATGCCGACGCCCTGAAGATGGCGGAAGAACTCAGGCCAAAGGACTTCCGTTGCACCCACGCCTCTCACCTCATCCCCTGGGACACCCCCCACCTTGCGATGGACGGCGAGACTTTCGAGTTGTGAGGGGACGGGGTTTTCGGGATTTTTGGCTCTGTAGAAATCCTCCTATATCGGTTGATAATGCGTGCTGATCCTCTGCCTTCCCGTTCGCCGGGGGACTTTTGCCCCCGGACCTCGAAGACTCCGTCTTCTCGAACTCGCTGACGCTCGTTCCCCGCGCGAGGATTGGTCCCGGGAAGAAAGGGTCGGAGTTTTGGAGGAGGAGGCCATCCCGGCCCCTATCGTAATGGCAGGGTGCGAACGAAGTGAGTATGAGAAAAACGTAGTTTTTTGAGCGGCAGCCCCCCCGGCGCAGGCACTTCTGAATGGAATTTTCCCCTATCACTTCAGGAAGTACTTTCCCGCAAGGGTTTCTACAGAGCCGATTTTTCTTTTTTGGATCGGGTGAAGTACTCATAGGTTTTGTAGAATCAGGCGTGAGTCCCGGGGACTCAAGCATACTCCATGAAAATTGTTTTGTGGGGTCTGCCGGTCAACGTGCCTTCCCGTACGCTCGCGCCGGGGGACCACAGTGAAGGTCTTCGACCTTCTTGACCTCCCTTCGTTCGGACAGCGAAGACTTCGTCTTCTCGACTCCCTTCGGTCGCACTCCGCTCAGGATTAGGGGTGGGATGGCAATTTCCCCCCCTCGTGATCACATCCGCCCTTCCCCGGGCCAATCGCAGGTGGGGGTCCGGGGGCAACGAGCGTAGCGAGTTCGAGAACACAGGAAATCGGAGATTTCCTGAGCAGGCACATCTATGATGTGCCATGAGCCGAAGGTTTTCGAGGAGCCCCCGGTGGCCTGTATGGGGAAGGCAATGGGTCGGCGCCCTCCCCTGGAGGGAGATTGCCATCACCCTCCATCCTGAGCGGGAACGACTGAAGGGAACGGAGAGATCCATCGGGTTTTCAAGGCCTCCACCGACGCGAGACATCGACCAATCACCTTTCCCCACTCACTAGATCCCCTCTTCTCTCGACTTCTATTCTTTCCCTCCCCTGTACACCCTTGACACCCCCCACCCCACCAGGAGGATGCCGAGGCCGAGAAGGACGATCTCGATCTCGATCTGGAGGAGGAGAAAGAAGGAAAAGAGGATGCCGAGGAGAGGCACAATGGGCACCCCCCGCACCGCGAGGGGGACCCGGAAGGGACGGAGGACATCGGGATCTCTCACGCGGAGGACGACCACTGTCGCGTTGATCAGGGCGAAGGTGAGGAAGAGAGCGAAATTCGTCGCGTTCGCCACATACGCGATCTCGCCGGTGAGGGTGAATGCCGCCGCGAGGGCGGCGGCGACCGCGACCGCCGCCCACGGCGTCCCGAAAGTCGGGTGCACCTGTGCAAGGAGGGTCGGCAGGGCGCCGTCGCCGGCCATCCCCCAGGCGAGGCGCGACGTGGCGACGATGAGGAGGAGAGAGGTGTTCGCCGTCGCACAGAGGGCCACAAGGGAGATGAGGAAGGAGGCGCTCCCGCCGAGGGCCGCATCCGCGATCGCGGCAAAAGGTGCGGGTGTGGCCGCAAGACCCTCCCAGCCGAGGACTGAGACCGCGCTCACCGTCACGAGCATGTACAGCACCACAGCCGCGGCAAGGGCGAGGACGAGGGCCCGCGGGATCGTCTTCTCCGGCTCCCTCGTCTCCTCGGCAAGTTTCACCATCTCCTCGAAACCCATGTACGCGAAGAAGACCAGGGCCGAGGCCTGGAACACCCCGGGTAGACCCTTCGGCATCGCGAAGTAGTCTACAGACCCGAGGTACGGGATCCCGATGACGATCACGAAGACGATCCCCCCGGCCTCGACGAGGGTCATCACAATCGCAAAGAGGGCTGTCTCCCTGATCCCGTACACCCCGATCGCCGCAAGCCCTGCGATGAGGAACAGGGCTGCCGGGACAGCCGGTATGCCGGAAAGACCAAAGACATAGCCGCCGAAACCCAATGCGACCGTCGCAGCGGAGAGGACGCCCGAGGCAAGGATGAGCCAGCCGACAAGGAAGGCGGCCGTCTGCCCGAAGGCCCGGCCCACATAGGCGTACTCTGCCGACGCCCGCGGAAACATCGAGGAGAGTTCGGCATAGGCAAGCCCGGTGCATGCCGCCATCACCGCCGATATCCCGAAGGCGACCCAGACAGCATTCCCGGCAAGCCCGGCCGCCTCCCCCATCAGGGCATAGATCCCGGCGCCGAGGATGATCCCGACCCCTGAGAGAGTGACCTCAGGGAGACCAAGGGCCCTCTTCAGCCGACCGCCTCTCTCCATGCACCCCTATCTCCCCCCTCCCGGCATAAAAACCCTCATATCGGCCGCCGGATCCCGCGCCTTTCCCGGTACCCATATCTATATACTCTCCTGCCCACCACCTACACATACATGGATGTCAAGATCCTTGAGCGTGAAGAGGACAAGGTGCGGATGGTCCTGAAGGGAGAGGGTCACACCTTCATGAACGCCCTCGTCGAGGAGATCCTCACCGACCTCTCCGTCGACGTGGCACGATACGAAATAAAGTACCAGTTCTCCGACCCCGAACTCCTCGTCACAACACGCGGGGGAAAGGATCCCATCACCGTGATCCTGGAGGCCTGCGCCCGCACGAACGCCCAGTGCGACGAACTCCTCGCCCAGATCCGGGCTCAAAAGACCGCATAAGCATGAAGAGGGACGCGGCCGGCTTCGACCGGATCGCAACCCGCATCTTTTCTCCTCTCTACCCGGTGATCGCGGAGAGGCTTCTTTCCTGGTCCGGAAAAAAAGACGGGCTCTGCGTAGACCTCGGTACAGGCCCCGGCCTCCTTGCCATCGCTCTTGCCCGCGCCTCTGCGATGGACGTCCTGGCCTTCGACTTTTCCGCCGAGATGCTCGGCTTTGCCGGGGAGCATATCAGGGATGCCGGCCTTGAAGGCCGGGTCTTCCCCCTTCTCGGCAACGTCCACGTCCTTCCCTTCAGGGACGGCACCGTCGACCTCTTCGTTTCCCGGGGTTCCATCTTTTTCTGGGAAGACCGCGTCCGGGCCTTTGCGGAGGTGCACCGTACCCTTGCGCCGGGTGGCACCGCCTATCTGGGCGGGAGTTTCGGGACACGGGCCCTGCAGGAGGAGATATTCCGAAAAATGCGGGAGATAAATCCTGACTGGGACAGGGACGTCGTCAGGAGGAGCGGCCGTGCCACCCCTGCCTCCCTTCTTTCCGACCTTTCCCGTGCCGGGCTTCATTCAGCCCGGATAAAAAAGGATGAGGCCGGGTTCTGGGTCGAGATCAGGAAACCCTGATCAGGCCCGCTCGGTGAAGATGATCGATCCCGATATTCTGGTGATCTTGACCTTGACGGTCTGGCCCGGGCGGGCGTTCGAGACATACATGATGTATTTCCCGATCCGTGCCACGCCGTCGCCGCGCCTGGAGATAGACTCGATCCTGACGTCCACGATCGCGCCCTCCTCAAGACGGCTGCCCGGTTCCTCTGTCCGTGCCTTGCGCTTCCTCACCGGTCGGTGACCGCCGCAGGCGTCGCACCTCAGGATGAGGATACGGTCGTCCTTGACAAGTCTCGTGTCAGGCCGCCCGCACTCGGAGCAGATCACGTAGTCCTCGACATAGTTCTTGATCGCCGAGGAGATCACCGACTCCTCGAATTTCCCGTTGAAGACCGCGCGGCCGCCCTCGATCTTTCCTGCCGTACCAAGCTCGCCGACGAGATATTTCATCAGGTGGTCGGGCTCTCGCCTGATATATCCGGCGATGTCCCCGAAGTTCTCGATGACGGTGGTCTTGCCCTCCATGTAGACCTTCGCCTCGGGAATATGAAACCGCTCGGCACTCGGGCCGATTTCGGTGATATTGGCGTAGGCTTTCTTCAGCAACTCTTCATAGGGATCTGCCATGGTGTTATACTATTGCCGGGATCGGTTAAAAGGGATAGCACCCCTGAGATGGATATATAGGCCCCGAAACCCACCTGTGAGTACATGCTGTCTGCCGATGACCTCGCGTTTATCACCGGAAAACTGGGCAGGGGCCTCACCGATGTGGAGGCTGCCTGTTTCGAGAACCTCTGGAGCGAGCACTGCTCGTACCGCTCCACCAAGGGGCTGTTAAAGACCCTCCCGACAGAGGGAAAAAATGTCATCCTCGGGCCGGGTGACGACGCCGCCATCGTCCGCTTCTCCGACACCTGCGCCCTTGCCGTCGGGATGGAGAGCCACAACCACCCGAGCTATGTGGACCCGTACGACGGCGCCGCCACCGGCGTCGGCGGGATCGTGCGTGACATCATATCCATGGGCGCACGGCCCATCGCCCTGATGGACCCCCTGTACTTCGGCGCCCTCTCCGAGGAGAAGACGCGGTACCTCTTCGAGCACATCGTCGCCGGCATCGGCGACTACGGGAACTGCATCGGCGTGCCCGTGGTGCGGGGAGAGACCGTCTTCGACCCGTCGTACCAGGGCAACCCTCTCGTGAACGTCGTCTGCGTCGGCGTCGTCCCGCCCGAGCGGTTCACCACCGCCAGGGTGAAGGCGCCGGGCAATCGGCTTGTCCTCTTTGGCTCATCAACCGGGCGTGACGGCCTTGGTGGCGCCTCTTTCGCCTCCCGCGACCTCTCCGAAGGTGCGGAGGCCGAGGACAGGCCGAGCGTCCAGGTCGGCGACCCCTTCACCGAGAAACTTCTCATCGAGGCGACCTGCGAGATGGCGGAGACCGGGAAAGTCCTTTCCTGCCGCGACCTCGGTGCTGCCGGTCTTGCTGGCGCCTCGTCCGAGATGGCGAGTTCCTTTGGCGCCCGCCTCCATGCCGACCGCGTCCACCTGCGGGAGACCGGGATGAACCCGGTCGAGATCATGCTCGCCGAGTCACAGGAGAGGATGCTCGTCGAGGTCGCCCCTGAGGACGTCGCTCTGATGGGTGCGATCGCCGAGAAGTACGACCTCTCCTGGAGCGAGATCGGCGAGGTGATCGCGGAGTCCAGGTACATCGTCGAGTTCGAAGGACAGGTCGTCTGCGACCTCCCGGTCGACCTCCTCGTCGGCGGGACGCCGGGCTGTGCCCTCCCGAAGGCGCCGAAGGCTGCGGGCACCCCGTACGCCGCCCCTGCCGGCGACCTGAAGGACCTCGCCCTTGCGGTGCTCGCCCACCCTGACATCGCCTCGAAGGCCTGGATATCCGGGCAGTACGACCACGACGTGCAGGTGCGCTCGGTCTCCCTCTCCCATGACGCCGCCGTGATCCGTCTGGAAGACGCCGCCCTCGCTCTTTCCTGCGGCTGCAACCCCCGCCAGATCGCCCTCTCCCCATACGCCGGTGCGGCAAACGCCGTCTACGAGAACGCGGCGAACCTTGCATGCGTCGGCGCCGAACCCCTCTGTATCGTCAACTGCCTCAACTTTGCAAGCCCCCTCCACCCCGAGGTCTTCTGGGAGATGGAGCAGGCGGTGCTCGGCCTCGGCGACATGGCCCGCGCAATGGATGTTCCGGTCGTCGGCGGGAACGTCTCCCTGTACAATGAGTCAGACGAGTACGGGACCGAGATCAAGCCGACCCCGTCCATCGGGATGGTCGGCAGGGGTCCTGTCCGCCAGTGGATGCGGCCCTCGGCAGGCGACAGGATCGCTCTTGTCGGGGAGACCGGTGCGCACTTCGGCGGCTCCATCCTCGACGCGATGACCGGCTGCGGCGGTGAGGCCCCGGAGATGGCAGACCCCGCGCTCGTCCCGGAGGTCCGCGCCCGTGTGGCGGCCGACGCTATCACCGGCGTCACCGACCTCTCGAAGGGCGGCCTCCTTGCGGCCCTTGCGAAGCTCTGCCCCGACGCAGAGGTGAAACTTGCAGGCGATCCCCTGACCGCCCTCTTCTCCGAGACCTACGGCCGCTTCCTCGTCACTTTCAGGGACGCCGCCGCCCTTGCCGGCCTGCCGTACGATATCATCGGCACCGTCGGCGGCGAAGGCCTCAGGTTCTCCGCAGGGGCGAAGAGTTTCGCCCTCACCCCCGAGGAGATCGAATTTTCTCTCTCCTCGATCACGCGCCAGATGCAGTACTGATCAGGCGGGCAAGCCCGTCCATCCCCTCCCCTTTTGTGATCTCCTTATCGGTGATGTGGAAGGTGCCGGCGACCATCATCCCCCGCTCTTCGATCTGTCGGGCAAGGATCGAAAGAATCTCGCCAGGCACGCCCCCGCTCGTTGCAAAGGCAACAGCCTTTTTTCCCTCGCAGTTTTCAAGTGCGGCGACAATGGCGTTTGCGGCCGGCGCCACCCTGAACGCCCAGACCGGCGTCCCGACGGCGATCAGATCGTAGGCTGCGACGTCGATCCTGGCCGGTTCGATCTCGGCCTTCTCTCCCCGCCTCGCCTTCGGTGCCCCTTTGATGTACATCATCACCTTCGAGTACGCCGCGAGGTCCTTCACCTCGACGAGGTCGGCGCCTGTCGCCTCTGCGGCCGCCTCTGCGATCCTCTTCGTGTTCCCGGTGGCAGAATAGTAGACGATACAGACCTTCATGGAGGACTGATGGGGGGATGGGATATCTGCGTTGTGGTACAGGAAAGAGGAGGATTTTTTTGTGTCTGTACTGCCCCGGCCATGGTGGAGCGGTCTATTCAGGAGAGCCGTCGCGGTGCGGGACGGAGATCTGATTGAGCGCAGGATGCCAGAATAGGGTGTTCTTCCTTGGAGGAAGGCAGGAGAAATGCCGATGCGGGAGATCGTATTTTTCAGGTTCGATGCATCCGTTCGGGGAGGTGAAAATCCTGCGACTGTTAGACGATTGTGCCAGAAATGATATATAATACAATATGGATATTTCGTGTTGTGGAGATCGAAAGGATCTCCCGGCAGGGTCCCGCCACGTTGTCAAGACTCTGACAGGACCCCGCACTGCCCGGAGGCATGACACTGTATTCCTTTCTGATACTTGAAGGTATGGCCCGTGCCTCCGGGGAACACTGGAGGTAGAAAACATGAAAAAAAGAATTGTAATGCAGGCATTCTCCTTGCTCCTCGCTTTTCTGCTGGTGAGCATAGCAGGAATATCGGCGGTGAATGCAATAACTGCGATGCCGGAAGCGACCGACCAGTATGAATCTCTCGATCCGGGAGTTATTCGGGAGCGCTTGCCCACAAAAGAAGAAGCAGCAAAACTCAATGAATTTGAAAGTCCTGCAAAGACACTCATCAACGAATTAAAGTCTAAAAATTACGCTAACGATGACATTACAAGAGAACTGGCAAAACAAGGGTATGGGTGGTATCCAGATACCGGAGCATGCTGGAAAGGAACTCCCCCGTCAACAGAAGAGTTGAAAATTATTCAGAAAATTCGAGGTCCCGATTACTCACCATTCAGTGCGGAAAGCAGCACAAGAGCACTTGAACAGGCACTCCAGATGATGTCTGTCACCAATAACAACGCGTACAGAGGAATCAACGTGTATATGAAGCCGAGCGAAATGCTCGTAGAACCAGATGGGACTTACCAACATGTGATTACCACACATGTTGGAAAGAAGCCGAATCCCTCGACTGAATGCTGGACAGAAGTGGGCGTTGCACGATCCGTTCCAGACAACATGAAACAATGCTTTACATACGATAATGACGAGGGCGAATGGCAGTTCCACGGGGAAACCGATTCTTCAACCTACAGGAATTATGCTATCTACGTAACTGATACATATGAGAGTGGAGGTTATCTGTACCACATCTGGATAGATGATAATTGGGTGCGGAGCGGACATCTGGCATTCAGAGAAAATGATGTTAATCACGCCAATGAGATCTGGTCAGATGAGAGTGTTCCTGTGTGGACAGATGATTCAGGAACTGCAGTCTTTCGAGATGGTTTCCTTTATCAGGGGAATAGTGGGGGGGTGAGGTGGAACTCGGATGTTCCCACAGATTGGGGCTGTTCTCCCACCCCCTGTCCAATACGGGAATCCCATAGCATAGTGGGAAATGCATGGAAATACTATACCTGGATCTGATATGACAGGACGCCTGATCGCCACAGGAGCACTCATCCTCTTTTTTGTACTCGTAGCCGGGTGCGTAGAGAATGGAGACGGGCCTGTGGCCCCCTCCGGCCTCACGGAGGACGAGAAGGCGGAGGCCGTCAGGATCGCCCTTGCGAACGCCACCGTGCAGGACTACCTCCATGGAGACTACGAGATCGCGGACGTGGACTATAACACCGTAACACACGCCTTCAGAGGGGTGGAACGATCGGAAACAGTGCCGACCGTCGCAATAAAAACAAAAGACGCACAACTCTGGGTGTTCGTGGACCTGGAGAAGGAGACCGTGGTCTCAATCACAAAGAACTACATCCGGACGCCGGTCATCATGCCTTCGGTAACGCAGCCGATATCGACGCCGCCGGGAGGCGAAACACCCACGGTGCCCCCCACGGTGCCCCTCCCCACACCCCTGGATACGCACTGATAGGAACGCAGGGCACATCAGGAGAACTTCGATCACCGAAGAGACGACGACGGGAGATTCATCTCGTCGATCATCATCCCATCAGGTGGAAGCGACAGGGAAAATTCCTGGCCCCCGAAAATAGGATAGGACAGGGGAAGGATAAACTCTGTATATTGAAGAAGGCGGCCATCCGCTCCCTATCGCAATGGTGGGGGGAACGAGCGTTAGCGAGTTCGAGAAAACCGAAGGTTTTCGAGTGTTCAGGGGCGTAGTCCCCCGACTAGATCGTGAGGAAGGCAATGGATCCGCTACCTCTTCATGGTCAGAGGATCCATTGATCCAAGTATGAGGGTTTCTACAGAGCCGATTTTTTTGTGTCTGTACGGCGGCACCGCCGCGGTCATGATCATGGTGGAGCGGTCTTTTCCAGAGGGCCGTCGCGGTGCAGGACGGAGATTCGATCGAGAGCGGTACACATAATGGGATGTTTTTCCCCGGCGGAGTGGCAGGAGAAACGCCGATGCAGGAGATCGTATTTTTAAGGTTCGATGCGTCGGCGCCAGCGGGTGAATGTCCCGCGACTGTTAGATGATCGTGCCAGAAATGATATATAATACGGCACGGATATTTCGTGTTGTGGAGATCAAAAGAATCTCCCGGCAGGGCCCCGCCACGTTGTCAAGACTCTGACGGGGCCCCGCACGTGCCCGGAGGTATGACACTGTACTCCCTTCTGTTACTTGAAGGTATGGCCCGCGCCTCCGGGATAAAGCGGAGGTAGATGGAATGAATGAACAAAGGAAAATGTGGGTTATTTCCATACCTGCGGCACTATTGCTGCTGAGCGTGGTAATCCTGAGTTCGAAGGAGAGATCCCGGAGGTCAAGTAATCATCCAACCTTTCTCCTTTTTTGAGGCGATCTGATGAAAAAAGCATATCTCTATGTCATTGCCGCCGGTATTGCGGCCGTGCTTGTCGTCGTGCTCCTGCTCGCCGTTTTTCTCCCCGCCGCAACGCCGGAAGGTCAGGAGAACATGACCGTCCTCCCGACGGTGCAGCCGACCCCGCGGAATGACACGGCCTATCTCGACATCCACCCAGCGGGGG
This sequence comes from Methanofollis ethanolicus, assembly GCF_001571385.1. Lineage (NCBI taxonomy): Archaea > Methanobacteriati > Methanobacteriota > Methanomicrobia > Methanomicrobiales > Methanomicrobiaceae > Methanofollis > Methanofollis ethanolicus. The sequence goes on along the minus strand of NZ_BCNW01000001.1, from coordinate 177,365 downwards.
GTCGGAGCGTCCTGCTCTACCCCGAGGACGAACGCTATCCTGCCATCGATGCGGAATGCCAGGAGTTGATCAGGTGCATCAATGCGCAGCTCAAGACTGGGTTCTCTCAGGAAGAACTGGCAGCGATGAAACGAAACAGCACCTATGTCGCCCTCCGCTTCTCTCAGCCCACGACATTCGAGACGAGGTATATCGTCGATGGTTCTCCGCGGCAGATCACCATCAGCGAAGCGGTGTTCTTCGTGGACAGTGGCGAAGAACAGAACATAATCCGCACACTGGCACCGGACGGACCGGGGGTCTGGGAGACATCACGTGATCGCGGGACGCTCAGAGACCTCATCGCCCCCGTCCTTGCAGAGGGGAAAAAGCGGTGACGACTCATTTCACGTGCCCTCCGCCGGTCAAAAAAAGGAGTTATTTTTTCTGGAACTGTGGCATCAACGCCCTGATTTCCCTGCCGACACACTCGATCTCGTGCTCCTCGTCGGCACGGGTGAGGGCGGTGAAGACGGGCCTGCCTGTCATGTTCTCCAGGATCCACTCCTTTGCGAAACGGCCGTCCTGGATCTCGTCCAGGATCTCCTGCATCGCCTCATAGGTCTCCGGGCCGACGACCCGCGGCCCCCGCGTCAGGTCTCCGTACTTTGCGGTGTTCGAGATCGAGCCCCGCATCCCTGAGAACCCGCCCTCGTAGATAAGGTCGACGATCAGTTTCAGCTCGTGGAGCACTTCGAGGTAGGCCATCTCCGGGGCATACCCGTTGGCGACCAGAGTCTCGAACCCGGCCTTGATCAGGGACGTGCACCCGCCGCAGAGGACCGCCTGCTCGCCGAAGAGGTCGGTCTCGGTCTCCTCCCTGAATGTCGTCTCAAAGACCGCGGCCCGCGTCGCGCCGATACCTTTCGCGTACGCCAGGGCGATCGCCTTCGCCTCGCCTGTTGCGTCCTGCTCGACGGCGATGAGCGCCGGGACACCCTTCCCCTCCTCGTACGTCCGCCTCACCATATGGCCGGGACCCTTCGGCGCTACCATCACGACGTTGACATCTGGCGGCGGGACGATCTGGCCGTAGTGGATGTTGAACCCGTGGGAGAACATCAAGGTCTTGCCCGCGGTGAGGCCCTGCCTGACTGCGCTCCGGTAGACTGCCGCCTGGTCCTCATCAGGGAGGAGGATCTGAATGACGTCTGCCTCACGCGCTGCGTCGGCGACCTGAAAAACCTCCAGACCATCTTTGATCGCCATTTCCCAGCTTTTCCCCGGCCTGACCCCAATGACAACATTGAGTCCGGAGTCTTTGAGGTTGAGCGCCTGTCCGCGCCCCTGAGAGCCGTACCCGATGACGGCAATCTTTTTCCCTGCCAGCACGCCCATATCGGCATCGGCATCAAAATATTTCTCGACCATACTCTATCGTTTCTTAGTGATAACGAAGTTCATAAATAACTATAGGGGGTACCTTTCACCACTACATCCTGGCGCTCGTCGATATCTTTCCTCTTGCGCCATGCTTCGTAGATCAGTTTCCAATTGAGGTTTACGAGAATGGAACTGCCAGACGTACAGTCGACCACTCCAGATGTCCGCATCAATCTGACGAGGGTCGGCGTAAAAAACGTTAAAAAACTGGTTGAAGTCTCCCGCCCAGGCAAGCGCCCTGTGATCTTCATTTCGAACTTCGACGTTTTTGTCGACCTCCCCGGCAGCCTGAAGGGGGCCAACCTCTCCAGGAACTTCGAGGTTATAGACGAAGTGCTCCAGGAGGCCATTGATGGGAAGGTTTCTGAGATCGAGGAACTCTGCAGCGTTGTTGCACGGAAACTCCTCGACCACCATGAATATGCCGAAAGGACCGAGGTCCTGATGCGCAGCGAGTTCATGGTCCGCCGTGAGACTCCGGTCTCGAAGACGAGTTGTCACGAGGTCGTGAAAGTTCACGCCCGTGCGGTCGCAAGGCGGAACGGTCACCACCCCATCATCAGGAAGAGCATCGGCGCTGAAGTCACCGGAATGACTGCCTGCCCCTGTGCCCAGGACATCATGAAGGACCATGCGGTCCATGTGATGCAGGACCTGGGTATCGAGCAGGAGAAGATCACTGCCTTCTTTGAGGAGGTGCCGATGGCCACCCATAACCAGCGCGGCCGCGGCTTCCTCTGCATCGAAACCGACGACGACCAGCATGTCTCCCTGGAGACGATCATCAAGGTCCTGAAGGACTCGATGAGCGCTTCGATCTTTGAACTTCTCAAGCGTGGCGACGAGAACTATGTCGTGATGCAGGCCCACCGCAACCCCCGCTTTGTCGAGGACTGCGTCAGGGAGATGGCACGGCATGTCGTCTCCCGTTTCAGCGACCTCCCCGGCGACTCGATGATCCTCATCCGCCAGACGAATGAGGAGAGCATCCACCAGCACGACGCCTACGCGGAGCGGAAGGCGACGCTTGCCGAGTTGATCGCAGAGCTGAACGGAGACTAAACCCCCCAAACCCCCCCCTTTTTTGAATTTTCGGCTTTGTTGAAATCCTCATGTTCTTGTTGATGTCTCTCTCCCTTCGATGAGAGCAGACGCGGATCCACTGCCTTCCCCTCCTACCTATCGGTGTCGCCAGTCCCCCGGCGAGAGTGTGCAGGAAGGCACATTTAACAGCAGATCGCCCCAGGACAATTTTCATGGGTCTGCTTGGGCCCACAGTTCATGCCAGATTCAACAGAGCCGAATTTTGGCTCTGTAGAAATCCTATTCTGGAGTGTCTCGTCCGGGGGGCTGCACCCCCCGGCCCCCCGCCATAAGGATAGGGGGTGGAGGGCAGTCCCCTCTTCAAGATGCCCGTTTGCCCTTTTGAGGCCTAATCCTCGCGCGGGGGTCCGGGGGCAAAAGTCCCCCGGTGCGAAGATGGAGGAAGGCGGTTGGGTCACGTTCATACACGGAAAAGGTGAGGGTTTCTACAGAGCCCGAATTTTCTTCTTTTGGGACGTCTTCGGTGGCGACGTCGGATCATTTCAGCAGTATTACGTGCGTCTCAGGCGGTTCGCCCATTTTCTCCGGGATATAGGTGACGAAGGCAGAATGACCGGTCGGAGACAACCTTTCCATGCGAGTGAAAAACCCTCAGCGCTGCCTTGTGCCGTTGTTCTGGACTGCCCGCACGACCATATTTTTCAGTGTGGCGAACTGTTTCTTCGGGTCGCCGCCTTTCTGGAGGTAGAAGTTCGCCCCGCCGGTGTGGGCTTCGATGACAATCTCCTCCCGTCCGTGGCCAGTGAAGATAATGAAGGGGGACGTTTCGCCGCGTTCTCTGACGATTTTTAAAAATTTGATGCCATCCATATCGGGCATCTCGTAATCAGATATAATGGCGTCGAAGAACCTGTTATCCAGGATATCGAGGGCTTCTATTGCCCCTTCACATGTCGTCACCGAAAATTCGCCCCCTCTTTCCAGATACAGGCGGATGATGTCGAGGATCATGGGGTCGTCGTCTACGAGCAGGACTGAGATCATGGTTGTCCCGTTCCTGGGGCTATCCCGGAACTGCAGTGATGGAGTATGAGAAACGGCCCCTCCTGCGGGGGGGTGGTGGGAGATTTACGGGAAGAATTCTCTATGTGGTGTGAAGGTTGGTGTATTTGCGCCCTATATTCTCCGATCCGATGGTTCGTCTGTTGCCATCCTCGATACATGTACATGATACCAAGGATATCTTTCGTTACCAATAAAGATGCCCCCGATATCTATGGTTTCAGAAATATAGATATATTGTTTTGTAAAGGGAGCAATGATATCTTGTGACTAAACAGGGTAAAAAGACTGAAATGGTGAATATTCGGTTAACTCCCGAGGATTATGCTGTCCTTAAAATTCAGGCAGAGGGAAAGGGGATTTCCATTGCGCAACACGCCCGCAATATAATTTTGAAAAATCTATCTTTGTCTCCTCTCTCTGATGAAATAATGAAACCCGATGACATTTTGAGAATTTGCAAAATAGCATTGTCCGAGTATCTGGAGTCTGAAGAGTACAAGATTCGGCAAAAGGTATTGATTAAGGAGACCCTGAAAGAGATGATAGAGTGAACTATTTCAGGTGGGCATGTCGGATTGCAACTGAACTCCCTTAATTTCAGAGAGGTATCAGTCGGCAGAGGTATTCGAAGATGCCACACCCCGACACACCACTCCCTGGTTCTTTAGATACGGGCATGAGTCCAGGGGGACTCAAGCATACCGGAATGAAGAACACCGGGCCGAGGACGTAATCTGGATTTCAAAGGGGACCGTGTACATTCCGGATCGAGTGTTTTTCATAGCATATCTTCATGATCGGATCGATCTCTCATCTTTGATCTCAGAGACTGTGGGCGAATCCTCCGCTTTTTTTATAGTATTCGCCGGGAGTTTCACCCCCTGACACCCACGCGCGATTGGTTCCGGGTGGTTCGTTTCAGTCAGAATTGTCATGCGTTACCTGACACCCACGCGCGATTGGTTCCGGGAAGAGTGAAGGTGGGAATCCCGGAGCAGGAGAGTACCATCCCCCTTTATTTCATGAGGTCTGGGGTGAAAACCCCCAAATCAGAGGGACAAGAATGTGATTTCTCCCTTGATCCTCCGTGAAATACTTTCGCGCGAGGTTTTCTAAAAAAACCAGTTGCCGGAGGGGTGATGTGGGTAGAGATCTGTCTATCTCTACTGTATCCTTGAGGTTATTTGCCCCGGTCCGATTGGCCCTCATATTTTTCTGGATTTTCGTATCCCTGAGTTAATCCTCCCTGATTGATCGGTACCGAATCGAAAGATATAACTAAAACGGCGAAGTAATTGCTTCTGACGTACTTCTGTGGTACGTGTCACACCTATTGCACAGGTTCGAAACACGGTATCGCTGTTTGAACAACTCAACTAAAATGAGGCGATATATTTGTCGAAAGTTGTAGAGATTTCCCCAACCACGAGGCACGAGGGCCACTCCAAACTCGTCCTGAAGGTAAATGACGAGGGTATCGTCGAGCGTGGTGACTGGCTTTCCATCACCCCGGTGAGGGGTGTCGAGAAGCTCGCCGTCGGCAAGACGATGGAGCAGGTGCCCAAGATTGCCTCCCGTGTGTGCGGTATCTGTCCGATCGCCCACACGCTTGCAGCGACTGAGGCCATGGAAGCATCCGTCGGGTGTTACATCCCTGAGGACGCGATGCTTCTGCGGTACATCCTCCAGTGCGCAAACAGGCTGCACAGCCATGCACTGCACAACATCCTCTCCCTGCCCGACATGTACCTGCCGGGTACGGACACGAAGATCAACCCGTTCTCCCCCGAGGAGCCGGTGCGGTCTGTCGCCCTCCGGATCCAGAGGCTCCGTGAGATCGGCCAGACCATCGGCGAGATCGTCGGCGGAGAGGCCATCCACCCGTCGAACCCGCGTGTCGGCGGTATGTACAAGAACATCTCCCCGAGGGCGAAGCAGAAGGTCTACGACCTTGCGAAGGAAGGCCGGATGCTCGCCCACGAGCAGTCCGAGTTCATGATCGCGGTCTTCAGGAACTTCCAGAAGCGCGACTGGGCAGAGGTTGCCGGCCGCCAGGTCCCGATCCCGAAGGACCTCGGCTACCACAACCAGGGCTACATGGCCGCGGCCCCGGTCTACGGCAGCAGCAGCCTTGACGACAACCCGACCTGGTTCCCCGAGCGCTGGACCGAAGTCCGGCCCTGGGACTGGTATATGGGCGAGGAAGAGATCACCCTCGAAGACAAGGACTATCCCGTAGGAGGCACCACCCCGGCAGGCGAAAAGGCCTGGCCGCAGATGCAGGCCTGCACGGGCGTGCCCCTGTACGACGGTCAGCCTGTCGAAGTCGGTCCGCGTGCCCGTCTCGTCCAGTTCAAGAACTACGACCTGAAGGGAGCCATGGGCCTGCAGATCGCTAGGCAGATGGAGTACGAGGAGTGCCTGTACGGCATCATGGAAGCCGCCGACGCCCTCAACACCTCCGGCAAGGTTCTTGCCGACGAGATCCCGCAGGGCGACGGAAGCCTTGGCTGGGCTGCCAACGAGGCCCCGCGTGGCTGCGACGTCCACCTGACAAAGGTCAAGGACGGCAAGGTCCGCTGGTTCTCCATGCTTGTCCCGACCACCTGGAACTTCCCGACCTGCAGCCGCGCCCTCGCTGGCGCACCGTGGGAACTCGCAGAAGTCATCGTTCGGGCCTATGACCCGTGCGTATCCTGCGCAACCCACATGCTGGTCGTGGATGAGAACAAGAAGATAGTGGCCCAGAAACTCCTCGAGTGATCATGTTATTCCCGGAAATCGTGATTGTGGGATGTGGTAACCCCCTCTTCGCCGACGACGGCCTCGGGCCCGAGGTGATCGAGGAACTGAACCGCATGCAACTTCCCGACAATGTCAAGGCCATCGACGCAGGGCTCGGAGCCCCGCACTTTATTTTTACGCTGATCGACCCCGAGGTCACGAAAAAGATCATCGTCGTCGATATAGCGGATTTTGGTGCGGAACCGGGCACGCTTGCGGAGTTGTCCCTTGAAGACCTGCCGCCAGGGAGCTATCGGGACGCCCATTCGTGGGACCTGACCGAGCCGCTCCAGAGGCTGAAGGACAGAGTCGAGATCACGATCCTCGGTGTCCAGCCGAAACGGGTAACATCGCCCGAGATGGAAATCGGGCTCACCGAAGAGGTTCAGAAGGCCATACCCAAGGTAGTACGTCACGTACTTGCCAGGATTGGGGTGGATTATGGGGCTACTAGCGAAGCTAAAAGGGATCATCTTTGGAAGGAAGGAGCCACCCAGACCTGAGACGGCCCCGAAGGCAGAGCCTGCGCCGGTAACGGCGATGGTCCAGCCCGAGGCGAAGCCATCTGAGGATAAGGGGACAGTAAAATGGGTGAAAAAGCCCGTGCCAACTCCGGCGCCACGGCCTGCACCCGTCAAAGAGGCCCGGCAGGCACCCGCTGCCGGAGAGCCAGCCAAAGCGGTTGTGGCCAAAAAAGAGGCCGCACAACCGGCACCCAGACCTGTAGCGAAGCCTTCTGAGATCGAAGTGGAAAAATCATCTGAGAGAATTAAGGAGGAAAAGCCTGTGGTAGAGAAGATTACCGTTGGGCACGTGCACATGAGCGGCTGTACCGGATGCCTTGTTTCCTTTGCAGACAACTACGAAGGACTCTTCAAGATTCTGGACAACTATGCAGACCTCGTCTATGCACTGACCCTTGTGGATGTCAGGCATGTCCCTGAGATGGACGTCGCCCTCGTCGAGGGCTCCGTCTGCCTCCAGGACAAGTGCTCTGTTGAAGAGATCAAGGAGACCAGGGAGAAGGCGAAGATCGTCGTCGCCCTCGGTGGTTGTGCGGCATACGGGAACATCACCCGGTTTTGCCGTGGCGGCCAGTGGAACCAGCCCCAGATGGAGTCTTACGTTCCGATCGGAGACCTGATCGACGTCGACGTCTACATCCCCGGCTGTGCGCCGACCCCGCAGCAGATCAGGAACGTCTGTCTCATGGCGTACCTGCTCCTGAAGGGTACCGACGAGCAGAAGGAGCTTGCCGGTGCATACCTCAAGCCCCTCATGGCCCTTGCAAAGCGCGGCGATGAGGCCTGCGGCTGCGACCTGATGTACGACGTGATCAATCAGGGCCTGTGCATGGGCTGCGGTTCCTGTGCCGCCGCCTGTCCGGTCCGTGCGGTCACAATAGAGGGCGGCAAGCCGCAGATCGAGCGCGACCTGTGCATCAAGTGCGGCGCCTGCTATGCCCAGTGCCCGAGGAGCTTCTTCAACTTCGATGTGATGAACGAGTTCGAGGGTATCAGCGAACTCATCAAAGAGGTCATGCAGTGAGGTGAAGAGAAATGGTACTCGGTAACTACAAGACCTGTGTCGCTGCACGCAGCACCGACAAGGAAATTCTGAAGGGAGCCCAGGACGGCGGTATCGTCACCCAGCTCTTTGCGTATGCGCTCGAAGAGGGTATCATCGACGGTGCCATCGTAGCGGGACCGTCCGACGAGCCCTGGAAGCCCGAACCGATGGTTGCAACCACGAGGGCGGAGCTTCTCGCGGCCCGCGGCACGAAGTACAACCTTTCCCCGAACATCTCCCTCCTCAAGGAGGCGACCCGGAGCTACGGCCTTGACAGGATCGGCATCGTCGGCACCCCGTGCCAGATGCAGGCTGTCAGGAAGGCCCAGCTCTATCCGATCGGGATGCGCGACGTCCCCGACAAGATCGCCCTCGCCATCGGGATCTTCTGCATGGAGAACTTCCCGTACCAGTCGATCGAGGCGATCGTCGAGGACCACTGCAACCAGAAGCTTGAGTCCGTCACCAAGATGGACATCGGCAAGGGCAAGTTCTGGGCCTACACCGAGCGCGGTGCGGTCTCCCAGATCCCGCTGAAGGTCACTCACAAGTACGAGCAGCCCGGCTGCCACGTCTGCCTGGACTATGTCTCCAACCTCGCCGATGTCTCGACCGGATCGGTCGGCACCCCTGACGGCTGGAGCACGGTCTTTGTCAGGACAAAGAATGGAGAAAACGCCTGGAACAAGGCCATCACCGCCGGTTGCTTCGAGACCCAGGACATCGCCGGTGTCAAGCCCGGCCTTGACCTCGTGACCAAGCTCGCCACCGACAAGATCACGAAGAACCAGAAGACGCTCGAAGCCCGTGCGTCCTTTGGCGTCGGCAAGGGTCTGCGTAACCCTTACCTCTAAATATTTTTTGCACGTTTCTCTCGGGCCGGAAGACTGCACTCCTGCACTCTTCCGATTTCCGGGTATTCTGTTCTGTGAAGATCCTTCTCTGGAGTGCCTGCCTTGATCTCGTTCTCGTCATCGCTCGCACTGTGAAGTCCTGCTCGTCTTCCTGGACTCTCTCCGGCTGTCTCCAGATATTGGATTGGGGTAGGAATGGCATACATCTCCAGGAACCCGGCCCTGCCTTCTCGGGGCCAATCCTGAGCAGGGGTCAGGGGGCAAAAGTCCTCCGGCGAACGGGAAAGAGAAGGCAAAGGATCAACACGCACTATCAGCCCCTGGAGGAGGTTTTCTACACAGTCGATTTTTGAGGTCCGCGGGTGAAACCCCATGTCTAAATGGTGGGGAAGGCATGGGATCCGCACTTCTCCCATGGGTCTGGGAGTATCCATTAATCCGGGCATGAAAGTTACTTCCGAACCCTGCGTTCAATCCATTTATTCCTCAAAATCCATGGTTCGCCACCGTGTGATACCGGAAATATTTATATCCTGAAGGCCGGTATGGGGAGTGGGGGGACCATGAAAACAAAGATCACCTTTGAGGAGCTGGCGCAGTTGCCTTTTTTCGAGGGAGTTGCGACGCTCTCGCTTGTGAGGCGGGGCGAGATAGAACTTTTCCTTGGCGAGGTGCCACTGACCGTGTGGCAGGTCGAAAAAATTGTGGGGGAAGTGGTCAGGGCCCTGCAGGGGGCACCGCATCTCGCGGAGATCTACCGGTAGATGGTGACCGGGTCGAGAGTGGCATCGATCAGGAGGTCGAAGGGAACCTGATCGAGCCAGCCCGCCTTCTCGAACATGCTCATAAAACAGACGCCGACTCTCTTTGCCTGCGGGTGGCGCACGAGAAGTGCCGCCGCATCTTTTGCTTCTACCGGGACATTCGGCATCGCCAGCCCGCCCATCAGGACGATAACCGCGGGTTCATGGCTGGATGGCGAACCGCCGACCTGCATGCCGACACCGGGGACGGCATGGATCGCCCGTGCCTTCTCCTCGTCGAGGTACGGCACGAAAACATGCTCGAAGGGGAGGTCGCGGACGGCGAAGGCGAGCAGTTCGATGAAAGGCGTGCAGGTTCCGGGAACGCCGCAGTACATGATGCGGGCGCCGTCAGGCAGGCCGGCGCCGGCAAGGTACTGCTTGAAGGGCCTGAGCATGCCGGGGACACCGGAGAGAGTGTCGATCTTTTCCATACTTTCCGATGGGTTAGATCCTATAAATGTGTGGCGGCGCATTCTCCCGGCCCCTGGCCCTCCTATGCCGGAACAGTCCCGCCGAGCATACCAACGGTGAAAATGATGAGGACTAGCAGCATGGCGGCACCGACGGCGAACAATGCACGGTCGAGATTACGCGTATCCATATTCTCATAGTCCTGTCATGGATAGATAACCCTTCCCATTTTTTGTCCGCAAGGTCTATCCCGAAAAGCGTCTAGATATGATCGATGGCAGAGAAGAGACTTGTCCGTCCGAAGAAGGACCGCATGATTGCCGGGGTCTGCAGCGGGATAGCCCGGTATCTGGGCGTCGACCCGGCGATCGTACGCATTGCATGGGTGATCCTCTCCTTCTTCGGCTATATCGTCTTCGGGGTCCTTGCCTATATCCTCGCCGCGATCATCATCCCCGAGGAAGAGGAAGGTGTTCTCGACGCGGAGTTCACGGTGAAAGAGGAAGGGAAGGCCTGATCCCCCCCAAAAAATATGTGTGCGGCATTCGCATAATCTGCATATGACTCTTCGATATGCCGCTCGCATGGGGAAGACGCCCCGTTCCTTCATCAGAGAGATCCTGAAGGTCACCGAAAGCCCCGAGGTCATCTCTTTTGCGGGAGGTCTCCCGAGCCCTGCCCTGATCAAGGTGGAGGGGATTGCAGAGGCGGCTCGTTCTGTTTTTGAGACCGGGGGCGCTGCTGCTCTCCAATATGCCACGACCGAGGGGTATCTGCCTCTCCGGGAATTCATCGCCGATCGCTACAGGCGGAGACTCGGTCTCGACGTGGGCCCCGACGAGATCCTCATCACCAACGGTTCACAGCAGGCCCTCGACCTCATCGGCAAAGTCTTCCTTGACGCCGGTGATGCCGTGGCGATCGAGCGCCCGGGGTATCTTGGTGCGATCCAGGCCTTCTCCCTGTATGAACCCCGGTTCTGTCCTGTCCCTCTCGAAGAGGATGGGCCTGATTGTGCAGCCCTGGAGAGGACGCTCGGAGAGCAGGATGTCAGGCTCTTCTACGGTGTCCCGAACTCGCAGAACCCCTCGGGGATCACCTGGTCGCGGGAAAAAAGAGAAGATGTGGCGTCTCTTCTCGACGGGACAGGCACGGTCTTTGTCGAAGACGATGCTTATGGAGAACTACGGTTTTCTGGCCGCTCTCTGCCCCCGGTGAAAAAATATCTCCCCGACTCGACGGTCCTGACCGGGTCCTTCTCGAAGATCGCAGCACCAGGACTGCGCATGGGCTGGATCTGTGCGAACCCCGAGGTTCTCGACCGCCTCGTCGTTGCGAAGCAGGCGTCCGACCTCCATTCCAATACTCTTTCCCAGCGGATTCTCGCGCAGTATCTCACGCACAATGATATCGATGCGCATGTCAGGGAGATCTGCCGGGTGTACGGCCGGCACTGCACACTGATGTCCTCCCTGATAGACGACCTCTTCCCTGACGGCGTCAGCCGCACCGAACCTGACGGCGGGATGTTCCTCTGGGTGACCCTCCCTCTCGGCTTCTCCTCAATGGCCCTCTTCGAGCGGGCCCTTGCGGAGCATGTTGCCATCCTGCCCGGCCTGCCCTTCTACGTGGACGGTGGCGGGGAGAACACGGTCCGCCTCAACTTTTCGAACGCCGATGAGGACGGGATCACCGAGGGGATGCACCGCCTTGCGCGGGCTCTCGAAGCATAAGGGGATCAGGCACTTTCCCCTGCTTCTCTGTATAACCAGTTCCGGTAGACGATCGGCGTCACCACCGTCGTCAGGAGACTCATCAGCACGATCGCCAGATAGATGCCCTGGTCGATGAGGTCCAGGTTGAGGCCGATGAGGGCGACGATCATCGCCACCTCGCCCCGGGGCACCATGCCGCAGCCGAGGATCAGGCTGTCCTGCCGCCCTATCCCCATGAGGCTGGCGGGAATGCCGCAGCCGACGATCTTGGTGATCACAGCCATCACTGTCAGGGCGGTGAGGAGGACGAGGATGTCCGGCGTGAGAGCCGAGAAATCGGCGAGGATACCCAGGGACACGAAGAATATCGAGGCGAAGATGACATGGAGATACTCGGCCCCCTCTTTCAGGTCGCGGGAGTTGACGATGTTGACCCCGTGGAAAGAGACCCCGGCGATAAATGCACCGATGATTGCCGATATTCCGACGGCCTCGGCACCGAGGGCATAGAGAAAGGCGAACATCATCGCCGTGATGAAGAGGAACTCGGGGTACTTCCGGGAGAAGGGAGTCCGGTCGATCCATTCGAGGAGAGGGGCGACGACCCTGATCCCGGCATATCCCGCGACGACAACGAAGACGAGATCCTTCAGGACAACTGTTGCGACAGAGGCAGGGGTAAAGGTTCCTGCGACGACGTCGACGGTGATGGAGAGAGCCATCAGGGAGAGAACGTCGTCGATGACCGCCGTGCCGATGATCGCCCGCGCCACAGCGGTGTCGAGTTTTCCCATCTCCCGCAGGACATTGGCGGTGATCGCGATGCTCGTCGCCGTCATTGCCGTCCCGACAAAGACGGCGCTCTCGAAGCCGTAGCCGAGTGCGGCGGTGAGCCAGTACCCACCGATCCAGGGGACGATGACCCCGGAAAGCCCGATCACCGCGTAGCGCAGATCAAGGATGTCCCGGAGATCGAACTCCAGGCCAATGACAAAGAGAAGGATGACGGCGCCGAGAGCGGCGAGGCTCCGCACGAAGTCGGTGTATGTGATCAGGCCGAGGACGCTCGGCCCCACGATGAGCCCGACCAGGATCTCGCCGATCACCGCGGACTGGTTGATCCTGGACGCCACCAGGTAGCCCGCGAGGGCGACGAAGAGGAGAAGACTCATCTGGAACTCGATGGTCGAGGCGATTTCGGCGGACATGGGTTCGATCTCGTTGTCGGCGTTTTTAACCCCGCCGGTTGTTCATCCCTCCCGCCATCCCGGGTTTTCCGAGAGGAATGCCCTCTCTTTCTCTTCCATCTGCTCTACCGTGAAAGACGCGGGCATATGGATGCACCGGTGTTCCCTGAAGACTCCGCAGACGAATGCCCCCTGCCTCTCGTCAGCCAGACAGGCCCCGTAGGTGTCGGCGTCGAAGTCGTGGTAGACATGTTCGAGGCCCTCACGCTCTGCGATCTCCTTCGCCTCTCTCCATGACCCTGCCATACCCTTCCCGTGCGCGGGTATTATATGTACATTTCCCGGAGCACCTGCCGGCAGGCGCCGCCGGTGCCGACGCGGCAGAGGACTGCACCCTCTGCTGTGAAACGATGGGGCAGGGTGAGTGCGGTGTCCCTTTCAGAGGCCTCGCCCCTGCCGAGGGTGATATGGGGAGAGTACCGGGCGCGCAGGAAATCGCGGGCATACGCGGCCATGGACGGTTCGTCCTCCTCTCCGTCCCTGAGGAGGAGGGCAGGTTCTTTGTCAACGGCGATTTTCCTGAGGGCTGTTGCCGCCGCGCGGTGGAGAGCGAGGAGTGGTCTGTCGATGGCGAGGTCGAATCCTGCGACCCTCTGCCCCGACCCGGTTGTCACCGTGGAGATGCCGGTGACAGTGATATCGAGGGGAAAGTGAGGTACGAGGCTCTCCAGAGAGATCCCTGCAAGGTCTCCCTCCGGCACCGCGGCCATCGCCAGGGTGATGTGGGGGATGGCGTCAGGCCCGAAACAGATGGTTCTGTCGCTTGAATGCCCGACGAGGAGACGGTTGATCCTGGCCGCCTCGTCCCTGATCCCGGCAGGGAGGACGACCGCGATATCGATGGCGAGGGGATGCGCATGGTGCATGAAGAAGGGTGGATCGCGGGGGTGATATGCCTGTCTCAGTCGGCAGAAAGATAACCATGTCCAGCATATAGCTAACCACAGGAGTTACCCATGGAAAGCAATACTCTCTATGTCGGGAATCTCAACTACGAGACAACCGAAGAACAGCTCACCGAACTCTTCTCTGAATACAGCGAACCCACCTCCGTCAGGATCATCCCGCGCAAGGGCTTTGGTTTTGTTGAGTTCTCCTCTCCCGAGGAAGCCGAGAAGGTAATGACCGCCCTGAACGGCACCGAGTTCATGGGCCGTGCCCTGCGTATGGATGAGGCGAGGCCGCGCGAGCCCCGTACCGATTCCCGCAGATACTAAGAATACTCCTTGCCGGGGACACCCCGGTCTTTTTTTCCGGGGCTAATCCCCCGGAAAAGTTATTCCTGCGACCTTCAGGTCTCGGCTCTTTCGAGATCGTGACCTTCTTCGTTCATGGCAGGAGACGTATCTTTCATTCTCCGCTCTCTCCTGTTTGTCTTCTCTTCGGGCACGGGAAGGCAGAAGAGACGGTCGCGATGGGGGAGTCTGCCGTCTCTCTCCGTCCTCATTTTCCGACCGTGTTCTCACCCGCTTTTTTCCCGCCGCGCCGCCACCCATTTCCAGCCTTCCCCTGCAGTGAGGAGGGGCAAACCGATGAGGACAAGGAGGACCCAGTCTCCGACACCGAGGGGGACGGTCCTGAAGGCCGCCTGGAGTATAGGGTGGTAGACGGCCGCCGCCTGGAGGGCGAGGCTCACCGAGACCGCTGCGACGAGGTACCTGTTGGAGAAAGGCCCTATCTTGCGGAGGGTCGATGAGAATGACCTGAAGTTGAAGACATTGATCAGTTCGAAGACCACGAAACCGGTGAAGGCGAGGGTCCGGGCTCTGTCGAGGTCGGCCTCCTGGAGGAGGGCGAAGATGAGGAGGACGACCGCACCGATCCAGCCGCCGATCAGGAGGACCGCGGCCATGGCGCGGGAGGAGAGGATCTCTGCACCCGGGTCTGCCGGCGGCCGGCGCATGATACCCCTCTCTGCCGGTTCGACCCCGAGTACGAGGGCGGTCGCGCCGTCGGTCACCAGGTTCACCCAGAGGATCTGGGCCGGCAGGAGGACGAGAGGCAGGCCGGCGACGAGCCCGCCCGCGACGGCGGCGATCTCGCCGACATTCGAGGAGAGGAGGTACCGCGTGAACTTCGCGATGTTGTCCGCCTCCCGCCGCCCCTCCTCGACCCCGGCGACGATGCTTGCGAAGTTGTCGTCCACGAGGACGATGTCGCTCGCCTCTCTGGCGACGTCTGTCCCCTTGACGCCCATCGCGATCCCGACATGCGCCTTTTTCAGGGCCGGAGCATCGTTCACGCCGTCGCCGGTCATGGCGACGATATGACCGTCCCCGGTGAGGAGGCCGATCACCCTGAGTTTATGTTCGGCGGTGACCCGTGCAAGGATATTCGCAGATTTCAGTGCAATAAGGAGGCTGGCATCGTCCATCCGGTCGATATCTGCGCCAGTCAGGGCCTCACCCTGCTCGAGCCCGACAGCCCGGCCGACCGCCGCCGCCGTAAGGGGTGCGTCTCCGGTGATCATGATCACGTCTATCCCCGCTTTTTTCGCCTGTTCCACTGCTTCTCTCGCCTCTTCGCGTGGCGGGTCCTGGATGCCCGCGGCCCCCAGGTAGACCAGGCCCTCCTCCGGGTCTTCGCCGTCGTCGAGGAGACGGTATGCCGCCGCGATCACCCTGAGGCCCTCCCCCGCCATCCTCTCGACCCCGTCCGCCAGCACCTCCCGCGTCCCCGTGTCGAGAGGCCTGACCGCCCCGTCCGCAAGCACAGCAGTGCAGCGGGCAAGGACGATCTCTGGCCCTCCCTTCATGTATGCGACCCGTCTCTCTCCTTCCCCCACAATGACGGTCATCCGTTTCCTCACCGAGGAGAAGGAGAGTTCTTCCTCGATCCCAGGGAGACCTTCGCGCCTGATCCCGGCCTTTGCCGCGGCGACGACGAGCGCCCCCTCGGTCGGACTCCCGACGATCCCGCCGTCCGGCGCGATTGACGCGTGGTTGCAGATGGCGGCGGCCCGGAGAAACGCGGAGAGCCCGGGCATTCCTGCAGGATCGACGGTCCTCTCCCCCGCGAAAAATCCTCCCATCGGGGCGTAACCGGTGCCGCTCACCCTGAGATCCTGGCCTGGCAGGGCGATCGCTGTCACCGTCATCTCGTTCTTCGTGAGAGTGCCGGTCTTGTCCGTGCCGATCACCGAGACCGCCCCGAGGGTCTCCGAAGCCGGCAGGTGACGGATGAGGCAGTTTCTCCCGAGCATCGCCCGCACCCCGATCGCCAGGGTGAGAGTCACCACCGCGGGCAGACCCTCAGGGATCACGGCGACGGCCAGGGACACCCCGGTCAGGACGACCTCGTAGGCCCCGCGCCCCTGGAGGAGGCCGGCGAGTACGACTGCCGCAGCGACGACAAGTGCGATCTGACCGATACGTGTCGAGAGGACGGCGAGCCGCCGGGCAAGAGGGGTCTCGATATCCCTGACCGCGCGGGAAAGCCCTGCGATCCGCCCGAACTCGGTCGCCATCCCGGTGGCGACGGCGACTCCCCTTCCCCGCCCGTTCACGACCGCTGTCCCCATATAGGCCATGTTCGCCCGTTCCATCAGGGGTGTCTCCTCCGGGAGGGGATGGGTGGCCTTGCCCACCGGCACCGACTCGCCGGTGAGCGGCGCCTCGTCAACCTGGAGACTTGTCGCTGAGATGAGGCGGAGATCGGCCGGCACCTTCATCCCTGTATCGAGGACGACGATGTCCCCGGGCACGACCGCCGCCGCATCGATCCCGGTCTCCCTCCCGCCCCTCACGACGACGGCCTGCAGACCGAGCATCCGCCTGAGCGCTTCCATCGCCTTCTCTGCCTGCCACTCCTGGACCGCGCCGAAGGCGGCGTTCATGAGGACGATGATCAGGATTGCGACGGCATCGACAGTCTCGCCGATAATGAGGGAGAAGACGGCGGCGGCGATGAGGATGGCAACGAGTGTGCTCCTGAACTGGCGGAGGACGATCGCCGCCGGCCCCGGCCCCTCCTCTCTGTCGAGGCGGTTCTCGCCGTAGCGTTCCAGCCGTGCACCTGCCTCTGCCGGGGACAGACCCCCATCGCACGACCCGAGGGTCAGGAGGGCCTCGGCCTGATCGCGGGCATGCCAGGGGGCAGAAGAGTCTGCCATTGCACCGCGATTCTCTCCCCCGCTATATAGAGGGATCGACCGTACCCCTTAGATACCCTTAATACCGCATGCCCGAGACATTTACCGTGTACGGCACCTACGACCTTTCCTTCAGGTACGAGAAGGACGGCCTCGATCTCTCGATCGAGCCGGAGGATGGGAAGTATCTCTACCGCCGCACCCTGAACGGGCAGACGAAGACGCGGACCATCCTTTCCTCGGGCGGTCGGCTGATCATCAACCCGGTCGAGCCCCTCAACCTCCCCAAGGAGGTCTGCCGGAGTCTTCTGGTTGAATTCGAACCCCTCTCGATAGAACCGGGCGCCGAGCAGACTATTTACCTCACCTTCCCTGTCGAGATCGGCGTTTTTGTCGCCGGCCGGGGAAATCTCGAACTCCTGGATATTTTCTCCTGGAACAAACAGAAATACACCCTGTACGGGTCGTCGGAGAAGGGGGTGATCGCGCGGTGGTGGCCGAGCACCGCCCGCTCTTCCCCTCCTGATCTCGACCCCCTGAAAGAAGGTCTCTTATCCCTTGAGATCTCCAATACGACGCGGGAATGGGTCGAAGTCTCGAAGGTCGTCCTGGACGGTTTCGGCATGAAGATCTACTATGGCGACCTTGTTTCCGTACAGGCGTGGATGCGTGTCCTCAGCACGATGGTGGCGGAGACCGGTTTTTACGACCGGTCTGCCCGCGAGGGGCAGAAGAAGGCGGTCGAACTCTTCGCGGTGCGGGGACTTGCAGGGGTCGAGCGCCAGCGTTTCCTGATGGACAGGGGGCTGTGAGCAGTGTTCGACTTCGGCCTTGACGACCCCATCTTCTTCTACCCCTCCCTCACCTGGGGACACCTCGTCTACATCGTCCTCGTCATCCTTGTTGCGGCGACGCTGGCAAAGGCGGTGACCCTCTACCTCAGGAAGACCCTCACCGACAAGATCAAGCTGAGCCAGCTCGACCTCCTTCTCAAGGCCGTCAACTACTCGGTGCTCATTATCACCGTCCTGATCATCGTCCCCTTCTTCAATATCAATCTCGGCGGCCTCCTCGTGGCCGGCGGGTTCGCCTCGATCGTCATCGGTATCGCCAGCCAGAGCGTGCTCGGGAACCTCATATCGGGTCTCTTCCTCCTTATCGAGCGGCCGATCACCATCGGTGACAACATCAATATCGGGAACGTGAGCGGGAACATCACCGACATCAACATCTTCTCGACGATCGTGAAGACCTATGACGGCGTCTATGTGCGGATCCCGAATGAAAAGGTCTTCACCTCCGAGATCACAAATTATGTGGCCCACGAGGCGCGGCGGTTCGAGTACGTCATCGGGATCCCGTACGACGACGACGCGAACGAGGCGATCCGCATCATCAGGGAGGTCGTCTGGAGTCATCCCTTCGCCCTGAAAGACCCGTCGCCCTCCATCTATGTCGACGAACTCGCCGACAGTTCGGTGAATATCAAGGTGCGTATCTGGGCGCCGGCCACCGAGTGGTGGGACGTCAGGACCGATCTCCTCTGGAAGATCAAGGAGGAACTCTCGAAGAACGGCATCGAGATGCCCTTCCCGCAGCAGGTGATCTGGTTCCAGAACGAGTTGCAGGGACGGGTCGCGCTGAGGTCGGGCGAAGGTCGGCCGCGGGCCGGCCCTGACGAGCATACCTGAGGTGCATGATGGCAGACGAGATGACAGATCTGATCCTGGCGCTTTCTTCGCAGGATCTCGATAAAAAGCACGAAGCAGAGGAACGCCTTGTGGCGATCGGGGAGGATGCGGTCCTCCCCCTGATCGAGGTGCTGATCGATGAGGACGCCGACGCCCGCTGGTACGCCGGTCGGGTCCTCGCCAGGATCGGCGCACCCGCGATCAGGCCCCTGATCCTCACGATGATCGTGGAGCAGGACACGCAGTTCAGGCGCTACGCGGCGGCGGCCCTCGGTTCGATGGGTGAGACTGCGGTAGAGCCTCTCATCGAGGCATTTTCAAGCGAAGACCGCGAACTCCGCGGCTTTATCGCCCTCGCCCTCTGCCGGATCGGTGAACCGGCGCGGGGGCCGCTGAAGCGGCTTGCCGGCGAGGGTGGCGAGGTGCAGCGGTCCTGCGCCCGCCTCACCCTCTGGAAAATGGGGGAGGAAGGGATCAACGACCTGGTCAGTTCCCTCGATGCCGGGAAGGCCACATAATTTTTTACGTCCTGCAGGCGACTCCGGTGTGATGACAGAGATCACCGGGATACGCCCTGTCCTTCTTGCCCTGGCATGTGCCGGGTCATTTGCCCTCGACGGCATTCTCCATGCAGACCCGGTAGCCGGTGCCGTGTACCCCCACCTCTTCTATCTCCCTATCGTGCTTGCAGCCCTCTGGTACGGGCGTGTCTCCGTCCCTGTCGCGGGCGCCCTTGCTCTCGTGCACGTCCTGGTCTGGTCTTTTGCGCCTGCTGCCGTCCTGCGGGCCGGGATATTCCTTGCCGTCGGTCTTCTCGCCGCCCTCATTGCCGTAATGGCCGCGGCGCCTGTCCCGGCACCTGAGGGCGGCGCCCGCGACCTTGCCCCTCTCCTCAGGAGTCGGAGTCCTGAGAGGCGGTATGGGGCTGCGGTCTCCCTCGGGCGGACCGGCGACCCCGCGGCTGTCCCTGCCCTGGAAAAAGCCCTCTCCGACCCTGATCCCGGTGTCCGCTGGATGGCGCTCGAAGCCCTCGGCGCCATCGGCAACCCGGCCCTCCCTGTCCTCACGCGCCTCCTCGGTTCCGACGACATCGACCTCCGCTGGGGCGCTGCGGTTACTCTCGGTGACATCGGGGATCCCGCGGCAGTCGAACCCCTTGCTCGCGCTCTCGAGGACGGAGACAGGTACGTGCGGACCCGGGCCGCCCTTGCCCTTGCAGCGTTGGGGGTCCCGGCCCTGCCATCGCTTGCAGCCGCGGCAGGACACCGGGACGCCGGAGTGCGGTGGGCGGCGGCCCTCGCCCTCGGAAAGATCGGGTCTCCCGACAGTATCCCGGCCCTCTCCCCTCTCGTCTCTGACACCGACCCGGCCGTCCGCTGGAAGGCGGTCGAGGCCCTCGGCGCCATTGGCGGGGAGGCCGCGGTCGGCCCCCTTGTCATGGCCCTCGATGACAGGGACGAAGAGGTCTGCGGGGTGGCGACCGCGGCCCTGACGGCGATCGGGGAACCTGCGGTCACTTCCCTCATCGACGCCCTGCGGACAAAGGGGCGCTGGTTCCGTGCGGTGTCGGCCCTCAGGGAGATGGGGACGGCGGCGGCCCCGGCCCTCTCCTCGGCCCTCTCCCGGAAGAACAGGTGGGTGCGGATCGGAGCGGCGATGGTCCTGGCGGAGGAAGGGGACAGGCAGGGGACGGACGCCCTTGTCGCCGCCCTTTCCGATGCCGACCCCGACGTGCGGGAGGCAGCGAGAGAGATCCTGGAGGTGGGGCTGAAAAAAGGTTCTGGGAGCTTTAAAGTCCATAATTCGCCCATTTAACCGGCCGGGCAAACCTCTATGTCTCCCCCCGCCCATTGTATCCTCATGGTTGCGGTCTCCCCGGCAATGGCTGAGTACTTCAAAAGACTCGAGGCGAACCTCAACGCGGCCCTGGCAGTCGCGGAGGCGGCGCGTGCAGAGGGGTACGACCCCACCACCGAGGTCGAGATCCCGCGGGCGAACGACATCGGCGACCGTGTCGAGGCCCTGATCGGGATCAAGGGCGTTGCCCAGAGGATCCGGGACCTTGAAGCCGGGATGTCCCGGGAAGAGGCCGCCCTCAAGATAGGCGACGACTTCGTGGCCAAAATGTTCGGGGAGACGACACGCGAGGAGATCGCCGACCACGCCATCAGGACGTCGATGGGTCTCCTGACCGAGGGCGTGGTGGCGGCGCCGACCGAGGGGATCGCGAAGGTCGGGATCGGCAAGAACGACGACGGCACCGAGTACCTGAAGATCTATTATGCCGGGCCTATCCGCTCTGCAGGCGGCACGGCGCAGGCCCTCTCCGTGCTCGTCGGCGACTATGTCCGCCGGGGGATCGGGATCGACCGGTACAGGCCCAGGCCCGAGGAGGTGGACAGGTACGTCGAGGAACTCCAGCAGTACAACAACATCCAGTCGATGCAGTACATGCCGAGCGAGGCCGAGATCAGGCTGATCATCGAGAACTGCCCGGTCTGCATCGACGGCGAGCCGACGGAGAGAGAGGAGGTCTCCGGCCACCGGAACCTGGAGAGGGTGGAGACGAACACGGTGCGGGGCGGCATGTGCCTGGTGGTCGCCGAGGGACTGGCCCTGAAGGCCCCGAAGGTGATGAAGAACGTCAAGAAGATGAAGATGGAGGGCTGGGACTGGATCCAGCAGATCATCGACGGCGCCGCCTCGAAGTCGTCCGATGAGGAAGAGGAACCCGGCGTCCACCCGAAGGACAAGTACATCCGCGACCTCATCGGCGGCCGCCCTGTCTTTTCGTACCCGATGAGGGCAGGGGGATTCCGCCTGCGGTACGGCCGGTCCAGGAACACCGGCTTTGCGGCCGCAGGCTTCAACCCGGCGACCCTCCATATCCTCGGCGACTATCTCGCGGTCGGCACCCAGATGAAGACCGAAAGGCCGGGAAAGGCCGCGGGCGTCGTGCCTGTGGATACGATCGAGGGCCCGACCGTTCTCCTTGCCTCGGGCGAGGTGAAACGCATCGATGACGCCGTGGAGGCAAAAAAGATCGCCCCTCGCGAGATCACCCGTATCCTGGACATCGGCGAGATCCTGATCAGTTACGGCGAGTTCCTGGAGAACAACCATCCTCTCATTCCCTCTGCCTATTGCGAGGAATGGTGGCGGCTGGAGGGCGGCACGAAGACGCCGGAGAATGAGATGGAGGCGATCGAGATGGCCCTCTCGGGCGTGCCCCTCCACCCGGCGTACACCTGGATCTGGGACGACCTCGACCCCGCGGAGGTCAGGGCCCTCGCGGAGCATGTCTCTGCCAGGGGCAGGATTGCGGACGGCGTCCTCAGGGTGAAGAACGACCCCGCGATCAAGCACACCCTTGAGATCCTCCTCATCCCCCAGACAGTGGAGGGCGACGAGGTGGTCCTGCCGACCTACCTTGTCCTCCTTGCCTGCCTGGGCCTGGGCCTCGACCTGAAGATGCGCCCGGCATGGGAGGACGCCCCCGCGGGCCCGTCCCTCCCCCTCGTTTCCCATCTCTCCGGCTTCACGATCCGGTCGAAGGCCGGGACGCGGATAGGCGGACGGATGGGCAGGCCCGGCAAGTCGAAGCCCAGGGAGATGAAACCTGCACCCCATGTTCTCTTCCCTGTCGGCGAGAACGGCGGTTCCCGGCGGTCTATCCTGGAGGCCGGGGCCTATAAGGCGCGGAGCAATGCAGACGGCGGCACCATCAAAGCCGAGGTCGGGGAGAGGCGCTGCCCGCAGTGCGGTGCGGTGACCTTCAAGAACAGGTGCGATGCCTGCGGCACCCATACGAACCCCGTCTATCGCTGCCCTCGTTGCAACAGGGAAGTCGCCGGTGCCGTCTGTCCCCAGTGCGGCGGGCCGACGGTCTGCCTCCAGGAACTGGACCTGAAGATCAGGGACGAGTACGCCACCGCATGCGCCCACCTCCAGATGCGGGAGAACAGCCTCAAACTCGTGAAGGGCGTGAAGGGCATGATCTCGCGCGACCGGACGATCGAGCCTATGGAGAAGGGGCTGATCCGGGCCACCCACGACCTGTACGTCTTCAAGGACGGGACGGTCAGGTACGACATGATCGACCTGCCGGTGACCCATTTCCGCCCGCGCGAGGTCGGCGCCACGGTTGAAAAGTTGCGGGAGATTGGCTATACTCTGGACTACAATGGCGAGGAACTCGTCTCCCCCGACCAGGTGCTGGAACTGCGCTGCCAGGACATCATGGTCTCGGCCCTCTGCGGCGACTGGCTCCTGAAGGTCTCCCGGTACATGGACGACCTGCTGGAGAAGTTCTACGGTCTGCCCCGATTCTACAACGCGGAGAAGCCCGCAGACCTCATCGGCCAGATGCTCATCGGGCTTGCCCCCCACACCTCGGCCGGGGTGCTCTGCCGCCTGATCGGGTTCACGAAGGCGAGCGTCGGCTATGGTCACCCCTTCTTCCACGCGGCAAAAAGGCGGAACTGCTTTGCAGGCGACACCCTGATCCGGGTGCTTGCGGACGGGCGGTGGCAGGAGATGCCGGTCAGGCAGTTTGTCCTCGAAAACTTCGACATCTCGCGGCCAGACCTGGACCATGCCGGCACCCACTGGTCAGAACCGAAATGTCCTTCTGCCGTGCAGGCCGTGGACACGCGGGGCGAGGTCCGTCTCCGCCGGGTGACCGCCGTCTCTGTCCACCGGGCGCCCGACCACCTGCTCAGGATCGAGACCGCCCGCGGCAGGGCCCTGGAGGTGACACCCGACCACACGATGCTCGTCTGGGAGACTGACTACCTCCGGAAGATCATGGCGATGGAGGTGCGTGTCGGCGACCGCGTGCCGGTGGCGGAGGGGGGCCGGGTGATCGCGGACACGATCTCGGCGGTGACCCCTATCAGGTGCCCTGACGAGGCGGTCTACTGCCTCACCGTTGCCGACGACCACACCCTCGCCGCAAACGGGATCTTCTGTGGCCAGTGCGACGGTGACGAGGACTGCGTGATGCTCCTCCTGGACGGGCTCATCAACTTCTCCCGCTCCTTCCTCCCCGAGACCCGAGGCGGCTCGATGGACGCCCCCCTTGTCCTCACCTCCCGCCTCGACCCCAAAGAGGTGGACAAGGAGAGTCACAACGTCGATGTCGTCGACCACTACCCCCTCGAACTCTATGAGGCGGCGCAGCGCTTTGCCCCGCCGAAGGAGCTTGAGAAACTGATCGACCACGTGGACCTCCGCCTGGGCAAACCCTCCCAGTACGAAGGTTTCCGCTTCACTCACGACACCTCGGACATCTCCGCGGGGCCTCTGGAGTCGACCTACACCGTCCTCGGCACGATGTTTGACAAGATGGAGGCCGAACTCGAACTCGGTGACAAGATCCGGGCTGTGGACGTCGATGACGTAGCCGAGCGCGTCCTGAACACCCACTTCATCCGCGACCTGATGGGCAATCTCCGGGCCTTCGCCTCCCAGACAGTGCGGTGCACGAAGTGTACCACCAAGTACCGCCGCATGCCCCTTGCCGGCAAGTGCCCGAAGTGCGGCGGCAAGGTGAACCCGACTGTCCACGAGGCCTCGGTGAAGAAGTACCTCGAAATGTCCCGGAGGATGTGCGAGAAGTACGCCATCTCCGAGTACACGAAGCAGCGTGTCGAGGTGCTGGACAAGGCGATCCTCTCGACCTTCGGGGAGGAGAAAGAGAAACAGCTGGGGCTCGCGGATTTTATGTGAGGCGATTATTTTCTCTTTTCCCCTCTCATCGCGGGGGCCTCATCGGATACAAAAATGTGGATAGGGTGCGAATCCTGGCCGCGGATCTCATCCAGAGGGGCCTGTTCCCCTGTACAGAAATACAAACTCCTTTCCCATCATCCTCTTCTCCACATATCCCTGTTCGACCAGACGCAAAAGGTCGCTCCTCGCCGTCCCATAGGCGACCCGGAAGGTCTCCCTCACCTCCTTGATGGTCACCGGCCTTTCGGGATGCTTCATCATCATCTTCAGTATATCCACCTGCCTGAGGTTCATGTTCCCGGCATGCTCGATTACCCTGAGTGCACTGGCCTGCTCCTCCTGTTTCTCCCGGATATAGGCCCTGACCTCTTCGATGGCCTTTTCGATTACGTCGAGGTTGTACCTGATGAAATATGTCAGGTCATTCCCGTCCGTCTCCGTGTACAGGTAGGCCCTCTTGTACTGCCCTCTGCTATCCTTGATTGCCCGTGAGATTGCCATGTACTCGAAGAGCCAGTAGTCCTGCTTCAGCACGTACCCGTAAAAGACGGTCCGTGCACACCGCCCGTTCCCGTCGTTGAAGGGGTGGATGTACCCTATCAGGAAGTGGAGAATGATCCCCCTGACCACCGGGTGGATGAACTCCTCCCCGTCGTTGTTTGCGAAGGCGCAGAGTTCTTCGACGAGGCCTTCGATCTCTTCGTGAGGGGGCGGGATATGGAGGACGGTCCCGCTGGAGTCGACGACTCGTATTTCGTCGTTCTCCCTGAAATGTCCCTCATAGGCAGGATCGTCGAGCGTGCCGCGGGTGATCATCGCATGGAGTTTCCTGACCCGTGCCGGTGAGAGATCCTCGCCCCTGACCCTGGAGACCTCCTTCATCGTCAGGTAGTTGTTCAGGATCATCAGTTCGCCGCGGCTTTTCGGTTTTCTCTGCTCCTGAAGCATCTGTTTTGCCACGACTCTGGTCGTCGCCGCCCCTTCGATCTGGCTTGAGGCGATCGCCTCTTCCATCAGGGAATTGACAATGTAGCGCTCCTTCTCCCCCCCTGCCGAGTCGAGCATACTTGCAAGGTTTCCTCCGGCTGTTTTATCCAGTACATGAAGTTTTTTCCAGCACTCGTCGTCAAGGATAAAGCGGAAATGACACGGCCCGAATGTGAAATGGCGTGCTCCGTTCTCTCTGAAAGCCTTCATCAGGATCCAGATATATTTCGGGTCTGCTGGTAGTGTCCTGTATTTTATCTCCTCCCAGTGGAGGTATTTTTTGTTGCAGGCGAAGACCGCGTCGATCACGGCCAGATCCCTGGCCATCTCCCAGGCTTTATGCTCGTCCTCGTCTGTATAGGTGGGCATCTGCAGTATCTTCATGGGCCGTTCCTCCTGCTATCATGATCATTTTCCATGATCCTTGATATCATTATCTATCAATATGTGACAAATTGATAGATAGTGATATGCCCCGCGCGACCCCCCGGCCATCGAATTTTGATCCCCATTGGGTTTTCTCACTGGCACCCTGACGCTCCCGCACGCCTGCACCCACTCCTGGCAGAGGGGTGCGGGGCCTCTCTTCCCGACCTGAATCCCTCCTGATCCCGGCCAGACCGGGCCCTCTCCCCACTCACGAACAGAATCCCTCAAATACTGTGAGCACACACCTATGATGCACTCTTTGAGGTGTATGGATGTGTCCTGCACCGCGGGGAGGATAGGGGATCGTAGGGTAGCCTGGTCCATCCTAGGGCGTTCGGGACGCTCTGACCTGAGTTCAAATCTCAGCGATCCCATCCATTCTCATTGATGCCCCCTCTTCTCTGGTGTCCTCTGCCGGTAGCCGTGCCCGGGCCTGTAACGATCCGTTCTTCTTCTGCCGTGCCGACGATACGCGGGAGCGGCGGCGCCGCCCTGATCCTTCCCCGGGGCAGACTGCGGCATATGATGACAGACGGCCGCCCAATCTGAGGTAACACCATGACCATCGACCAGATCCCCATCGGGACATTCTCAAGGACCGTGTACCTCACCCAGAAGGCCCTCCGCCTCTACGACAGGAAGGGCATCCTGGTGCCCGGGGCAAAGGACCCGATCACCGGTTACCGCAACTACACTATCGGCCAACTTGAGACGGCGGTGCGGATCAGGACCCTTTCCAGACTCGGCTTCTCTCTCGAAGAGATGCGGGCGGTCCTCGATGGCGACGACGGCGTGGACGTGGTGGAGAGGCGCCTTGCCGCGGTGCGGCAGGAGATGGCGCACCTCACAAAGGTCGAGGAGGTCCTGCGTGCCAGGCCCTCCCTTCAGGAGTTGTTTGCAATGTCGCTGTCCGAACCAGTCATCAAGGAGATTCCTGCAATGCGGGTGATCAGCACGCGGGAGAGAGGGAGTTATGAGGACGTCTGTCACCGGCTCATCGAGGAACTGATGGCCGCCGTGTTCAGCCCGGAAAACCGGCGGAACGGTGTGCGGATCACCGGGCCGGTGATGATGCTCTGTCACGACGGGGAGTACAGGGAGACCGACGCCGACATCGAGGTTGCGGTCCCGGTCGCCGGCCGGGTCAGCGTCGGTGAAGAGGCGGAAGTGAAAACTCTCCCGCCGGTTCAGGTCGTTTCCGTCCTCTCCACAGGGCCGTATTACAGTCTCAACCTGGCCTACGGCAGGATCCTGGAGTACGCCGGGGCGCACAGCCTCGCCCTCCGTGGGCCAGACCGTGAACTCTACTATAACAGCCCGCACGAGGTCCCGCCTGAAGAGCTCAGGACCGAGGTGCAGTACCCGGTCGTGCGGGCCGACTGAATTCCCCTTTTTCTTTCCCTCCAAAGAATTGATATGCCGCGGCCGCATGAGATGGGCCATGGAAGAGATCACCGGCGCAAAGAAGATGGCGAACGGCGTTCTCGTCGAGTACAGGCGGGGCGGCGTCTCCCAGACTGTGGGATTCCCCTATGATGATCTCATCGCCATGGAGATCAATGTCCTCGACCTCGTCGAACACCCGGGCGACTATGAGGTCGACCCCGAGGGGAAGGCGATCTTCGCAAACCCGGCGAAGTGCGAACAGCCGCCGGCAGGGTAGCGGAAAGGGCCTTCCCCTGCTACGCCCCACGCGTGGGCATGGTGGACGGAGAAAT
Organism: Methanofollis ethanolicus; assembly: GCF_001571385.1. Taxonomy (NCBI): domain Archaea; kingdom Methanobacteriati; phylum Methanobacteriota; class Methanomicrobia; order Methanomicrobiales; family Methanomicrobiaceae; genus Methanofollis; species Methanofollis ethanolicus. The sequence continues at coordinate 149,800 of NZ_BCNW01000001.1, read as the reverse complement.
GGCTGGCGCCAGCCTCCGCAGGGCGGTCATGGCCGATGCCGGCATCATTGCCGCATACAATATTGCCATGGCAGAGGGGACCGAAGGGAAGGCCCTCGACCCGGCGACAGTAGGGGCGGGCGTCGAGGCGCTGCTCGCCGACCCGGCAAAGGGCTTCTACCTCGTTGCCGAGATGGGGGGCCGTGTCGTCGGGCAGGCAATGATCACGTATGAATGGAGCGACTGGCGGAACGGCTCTTTCTGGTGGGTCCAGAGCGTCTATGTCCATCCCGACGTCAGGCGGCAGGGGATATTCACCGGGATCTTCCGGGAGATCGAGAGGGAGGCGCGGGAACTATCCGGCGTGGTCGGCCTCCGCCTGTACGTCGATGCGGAAAACCTGCGGGCTCAGGAGACCTACCGGCACCTCGGGATGGATGAGTCGAACTACCTGATCTTCGAGAGAGAGTTTTGACGGCCCTGTCATCTGGCCGGTGACGGCAGTATTTTATCTGCATGCGTGAAAGTGCCTGATATGACTGTGGGCGACGAAAAACGTGCTGAACTGAAAGGAAAGGCTCTCCGCCTCAAGGACCTCGTCGAGTACCAGGACGGGACAGTGGCAAGTCGGATGCTCGTCAACAGGCCGGCAGGGAGCATCACCCTCTTCTCCTTCGACGAGGACGAGGGCCTTTCCGAGCACACAGCGCCGTATGACGCGGTGGTGACGATCCTCGACGGAGAGTGCGAGGTCTGGCTCGCGGGCGAGACCCACCTGATGAAGGAGGGAGATACGATCATCTTCCCGGCGAACGCCCCCCATGCCCTCTCCGCGGTGACGCGGTTCAAGATGATGCTGACCATGATCCGGGAGTGAGAGAGATGCCGGACGAAGGGAGATACTGCACCATCTGCGGCGGCGTCGTGCCCGAGGGCCCGGAGATCAGGACGGTCCTGGTCGACGGCAAGGCGACCGGGATCGATCAACTCGACCGGATCCTCTGCGATGTCCTCGACCTTCACCTCGCAGACGAGGGCCAGGTCAGGGAAGAACTCCTGACGAGGGTGAAGGCCTTCAACTATGTCCCCACAAAGAAGACCGACGCCTACGCCGATGCCTTGATGGCAGAATACAGGCAGGCATCCGCCGGGCGGAAATAAGAATCATGTCTAGATCGATCCGATCGGGCCATACAGGCATTTTCCGGCGGCCTGAACTGTGCCCAGGCGGTCGCCGGGGCGTTTGCCGATGAGTTCGGCCTGGACGAGGCCGTGGTCAGGAAACTGGTGTGCGGGTTCGGCGGCGGTTCGCCCACACGGACAGGGCCTGCGAGGCGGTGAGTGGCGCCGTCCTCGTCCTCGGCCTGGCCATCGGCACCGCCGTGCCGGGGACAGGGAGGGGAAGGAGCGATGCTACGCGCTGGCGCGGGAGTTTTTCCGCCGTTCTGCCGACCGTCACGGTTCGGTGGACTGTACCGCTTCTGGGGTACGACCTCTCGGGTCCCCGGAGCCTTGACGCGGCCAGGGAGGCCGGAGTCTTTTCCGTGCGGTGCACCCTCTATGTTCGGGATGCGGGGGAGATCCTGGAAGAGATTCTGAAGGAATTATGAGTTTGCGGGTGCAGGTGCCCGTCGGGGATGGTACCTGAAGAATTTAGAGATCCTTTTAGCGGATTCCCCGCCGTCTAAGGGCCGCACCTTCGTCCCCTGCGGCACATGTTTATCTCTCTCCTCCTCCTTTTTCCGCGCGAAGACCATGGAAGAGATCACTCTTGTCAATGTCGAACCACTGCATGTTGTCGGCATACGGAAACGCGGGAAGTACGAAGAGATTCCCGACATGATCAGGACTGTGTACGAATATGTCCTCTCGCGGGGCGCCGCATCCCCGGGTTGCCCGATCTTTGTCATGCATGAGACGAGCGAAGAGGAGGCGGTGAAGGCCGATCTCGAAGGTGCCGCCGATATCGAGATCACCGTGCCTGTTACGGAACGACTTGCCCCCGCTGGCGGCATCGCCTGCTACGAGCTTCCGGGAGGCAGGATGGCGCGTGTCGTCCACAGGGGACCGTACCAGGAGTGCGGGCCGACCTATGAGAGACTCTTTGCATGGCTTGCCGAAAATGGGCTGGAGATCACCGGCCCTATTCGGGAGGTCTACCTGAACGACCCGCGTGAGGTTCCCGAAGCGGAGATCCTCACTGAGATCTTTGTGCCGGTGGCCTGAAGACTCGGGTGCGGAAGGGTTATACCCCGGCCCTGCATGATGCCGGTGCGACGATGGTCGGGGTGTGTGCAGGATGACCGGGAGGTCGGTCTGGACGGCGTGCTATCTTGGAGGCCTCGGCCTCCTTGTCTTCCCCCTTCTGTACGCCTTCACACCTCTCCTCTCATTTGCCGACTACCGCCTCCCCGAAACCGCCGGCATCACCATCTTTGCCGCCGCCCTCCTCCTCTTCTGGCGTTCTCACGCCGACCTGGGGAGAACGTGTCGCCGGTCGTGGCCGTCGCCGGTGGGCAGAGGCTCGTCACCGGCGGGGTCTACAGGCGTATCCGCCACCCGATGTACCTGGCGCACCTCCTCTGGGCGCTCGCCCTTCCTCTCCTCCTCTGGAATGTCATGGCCGGGTGGACGATGCTCGTCGCCGTCGTTCCCCCTCGCCCTCCGCCGGATGCCGCGGGAGGAGGCGATGATGCTCGACCACTTCGGGGAGGAGTACAGGGCATACATGGCAAGGACAGGACGGCTCGTTCCCCCTCTCTGGAAATAATACGTTATGTTTATCTCGTAATACTTATAATCCCTTTTTGTAAAAATTCGTATCATTGCTCCGATCATCCCGGTCTGTCTTTTCAGGCCGTGATCGGTCCCGATCAGGTGATTTCTGTGTCAAATGTCAGATATATTCTCTTAATTACTCTCATTGTCGGACTTGTTCCTGGTACAGTGTTTGCCGGGGATGCGACGATGGACGCGATCGGTTCCCGGGCCGCAGCGGTAGCGATGGACCACCTTACCTCCGCGCAGGGCAATGAAAACATGCTGGCCATGACCGATGCCGGTGCCGTCATGTTCGGAAACCAGACCACCGAACGGTGCTTGAAGGGCGTGACCACTGTCAGCGGCTGTAGTATCGGCGACGGCAACCTCCTGATGCCGCAGAGGAGCAAGTTCTCCCCCCTGTGGTTCTTCTTCTACAGGAAGGACACTGGTGAAGCAGTCTTCCTTCAGGTGAAGCCCGAAGCAGTGGAAAAATCCCCTGAAGAGATCAAGGCGCTTCCCCCCGACAGAGTCTTCGGCATCATCGCGAAGGAACGGATAGATGCCGAATACCTCCTTGCGAACCAGAGCGCATGGACAGGAATGCTGGGTAAGAAGGTCTTTGGCGGCAATGAGTTCAGTCTCATCACGATCGCCAATATGTGGGCCGAACCCGGCACCCCTTACGACTTCCTGAGGGCGGCCTCATTCCACAATCACCTCTGTCCCGGCGTGAGCAGCGGATACCTGATCTCCCGGTACGTGGAAGAACGCCTGCCTATCGAAAGCCCTTCCCAGAGTTACAAAGTCATTGCCTGTCCTGTCTGGTGCAAGGACGACCTTTTTCCGGTGATCTGGGACGCCACCCCGGGCAAGAAGAGTCTCTTCGTCAAGGACCTGAGCGCAGCCGAGAAGGAAGCGTTGAAGAAGAGCACAGGCGGAACCGATGTTGCCGGGATCTATGTCCGCTGGGACACGACGACCAACACCGGTGACGGCCTTGTGGTGGGCTATAACTGGAGCCGGAGTAATGAACTGACCGGCACCGCCGACTGGAAGGGGGACCCGGCACTGGCAAAGCTCGTGATGGACCTGGAATTGATCACCTATCGGGACCGGCCTGAAGAGATGGTGACGACAATCCGGGAGTTCAGGTGCGAGGACCCGAACGACTTTGCCGCGCTTGCGTGTGCCGGTGTCAACCCCCTGAAGGTCCTCGGTGTGGAGGCTTAACAGTTCTCTGAAGAGTATCTTGTCCCTTCATTTTTCTTTCTCTCCTTTCCATCTTCCCGTACCCAACCGGCGATAGATATTCAAGGATGCCGAGCGAAAAATCATCTGCACCGTGCGAGAGTAGCCAAGTGGCCAACGGCGAGTGACTCAAGATCACTTCCCGCAGGGGTTCGTCGGTTCGATTCCGGCCTCTCGCATCTGTTTTTATCGGAGGCATTCGCGTCTGTCACTTCGTCCCGTACGACCGCACATGCGCCCATGCCCGACAGAGGTCAGGCCGCAGGGCAGGGTCGCGGTAGATGCCGATATTCTTCCTGCCATAGAGGGTGCGGTCCTTCCCTATCGGGCAGACGCCGACGCAGATGCCGCAGGGAGCGAGACCGCGTTTTTCAAGTATGGCGCTGTTTTCAGCACAGGCCCTTTTGTCGGTGAGGCCGGCGGGGTATCCCTCCTCGCGGAGGGCCGAGGCAGGGCACATCCGCACGCAGGCCATGCAGCGGGTGCAGAGATCCTCCTCCATGAGAGGATCGGGCGGGAGTTCGGCGGCGGTGAGGACAGATCCAAAGCGCACCCGCGGCCCGTAGTCCTGGGTCAGGAGCATGTTGTTCACTCCGAAGGTCCCGAGCCCCGCGAGGAAGGCGGCGTGGCGGTGGGAGAAGAAGGCGACCGGCTTTTCGAGGAGCACGTCGATGCCCGTGTAACCGTCTCGCGGCATAAAGACGGACGGATACCCCTGTTCGGTGAGGTATGTGGCGATCCGGTAGGTGTACTGGTCGAGGAGGGTGTTCATTGTCCGGTAGAGTTCCCTGTACCAGATCGACGGTGCGGTCTCGATGACAGGCAGGGGGACGGGCAGGCCGATCACGATCACCGACCTGGCCTCCGGAAAGATCGATTGCGGGTAAAAGGCCTCTGACATCCAGGGCTGAAAAGGTGGGTTCTCCCACCGCCCGACATCTGCCACCCCCACAAGGGGGATCTCCATCGTCGTGCACCTCTCCCGTACTGCCTGTTTTAGTCCCTCGCTCATAGGCCTCTGGATCTCTTGGTCGGCAGCTGATATGAATGCCCTCTGTTCTCTTCGCTCCCCTCCGACCTGGCAGTCCCTGAGGATCCGGGAACCGTATCGGAATCAGGCTTGCCGGGACAGAAAAAGACAAAAAATATACTCTGTAGAAACCCTTGCGTGAAAGTACTTCCTGAAGTGATAGGGGAAAAAAATCCTGTTCAGAAGTGCCTGGTCCAGGGGGGCTGCCGCCCCCCATACCCCCTGCCATTACGATAGGGGCAGGGATGGCCTCCTCCTCCAGGACTCCGACCTTTTCTTTCCGGGACCAATCCTCGCGCGGGGGTCCGGGGGCAAAATTCCCCCGGCGAATGGGAAGGGGAAGGCAGAGGATCGGCACGCACTATCAACCGACGGAGGAGGATTTTTCCAAAGCCGAAAAATATACTAATATACTCTTCACCGGGAGTGTACTGTAGCGCAAACGGAAGCATGAGATCGTGGCCCACCTGGGTGATTTTCTGGATCCCCTGAACGGCGGTGTATGGGGGGTCGCCGTCCTGAAGGAGGTGGTGACAGACGCGCTGGACGATGGGTGGAAACGGTCTCCGATCAATGTCCCGTCCGCGGGTACCCTCACCAGCCCTTCCCGAAGGTAAAGACCACGAGCGTCGTCAGGAGAGATGCCCCTGCAAGGATGAGGGCTGTCTCGACAGGCACCACCTGGACGCCCCCGTCCATGCCGAGCACCATGCTGACCGCCACCGGCGCCAGAGACAGACCGATGATGCAGATCACCGGGCCGACCACGACCGGCGGGAAGATCCTGGTGGTCACCTCTATGCCGAACACCCTGATGACAGCGCTCAACACCACATAAAAAAGACCTGCCACAGCAAGGCCACAGAAGGTGCTCGGGATGCCCCATGTCGCCCCGCCATAACTGATCGCAGGGGTGAACGCGAAGGACGATGCGAGAAAGATCGGCACCTTCATTCTCGTTACCACCTGGAAGAGCAGGGTTCCGATCCCTCCCGTAAACAGTGCGACATTCGGGTCCAGCCCTGTGAGAAGGGGGACGATGACAAGCGCACCGAAAGCGACGAAAAGGATCTGAACGCCCTGGAACATTCGTTTAATATCAGTAGTCACTCGTTCGATGTCCATAGATAGACCTCTTAATGAATGGAAATGTGTGAATGAAGAACGAGTATGCACCGGCACGACCCGTCGGACGCGGTGCTCCTAACGTCCGTCAAAAATTTTTCTGATTAACGATGAGGTCATCCCAAAACTGATCATACCCTCTGTCCTGTCGATGGAATGATCGGTATGTGGTTCTGAAAAATCCTGTTCTGGTGTCTTGTCCGGGGGGTTTCAGCGAAGACCCGATGGGTCTTCTTGGCTCCCTGCGTTCGCCACTCGAAAACCTACGGTTTTCTCACGGTCGCTATCGCTCCCTCCCCCCGACCCCCATCATTGCGATAGGGGGGGATGGCAGTCTTCTTCGATATACAGGGATTATCCTTCCCCCGTCCTATCCTATTTTCGGGGGTCCGGGGGCGTCAGTCCCCCGGCAGAGAGGTAGGGGAAGACGGTGGTTTCGCACGATTCTTCATGGAATTCGGGAAGATATCGACCCAATCATGATCTTTTCTCCCGATCCCTGCATGCAGAGATAGGGAGAATGAACGAGAGTTTTGGGATGGCCTCGATGAATATGCCTATCCATCCTCTCTCTGAAAATTGGCCGGATTCACCGCCGTGCCGGCGTATCCGGGCTGAAGACGCAGGGCGGCATCGTCTCTCAAATGATGGAATGTAACAAAAGGGTGTTATGGGGGCGGCACTCTTTTCAGCCAGGCCTCCCTCCAGTAGCAGAAGCAGGAGCGGTCGCACCCACCATATGCCGTGCCGTCACAGAGGGCCCCTTCAAGGAAGACGGTCGGTGTCATGATCCTCCTCATCTCGCCTGTCGTCTCCAGCATGATCCTCTCGACCCTTTTGAATACCCTGAACTTCTTTCCACAGAATGTATCCATGCCGCGCATGAAAAAAAGTCCTTTGTGCCTCCCATTCTCGTCGAGTGTGGCCGATATCTCTTCAAGTGGCCTGACCTCAACCCACTCGCCGGGCTGGAGGTTCAGGTTCTCGTCCTGGTATGGGACTGTTCCGGCTCTTCTCGGGCCGGTCAGGGCGAGTGTCACCCCATGGCACATATAGGGCATGTTCTTCATGAAAGGTGCCAGGAACGGATACCTGTGCGTTGCCGTAAGGATCGAATGGTTCCATCTCCGTACCAATCTTTTTTTTGTGTTCGGATCTTCGACGGAAACGGTTGCCGGGATTACGCTCCAATAGGAAAAATGACAATTTACCCCCCTTCTGGTCATTGTATCTGCTCCTCCGTGATTTTTAACGGTGAGATCGAACTGTCCAATAGTTCACGCGCTGAATAGATGATACCAATATATTATTCTTTTTATCGTTCCTGGCGGGGACATCCTGAATGCATGAATTCTCGTATGTTCATGCGACCTCCTGACAGACAGGGTGTGTCCTTCTCTGCAGCGGAAGGAGAGATCCGCCCTGAAGTGAGGGATTGCCGCCTTCCCTGCACTCAAACTCTCTATCCAGCATGAACCAGACCTCCTGACCCCGTGACCTCCTGTGTGATATGTGCCGGGCTGCCCCGGTAGGTGACTGTCCCGCTGCCCGAGACGGTCACGTCCAGCACTTCGGTTGCAAAGACTTCGGCTGTCCCTGATCCCTCTATCGTCACTGTCGATCCTCTGGTCTCAAGGTCGAATGCCGCGACTTTCCCCGACCCGCTGACGACCGCCGTATGATCTGTCGCCGTTCCCTGCAGGGTTGTGCTCCCCGAACCGACAATGGCCGATGCAAGGTCGGTCACATTCACCCGGAGGTCGATGCCCCCTGACCCGCTGACCCCGGTTTCCAGGTTCTCTGACAGGATTTCGTTTTCTCCGACGACAGATCCCGATCCGCTCACCGAGACCCGCCTGACCTCGTCTGTCGTGAGCCTGATGATGATCGGCTGTGTCGTCCTGAAACACTGGCCATTGTGGTCTATTGTTAACACGCCGTCCGTGACTCGCGTCCGCAGGAGGGGGAGGATATTCTCCTCGGCCTCGATCTGTAGAGAGGCCGTCGCATCCTGAGTCAGGTAGACTGTCCCGACTGTGGCGAGGTCCACGCTATGGAATGGTTCGACCGTTCTCGTCTCGGAAACGACATTTCCCGACCCTTCGATGCAGGGTGAGAACTGTGTACACCCTGCGATCAATACTGCCGAGAGGATAAGCATTACTGCACCATACCTGTCCACGTGTCACGCCCCCGCGTAACTCTCCCGGTCTCTCCCCATGATCGTTATCCTGTGAATAATGTTGCCCACTCTGCCCGGCGCCGGTGCGCCCTGCCAGGGTTGGAGTCTCCCTGAAGAAGAATATCCGGCCTTTTTTGGCACTTTGTGGCCGTATCGCCCGCCATCTATATGTCTCTCCCGGACAATGTATGATGATACTATTCCCTATGGTCGCCCCATCACGTCTGCCCTATCTCTATGCCCTCCTTGCCGCCCTGCTCTTCGGCTGCGGCGCCCCTGTCGCAAAGGTCCTCCTCGGTGACATCGGGCCTGTCACTCTGGCCGGCCTCTTCTATGTCGGCAGCGGGAGCGGAGTCGCCGCCTATCTCCTTGCCTGCAGGGTCCTGGGCCGTGACAGGAACGGGTCGGAAGCGGCTCTCAAGTTGAGTGATCTCCCCTGGATTATCGGGATCGTCCTCTGCGGCGGGTTTCTCGCCCCTGTCACCCTGATGCTCAGCCTGCAGTCGACACCGGCGGCGACCGCCTCCCTCCTCCTCAACTTCGAGGCGGTGGCGACCGCGGTCATTGCGGCGATCATCTTTGGCGAAGCTGTCGGGAAGCGGACCTGGGCGGCGCTCGGACTGATCACTGCCTCCTGCCTCATCCTGTCCTGGGAGTCCGGGGACGTCGCGGGTTTCTCTCTTGCAGCCTTTGGCATCCTCCTTGCCTGTACCTTCTGGGGGATGGACAACAACTTCAGCAGGAATGTATCGGCAAAGGACCCCATCCCGACCGTGGCGGTGAAGGGCCTCGGGGCAGGTCTTCTCTCCCTGACCCTCGCCCATCTCCTCGGTGAAACTCTGCCGTCACCGGGCACCTGCTTCCTCGCCATGCTGGTCGGTTTCCTCAGCTATGGTGGTCTTGTCAGCGTCCTCTTCCTCCTCTCTCTCAGGAGTGTCGGGACGGCACGGACGGGATCGATCCTTGCGGTCGCACCGTTTTTCGGGGTTGCAGCGGCGGTCGTCATCTTCGCCGCCCCGCCGGACGCGGCGTTCTACCTCGCCCTGCCGGTGATGGCGATGGGAGCGTATCTCCTCGTTACCGAGCGTCACTCCCATCTCCACCATCACGAGGCCCTTGTCCACGAGCACCGTCACAGGCACGACGACCTCCACCACGACCACGAGCACCCGCCGGGAACGCCCCCCCTGGACCGGGCCGGGTACCACTCCCATCTCCACGCGCATGTCGAGGTCAGGCACGACCACCCTCATGTCCCCGACATCCACCACCGCCACCGCCATGGAGGTGAAGAATAATGGCTTTTCCGGCTTTTCCGCTTTCATGGGCGGAAAAACCGGTTTGTAGATCCTGAAAGATACTCTTATATCCTCTCAGCAGAAAAGGTTGCAGAACACACAGGAAAAGTATGGAGTTGATTCCCTGAGTTATTTCAAAGATAAAGATAGTGGACCGGATGGGGAGATCATACGGGTCCGTCTCCCGAACAAGAGAAACAAAGAGATGTTTGCAAACGCTGAGCTGATGCTCGGCGCAAATCATATCAGAGTCAGGTGCTATGACGGCACGACGCGTGTCGGCCGGATCAAGGGCAAGATCAAGAAGAGGGTCTGGATCCGCGAGGGCGATATCCTGATCGTCACCCCCTGGGATTTCCAGGCGGACAAGTGCGATATCATCTACCGCTACACCCGGCCGCAGGTCGACTGGCTCCGCGGTCACGGATATCTCTAAAAAAAGATACTTTTCTGGTGCTCAGATTGAGAGCACCTGGATCTCGTATTTTTTGATGATCAGGCGGTCTACACCGCTCTTTGTGTACGTGCCGCCGCTACCGGTCATTTCCAGTTCCTGTCCGGTGAGGTAGTTTTCCCAGGCCTTCGAGAAGATAGGATCTGTGATATTGACTGTTACCTTTCCATCGCTCGGGCTACCATCCCCGAGGGTGCTGGACGAATTGAGTTTCAGCCTGACACTCCCCATGCCTGTTGCGGACATCGGCGATCCGTTGAGGGCGATAAGGTTGATCACCATCGTACCGCTAGATGTATCGAAGAACCACCTCGGCTCCGCGATCATCGCCGATCCGCCTGCCTGCGCCCTGATCACCGCACCGTTCTCCAGGGCGATGGTGGCGTCCTGCCCGTCTGAGGTGTAGACGAGCATGCCGGGGGAGAACTCCACAGGTGACATACCGTCTGCCGTGATGTTCAGCCTCGGCCCGGTGCCGCTGGCATTCACCATCGCAAGCGACCCGCCGCTCACCTGCAGGGCGGTCTCCTTGTACGGGACGTTCTTGAAGCAGAGGGCTTTCATGTCGTTCTGCAACACCACCATCGTCTGTTCCATGTTCCGCACGTCTGCGTTGCTCTGTTGCTGCATGAGCATCGGGTAGCCGTACAGGGTGATCAGGGCGATGCCGGTCAGCACCAGTCCGAAGATGAGGATGAATCCGATCGCCTCGGATACGCCCTCGTTGTTCTCGATTCCGAATCTTTTCATCTTACACCCCGCTTGAGTTATAGGTGAGCCTGTTGATCCCGCTGCCCGTCGTGTTCCCTGTCACGCCCATCGTCGCCCCGATGCCGGCGATGGAGATGGTGCTCCTGACGCCGCCCCTGGAGACCACGACTTTCTGGTCGCCGTCTCTCTCCGCCATCTCCACGAAATAGTCAGAGCCGGCGACGTCGTCAGGGATGTCGAAGTCGGTGGTGATCGTGCCGGTGTCGGGAGCGATCACGTAGATGTCCACGATCCTGGTCGAGATGCCGTTCCCGACATCGACGAAGGAGTGATAGGCGAGCCTGTCCGAGGGCCCCTGCATGAAGATGGCGTTTGTCGCGAAGATCGTGACGATTAGGAGGACCATCAGGATGCCGGTGATGGTGACGTACTCCACCAGGTTCGCCACGCCGTCGTCGTCGTCACACATATGCTGTTTCATTGTAGGCCGTCACCCCGTTGTTGAAATTGATCTGGACCTTTGTGTAGGTCTTTTCAGAGATCGTTTCCGTTGTGTTTACTATCTCCACGACGGCATTTTTTCGTGCAAGGGAGAGGGCTTTGATGTCCTCTTTGAGGGTATCGGTAAGTCCGCTGTCAGATGCGGCGATATCGATCACCTCGCTCCTGAGGTCCCTGATGTCGCTCTTCGGGAATTCGAGCACGCCCTCGGCCGTTGTCTGCCCGACAAGAGTCGCCTGGTTGACCACCAGGGCGAGGAAGAAGAACCCGACCGCGACGATGAAGCCCATCATCACGACCCACTGTCCGTCGTCGTCTAACCTCTCCATATGAGCACCTCCACCATCACGACCTGTTCTCTGGTCCCCATTGGTTGCGTTTGGGTATTATTCTCAGGCATATGTACAAGCCTTGCCACCCGCACCGCCTGCTCGTAGCCGGTCATCTCCTGTGTTCGCGTGAAGAAAGTCGTCTTGACATCGCTGCCGTCCCGGTAGGATACATTGGCGGAAAACTGGAGATTGTCCGTTCCTGTGTTCTTTGCGTTCAGGAGCGATCCAAACTCGGTGCTGAATCCGCTTCTGTTTCCCATGTCGATGTATCGTGTGAGATTGCTTTCCGTGGCTGTTCCTTTCACCGGCGTGTCCATCACCGTCAGCACATCGTTGCCGAGGACTTCAAGCTGCATGTCGGTGATGTGGGAGTCTCCCGGGGTGTACACGCTCGTCGTGCCGGCGACGAGGTACGCCGTCGCCAGGACGATGAAGGCCGCCGCGATCCCCTCCATCGTGTAGAGTTGCGCTGAATCGTCTACCATACCGCCACCTCCAGCACGGCAGGTTTGAGGTTGGGGATCTGGATGTTGGTGTAGTTGTACCCGTATGTTCCGTCGATGTACGTCCATGAAGCAGGGGGTATGTCTGTATTTGCGAAGGTGAAGCGCACCTCCATCATGCTCGTCTCCGAGGCTTTTCCACTGAAGAATCCCGGTTCGAGGACGAGAGAAATGTTCTCTGTGACCTTTTCGTTCGCCACCGGTCCAGAGATTTCTATGGCGTCAATCTTCAGCTGAGACTTGCCGTCCGGGATGGCGGGAGGAACCCACGTGTTCCCGCGGTAGAGGCGGACATCCTTGAGGGTGGCGCTCGTCGCCCCGGCTGCTATGTTGAACGTCTCGTCGATATGGTCGAGTCGTATCTCGATCCGGTCGCTGAAGGGGTCGATGCGGTAGGCCGGGTCACGGGCAAGTAACTCTGAAAAATTCAAACTAACTCTGAAGATCTTTTCAGTGGCAACGTCATTTATGATGTAGTTGCTCTTCACCGCTTCATCCAAGAAATCGATGGTCACAGGTTTTGATTCCTTCACCATCACCGCCCGTCTGATATATCCGTGGTCGCCCTCGGGGATCGGGTCGCCGAGTGTACGGGGAATAGAACCAGCCTCCGTCAGATTCAGGCCGATATTGAAGGAGTACGGATAGTCCGAGAAAAAGACCGTCTTCCGGTAAAAGTCGGGGTCATTCTGATAACTCGTCTCATTGAAGAAGGCGTCTATCTTCCCCATGGAGAGGACATTCGGCGTATCCCTGGATGCGGCAAGGCCCATCCTCTTCACGCGGTCCATCGCCGTCGTCTCCCCCTCCCAGCGACTGTTCCCGGTCATGGTGAACTCGTCGAACCACCACCCCGGGTCTTCGGCAAGGATCACCGAGGTCCGGTAGGCGACGCCGTCGTCGTCGATGGTGGCGCTCTGGAGGCCGGCGAGCATCCCCGGCACCATCCCCGCCGCGACGATCAGGGCGAGGAGGAAGATGGTGAAGCCGGCCAGGAAGTCGATGGAGAGCATGGCGGAGTCATTGTCGAGGGCCGTCAGATCGCCTCCCCTGTCTGTGCGTCAAAACTGAGTGTCTCGGGGGCGGGAGCGTGCGACCTGAGGGTGTACGTGCCGTTCGCGAGGGTGAGGTCTGTCAGAGGCCCGAGCCCTTTGATCGCGTCGGCATGCATCTCATAGAGGTCGCGGGGCATGAGGGCTGTGTCCATGGAGATCTCCCCGCCGTCCAGCGGGTGGTTCCAGTTCAGTCTCGACCAGGCGCCGTGCGAGTAGACGAGGAACGAGGGTTTGCCGTCCTGCCGTATGCCAAGCACCCAGGTGCTCGCGTTGCCTGCGGTCGCGACATCTGTGCCGCTCACCGTGACGACCTCCATCCCGGTGATATTCTCGAAGCCTTCCCCTGCAAGCACCTCCAGGTCCGTGAGGGCGGCATCGAGGTGTGTCTTCTCCTCTGCCGTGGAGGGTGTCACATCTCTGATACCGCCGCCTGCGGCTCCGTCTGCGGATGTAGTGGTGCAGCCAGAGACCCCTGAGAATGCGAGTATGCAGAAGATGAGGAGGGCAATGGTATGCGAGGGCTTCATAGCACGGATCCATTTTAGGGAGATTAGTATAAATAGTGTTTGAATCTGTATTGGCGCATTATCTCTTTTTGATCCGTGTTTAAGGTCTTTTTATTGGCGATACGCTCTCGCCCCCTGGCGCGGGGCAGGTCTCTGTGGTTGTCTGGAAAGTCTGTGGTGTGTCCCCTGTCCCGGCCAGGATGGAGATGATGCCTTCTGGCTGTGTCCGGGACAATAATACTTTTCTTACAAAAGGTGTCACCTTTCCATCATGCAGAACCCCACTTTCGAGGAGGCCGTCCGCTTCCACGGCCACCGCTGCCCGGGCCTTGCCTTCGGGTACCGCGCTGCCGAGATCGCGATGGAAAAGATCGGCGCCGTCCGTGCTCCCGACGAAGAACTTGTGGCGATCGTCGAGAACGACGCCTGCGGCCTGGACGGCATCCAGATCGTCACCGGGTGCACTGTCGGGAAAGGGAACCTCATCCTCCGCGACCTCGGCAAGGGTGCCTGGACCCTCATCAACCGCACGAGCGGGAAGGCGGTGCGGATCATGACCCGCCCCGACTTTTCCGTCGATGCCGTCGACCCGGAGTTTCACCCCCTGCGGGCGAAGGTCCACAGCGGGTCGGCGACGCCCGCGGAGAGAGAGGCCTACAGAGAGCACCTTGACACCGTCTGTGCCGCCATCCTGACACGCCCTGCCGACGAGGTCTTTGCGGTCAGGGACGTGGCACCCGACGTGCCTGAGAAGGCCCGGATCTTTGCGTCGTACACCTGCGCCGTCTGCGGGGAACAGGTCGCCGAATCGCGGGCGCGGGTCAAGGACGGGAAGATCGTCTGCATCCCGTGCGCTGGAAAATATACGAGAGGGTGGTGAACCCCCCTTCAAAAACTGTTTCACTCCTTCTTCCCCTCGCCGAGCGTGTGGATCACGAGCCCGGAGAGGAGTTTCGGTTCGAACCAGGTCGACTTCGGGGGCATGACCATGCCTGCGTCCGCGATCTCCATCACGGTCTCGACATCGACAGGCTGCATCGAGAAGGCGACGGCAAACTCGCCTGAGTCCACCTTCTCTTCGAGGTCGGCAAGGGGCCTGGCACCGCCGAGGTACTGGAGACGGGCGTCGCCGCGGGGGTCGGTGATCCCGAGCATCCCTTCAAGCACCCTCTTCTGGATGACGGAGACGTCAAGAGAACCGATCAGGTCGGCGGGGTTCTCGACAGGGCAGGTGATCTCGTACCAGACGCCGCCCAGGTACATGTGGAAGACATGGTGGCCATCGGCACCCCTGAGAGGCGGGACACGGAAGACGGTGTCGTCGATCTCGCCATACGGTTTCACCTCGAAGCCTTCCTTCAAGGCAGCGAGGAAGGACTCGGGCGTGTACGTGCCGAGGTCGGTGACAAGCCTTGAGTAGCCGTGGATCTTCACTCTCTTGTGGGCGAGGAGGATCGCCATGAACCGGCCGTCCTCGGCCTCATAGGTCCCGGCCTGTCGGCGGTCCCCGGCGATCGTCACCGCGGACTTGGCGCGGTGGTGACCGTCGGCGATATAGGTGGCCGGCACGCGGGCGAAGAGGCTCTCGATGTGCGCGAGGCGGACCGGATCGCGGATCCTGAAGAGTTCGTGGACATTCCCCTGCTCGGTCTTGACGACCGCATCGGGCTCGCCCTCGGGGAGGACGGACTCGATGTACCCGAAAATGTCCCCCTCGTCAGGGTACAGGACGACCACGAGGCCGGTGTTGGCGTTCGTGGCGTCGATGTGCCGGGTCCGGTCCCTTTCCTTGTCATAGCGGGTGTGCTCGTGCTTCTTGATGACGTCCTGGATGTAGTCGTCGACGTCGAGGCAGGCGACGAGCCCGAGATAGAGGTTGCCCCCCTGTTTCACCCGGTAGAGGTACATCGACGGGGCATCGTCCCGGCGGAAAATCCCCGTCTCCTGCATCTCCTGGAAGGTCTCCCTCGCCTTCTCGTAGATCTGCTCGTCGTCGGCAGGGATGTCCCTGAGGAGGGCGTCTGTCCTGCTCACGCTGAGGAAAGAGAGCGGGTTTTTCCTGATGACCTCTGCGGCCTCGTCTGTCGTCACCACGTCGTATGGCACCGAGGCAATCTTCGCGGCATATGCGCGCTCGGGCCGCAGCCCTGAAAAACGGTATACCTTTACCATGGGGATCACGTATCTTGAAGCTGCTAATACTTTCCCCCGGGTCAATATATTTCCTCGCGCACGAGGTAGATATGAACAATGTCAGAGCCCGGGTTTTTCCTGCGAAAGGCGACGGCGGGAGACCTCCCGGCCATCGTCGCCATCGAGCATGAGTCCTTCGTGGACCCCTGGAACGAGGAGACGTTCCTCCAGGCGCTTGAGTGCTGGGCCGAGACCTTCTTTGTGGCGGTCGTGGACAGGGAGGTCGCGGGCTTCATTGTCGGGGGCATCGAGGATACCGGCGAGGCGGTGTACGGCCACATCTGCAACTTTGCGGTGGCCGAGAGGTTCAGGCACCGCGGGATTGGGAGGGCGCTCGTCCGCAGTGCCGAACAGCAGTTTGCCATCGCCCTCGCCGAGGGTGTCCAGCTGGAGGTGAGATACTCCAACACCGCGGCCCAGAGGTTCTACCGGAGACGGGGATATGAACCGGTCTTCACCGTCGCCGGCTACTACTCCAATGGAGAGGATGCCATCGTGATGATGAAGTGGTTCTTCTGAGGGGCATGGCCAAGGGGGCAAAGCCCCCCGGACCCCCCACTATCAGGATAGGAATGGGGACGGCGGTGGATCGATTTCTCTGACAACCACCCTCTCCTGGGTTCGAGGCCGGACAGTGCGGAAGAGGGTTATTCATCGTTTTGTGGCCCCCCCATCATCCGGCCGGAGAGATGACAATCTCCCTCAGGACCCTCTTTTCTCCCCGAAAAAAAGATCATCCCCGGCCGAGTTGTTTGTGGGCCCGGGCCAGGTGGTTGGCGGCGAGGGCGCCGAGGAGGGAGAGTTCGCCTGCAAGGACGCCTGCGCTGACGATCTCGGCGAAAGCCTTTGCATGCGTCCCTTCCGGCTCGCCGCCGCCTCTGACGCCGAGGAGGGTGAGGCAGGCGCCCTGGGTGTCGATCCCGGTACCGCCGCCGACGGTGCCTACCTGCACGGCCGGGAGGGTGACGGCAACATAGGCCCCGCCCTCTGTCTCCTCGACGGTGGTGATCGCACTGCTCCCCTCGACCACATGGGCGGCGTCCTGCCCGCAGGCGAGGTACAGGGCGGCGATGATATTGGCGGCATGGGCGTTGAAACCGAGAGCACCGGCCCGTGCCGACCCGACGAGGTTCTTGCGGTAGTTCACCGCGGCGAGAGTCTTTGCGTCGGTCTTGAGGACCGTCTGGATCAACTCGTCGGAGAGGTGCACCCCGGCGACGACGGTCTTGCCCCTCCCCTCGATGAGGTTCATGGCCGCGGGTTTCTTGTCGACGTCCATGTTGCCGGAGAGGGCGACAAGGCGGGCCCCTGTCTCTGCCTCGACGAGGTCGGCGATCTCCGCCGTGGCGATCGTCGCCATGTTCATGCCCATCGCGTCCTTGGTGTCATAGGCGCAGCGGAGGAAGACGTTCGTGCCGACAACGTACGGCGTCACGGAGAGGAGTTTCCCGCGGGAGGTGGTCTTTTCGGCGGCAACGGCGAGGTCGGCGAGATGGGCCCCGGCCCAGTCCGCGACCCCCTTGGCATGCACGATGTCGCGGGCCGCAAAGACAGGGGCCCGGGTCATGGCGTCGGCGAGGACCCTGACGTCGGCCCCTCCCGCCTTCGTGATTGCGGAGGCGCCCCTGTTGGCCGAGGCGACGAGCGCCCCCTCTGTCGTCGCGAGGGGGAGCCAGTAGGTGCCGCTCGCATATTCCCCGTTGATCTGGAGAGGCCCGGCGACGCCGACCGGCACCTGGACGGCGCCGATCATGTTCTCGATATTTCTCTTCACCACTCTGTCGATGCCGATGGAGAAAGTGCCGAGCGCACCGAGGTCGGCCCCGCTCTCCCCCTCGATATACTCGCGCCTCACCCTGACGGCCTCTTCGGGCGGAAGTTCGGCCTCCAGGGCGTAGAGTTTGAGAGTTCCATTTTTTAGTCTTGCGAGAGCATCATCCATGAGATCAGTATCGGGATTTTTGGGGATAAAGATGCACGGTGAGGACGACGACGAGATCTGGTGCCTGCGAGTGGCAAAGAAACATGCGGAAGAGGCGAGACGGGACCTGATTGCACGTGAACTCCTGGACCGGGCCCACAGGCCGAGGGTAGAGGGGGAGGATCTCCTCCTCCCTCTCCTGGGAGAGACGGCCGGGGCTGAAAAAGGGGTCTTCGCCGCGTTCCCCGGGCGGGAGGAACTTCCCCGCCACGAACTCGTCGGCGGGATCGCGATCCTCCTTGAGGAGGACAATGAGGGGGCCGAACGGGTGCTCCATTCCCGCCCGTCTCTCCACACTGTCCTGTACCCGACGAGCCCGGTGGAGGGGGAGTTCCGGACGCGGGAGTTCGCCGTCCTCGCCGGGGAGGAGACGACGCGGACCGTCGTCACCGAGCACGGCCACCGTTTTGCGGTGGACCTTGCGCACGCCTACTTCTCGGCCCGCCTCTCCACGGAGAGGCAGCGGGTGTGGTCCGCGATGCGGGAGGGCGAGCGTGTGGTCGACATGTTCGCGGGCGTCGGGCCTTTCGCGATCTCCCTTGCCGACCAGGCCTCCCTGGTCGTCGCCGCGGACCTCAACCCCGCGGCAGTCTCTCTGCTCTGCGAGAACATCGCGATGAACAGGAAAAAGAACGTCCTGCCCATGATCGCCGACGCCGCCCACCTGCCCGGCATCTTCGGCCGGACCTTCGACAGGGTGATCATGAACCTCCCGATGGAGTCATCTCACTTCCTCTCCGCCGCCTTCGCCCTCTGCAGGCCTGGCGGCACCATCCACTTCTACGCTCTCCAGGACGAGGAGGGGAAGTACCTCGACGCGATCCGCGCCTTCCCGGTTGCCGGGGTCGTCGAGAGGCGGGTGCGGAGTTATTCGCCTGCCGAGTGGCACGCGGTGTACGATATTGTGGTCGGGGAATAATCCCCCGTTTCTGGAAAAAGGGCTCTTTAGGGGCTCTGTAGGGTCGTCGCGTAGAGCGATCACTTTACGAAGAGAACTCTGTAGATATCCTGTTCTGGAGTGCCTGTGCCGGGGGGGAAGGCAGGGGGTCAGCACCGCTCTTCAGGGAATCTGCGGAGAGATCGATCTGAGAATGAGGGTTTACCATGAGCATATCCCAAAACTCTCGTTCATTCCCCTTTCCCCGCATGCTGAACCCGGGAGAAAATCTCATGATCGGGTCGATGTCTTCCTGAATTCCCTGAAAAATCGTGCGAAACCACCGCCTTCCCCCGGACCTCTGCCGGGGGACTACCTCGAAAACCCACAGTTTTCTCGACTCCCTCCGGTCGTTCCCCCGGACCCCCGAAACAGGATAGGGTCGGGGAAGAGAGACGAGAGATCCGGATGAAGGAGATTGCCATCCCCCCCTATCGCAATGATGGGAGGGACCGGGGGGTGAAACCTCCCGGACAGGACGCCAGAACAGGATTTTTCAGAACCACATACCGATCATTCCATCGACAGGACAGAGGGTATGATCAGTTCTGGGATGACCTCCATGAAAATGATCCAGAAGATCAGTTCTCCGGGTTTTCATGAGGCTTTGACTCTCAACGAGCACCCCAAGATGGAGATGGAGAGGACAAAACCACCTTCAGAGAGGTCCGCCCTCTGCCTTCCCCGCCCTATCGCAATCCCCGGGGTGTGGGGGCAGCGCCCCCGGCGCGAGCGTGCGGGAAGGCATGTTGACCAGACGAACTCCTCAGAACAATGTTCATGCGGTATGCCTGAGGCGTGCTCCTGACTCATGCCTGATTCTACAAAGCCATAAAAGCGCATATCTGGTGGCGCCGCCGCATCGAGGACGGCGCCGATTTTTTCGGATCGGAGTTTTTTGAAAAAGAAAAGGAGGAATCGGGTCTCACATCGGCACGAACTTCGTGCCGTAGTAGATGACGCCGCTCTCGCCCTCGGTGCCGAGTTTGCGGAAGACCGACGTGACCGGCATGCCGATATAGGCCTCCTCAGGGGAGCAGACGATCTGCGCCGTCATCCTCGGCCCCTCGTCGAGTTCGACGATGGCGAGGACATATGGGGTGAGTTTCGCAAACTGGTCGCTTGCCGACCTGATCACCGAGAAGGTCACGATCTTTCCTGTGCCCTTGAAGGTGTGCTCGACGATCTTCCCCTCGCGCCGGCAGGTCGGGCAGAGGTTCCGCGGCGGGAAGAAATACCTGCCGCAGGTCTCGCAGTGTGTCCCCTCAAGGTTGTAGCGCTGCGGGATCTTTCTCCAGAAACGTGGTACCGACATTTCAGTCCCTCCCGAAGATGTGAACGGCGACCGTCGCGCCCGTGCCGCCGACATTGTGCGTCATGCCGATCTCGGCCCCGTCGATCTGCCTCTTTCCGGCCTCGCCGCGGAGTTGAAGGACCGACTCGCAGACCTGCTTGATGCCTGTCGCCCCGACAGGGTGGCCGCAGGCCTTCAGCCCGCCGCTCGTGTTCACCGGCAGTCTGCCCCCGAGGGCGGTGATCCCTTCCTCGGTGAGTTTCCCTGCCTCGCCCTTTTTGCAGAAGCCGAGGTCTTCGATGGCGCAGATCTCGGCGATGGTGAAGCAGTCGTGGACTTCCACAAAGTCGATGTCCTTGCGTTCAAGCCCTGCCATCTTGAAGGCCCGGTTGCCTGCCGCCACGCTTGCGTCCAGCGTCGAGATGTCGCGGCGGTCGTGGAGGGCGATGGTGTCGCTTGCCTGTGCTGTCGCCAGCACCTTGATCGGCGTATCGGTGAACTTCTTCGCCATCTCCAGGGGTGCGACGACCACAGCCGCGGCTCCGTCGGAGATCGGCGAGCAGTCGAAGAGACGCAGGGGGTCGGCGACGAGGGTCGAGTTCAGCACGGTGTCGATGGTGATCTCCTTCTGGAACTGTGCGATCGGGTTCCTTGCGCCATTGTAGTGGTTCTTCACAGCGACCTGCGCGAGCTGCTCCCGGGTGAGGGGGTAGCGGTGCATGTAATCGTTGGCGATCATCGCATACAGACCCGGGAAGGTCGCCCCGACAAAGCCCTCCCATTCGCGGTCTGCGGCGCCGGCAAGGGCGTCTGTGGACATGCTCGTGTCCACGTCCGTCATCTTCTCGACGCCGGCGGCGACGACGATGTTGGACATCCCGCTTGCGACCGCGGTCACCGCGTCACGGAAGGCGAGACCGCCTGATGCGCAGGCGGCCTCGACCCGCGTCGCAGGGATATGTTCTGCGGCGAGACCGGCATAGTCGGCGATCAGGGCACCGATGTGTTCCTGCTCGATGAACCGGCCAGCACTCATGTTTCCGACGTACATGGCGTCGATCTGTTCGCCTGCAAGGTTGGCGTCCTCGATCGCCATGACGCCTGCCTCGACAATGAGGTTCCTGAAGGAACGGTCCCACCATTCGCCGAATTTGGTGCATCCGATCCCGATAACTGCTACGTCTCTCATTTTTGCACCATGATCTTACCCTTGTGTTTGGCGTAATGTGCGTAGTCAAGATAGATCGGGTTGGCCAGGAGTTGCTCCACAGAGGGGGCCGCCGCCCTGTCGAAGACTGCGGTGTCCGTAATCCTGTCAGTGACGGTGATGTCGAAGGCGTCGCTCCCTGCTCCCGAGCCGAAGGAGGTCACGAAGATGCGGTCGCCGGGCTTTGCGATATCGAGGGTGGCGGCAAGCCCGACCATCGAAGCGCCAGAGTAGGTGTTGCCAAGGCGCGGCACCACCAGGCCGGGTGCGATCTGCTCCCTGGTGAAGCCGAGCATGCCGGCGACTCTCTGGGGGAACTTCGCGTTCGGCTGGTGGAAGACGGCATAGTCATAGTCAGAGGGCTTTGTCCCTCTCTGTTCGAGCATCATCCGGGCCGCACCCTGGACATGCTTGAAGTAGCCGGGGTCGCCGGTGAACCGTCCGCCGTGGCGGGGGTACGCCTGCCCCTCGCGCCGCCAGAAGTCGGGGGTGTCGGTCGTGAACGAGCAGGTGTGGTTGATCTCCGCGATGGGGTCGTCCTTGCCGATGATCATTGTGGCCCCGCCTGCGGCGGCCGTGTACTCCAGGGCGTCGCCGGGCGCGCCCTGCGCCACGTCGGCGCCGACGGCGACGCCGTACCTGACCATGTCGCTCCCGACGAGGCCCATGCAGGTCTGCATGCCTGCCGTGCCGGCCTTGCATGCAAACTCGTAGTCGGCCGCGGTCATTACCGGGGTCGCCTGGATGGCAGCCCCCACCGTCGCGGCCGTTGGCTTGACGGCATAGGGGTGGGACTCTGACCCGACGTAGATGGCGCCGATGGCGTCGCGGTCGACGTCTCTCCTGCGGAGTGCGTTGCGTGTCGCCTCGACGGCGATCGTGGCGGTGTCCTCGTCCATGTCAGGGACCGATTTTTCCCTGACGCCGAGGCCACCGGAGATGTCTTTGGGGTTGTCGCCCCAGACCCGGGCGATCTCCTCGACTTTGATCCGGAAGCGGGGGATATATGCCCCGTACGTAATGATGCCTACCATTCCTTTTCCCTCAAGGTGTTGACAATAGATTCGACGTCCATCGATGTGCACAGGACGGTTATCCGGTCCCGTTCAGCAAGACGGGGAACGAGCGGGTGAACCTGCTCTACCTCCAGTCCCTGGAGGATGACGCAGCGCGGCTTGAAGGGGGTCACCCGGATCGCCACGAAGGGAGATTTCCCGGTCGAGACATTCGTGAAAATGAGTGCACGCTCCGTGCTCCACCCGTAGATCCTGTTGAACTCATTTGCAGAGAGTTGCAGGATCGCATTGAGGCTGTTGACCACGGTATACCCGAAGATCGAGAGGTCGAGGGTGCCGCAGAGCGTGCGGGCGCCGATGGCCTTCGCGAGGTCGGTCAACTGGACTGCGGAGGCGTAGTCGTGGATGTCGTAGATGACATCCTCGTCGATGTTGGTGAAGAGAATTCTCGAAAACCGCTGGATATGTCTGCCGCCGTTCTCCTCGTCGATTGCGAGGATTGTGTCGACGATCTTGCCGACGACGGCGGTTCCGGGGCTTTTTCGCCTTCCTCCCTCGTAGTCGGAGATGACCGAAGGAGAGACGCCGAGCCTCTCTGAGAGTACCCCCTGGGGGATGTCGAAACTCATGCGCCATTTTTTCAGCGCTTTCCCCGGTGAGTCCGAGAGCGTAATCTCACCTGCCATCTTCTCAGCAAGCTGCTTACGCAGTTCGGAGTTCATGGTTGTAGATATCAATCACGCACATTAAAAAATTAACGAATCGCACATCGACAATCTACGACATTTTCCGATTGACAACTCATATATAGGATGCATCTCAATTGTGGTGTGTATGATGGATGCAGGAGATCTGCAGTGCTTAAAGGTCGTTGCGCTCATGGGCGGCCTGAGGAGCTCGGCCTGGATGTCCTCGCAGTCTCTGGCGAATGCCCTGAACATCAGTCCGCAGACGGCTTCCCGTCGCCTGAAGTCACTCGAAGCAACCGGACTGATCACGCGCACCGTCAGGCCTGACGGTCAGTACGTCGCCGTCGCCCCTGCAGGCGAGGAGGAATTGCGGCACGAGTTCTCGGCGTACACGCGGATATTTTCGCCGGAGGGAGGGTACTATATCCTCAAAGGGACAGTGATCAGCGGCCTTGGCGAGGGACGGTACTATATCGACCACCCCCAGTACCGTGAGCAATTCCTCGAAAAACTTGGATTTGATGCCTATCCCGGCACGCTCAATGTTCGCCTGGACCCTGAAAGTGTCCGGGTGAAGCGTCGCCTGGAAGGACTGGTCTGGATCGGGATCGAGGGCTTCGAGGCCGACGGCAGATCTTTTGGAAACGCACGATGTCTCCCGTGTAGAATCGGGGACTGCCCGGGTGCGATCATCGAACCCGGACGGAGTCACTACCCGGAAGAGATTATCGAGATCATCTCGCCGGCCCCTTTGCGCGAGACATTCGGACTGCATGACAACGATAGTGTACAGGTAGAGGTTACCCATGATTGAAGACGCATGTGCCGCCCTGAAGGCGGGCAAATTTATCCTGCTCTATGACTTTGACGACCGTGAACGCGAGACCGACCTTGTTATCTGCGCCGAGGCCGTCACCCCGCACGACGTGCTGACGATGCGGAAAGATGGCGGTGGCCTCATCTGTACCGCCGTTCACCCGGAAGCTGCAAAGAGGCTCGGCCTCCCCTTCGCCTCCGATCTGCTTCACGACTTCGAGGCCGTCGAACACCTCGGCGACATCCCGTACGACCGTAAGAACCACTCGTCCTTCTCGATCTGGGTGAACCACCGGAGCACCTATACCGGCATCCCTGACCGCGACCGTGCGACGACCATCAATGCCATCGCCGACCAGGTACACAAGTCCCTCAACGGCGGCGGGCACGACTTCAAGGCAGAGTTCAGGACTCCCGGCCACGTTGCCCTCCTCCGGGCCGCCGAAGGGTTGCTCGATGTCCGCAGGGGCCAGACCGAGCTTTCGATCGCCCTCGCCGCTATGGCCGGGGTGACCCCGGCCCTTGTCGTCTGTGAGATGCTTGATGACGAGACCGGTCTTGCCCTTTCCAAGGAGGATGCACGGGCCTATGCCCGTGATCACGGTCTGGTTTTCATCGAGGGAAAAGAGGTTCTCGAACAGTGGGAAGAGAGATCTGCCTGATCGCCGCGTTTTTGCTTGTTTGCCTGATTGGGCCTGAAAACGGGGATGCTCCCCCCTCACCATTTTGAAATTGTTCCAAAGTTGTGGCAGGTCTTGATCGAAAAACGTAAAAACTATATGTTCTCGAATTTGAATATTTCATATGAAAAAGGATGCCGTAGCCTACCTTACCACGCGGAAAAGGGGCGACCCGGAGCATCAAAAAGAGATCATTGATGAATTTTGCAAATATCGGTTTACCGTTAATAAATTCTTCAGTGACCATCGAATGACCGGCACTGCTCCCAGGATGCGCGAAGGCTATCAGCAGATGCTTGAATATGCACGGGAAAACAGGGTTGAACACCTTCTTTTTCCCGACCTCCCCGCTCTTGCAAAAAATCTGGAGTTCGAGGTTGAGGAGTTGAGGGCCCTTGTCGAAGAAGGTTTTGTCCCCTACTTTGCGAAGGATGACTTTTTCGGCTACCCCGACGACCCCGCACTCAGGATCATGGCTGTCAGGAATTTTGTCGAGTACATGACCCCCTGCATGGAGACGCTGAAGAAAGCGGCCCGCACTCCGGTACGTCCGGAGTCCGGATCTCGGGGCACTATCGGTCGGCCACGTGCCCTGAACGACGGACAGATCGAGGCACTGATCACCGTCCGTCGTTCCGGCACGAGTATCTCCCAGATCTGCCGGATGTTCAGCGTGAGCAGGAGCACGGTATCCAAGATCCTCGCAGAATATCCTGAACTCAAGGGCGAGTGGAAGGGGAAGCGCTCTCCGGCCGAAGGTGCCGAGAGCGAGTAATACTTTTTTTCGAGCGTCACCTTTCCGTGCGAGAATGGGAAGGCACTCTCCACCGTCGGGTCTGGGGCTCTGTCTTCCCTGATTCAATTCTTTCCGGACGACTGAAGGACGTTGAGAAAATTGGCTCTGTAGAACCGCTGATGAGACGAAGTTTGAGGCGGTTCGTTGAAAACTACCCTGGTGGTTTTCATGGAGGTCATCCCAAAACTGATCCGAACCTTCATGCACGCCGATGAAAGGACTCACATTCGGTTCTGAAAAATCCCGTTCTGGCGTCTTGTCCGGGGGGTTTCAGCGAAGACCCGATGGGTCTTCTTGGCTCCCTGCGTTCGCCACTCGAAAATCAGAGATTTTCTCACGGTCGCTATCGCTCCCTCCCCCCGATCCCCCATCATTGCGATAGGGGGTGGAGGGCAATCTCCTTCATCAGGATCTCTCTTCCCCAACCCTATCCTGTTTCGGGGGTCCGGGGGAACGACCGGAGGGAGTCGAGAAAACTGTGGGTTTTCGAGGTAGTCCCCCGGCAGAGAGGTAGGGGAAGGCGGCGGTTTCGCACGATTCTTCAGGGAATTCAGGAAGATATCGACCAGAACATGATATTCTCTCCCGGTCCCTGCATGCAGAGATGGGGGGAATGAACGAGAGTTTTGGGATATGCTCATGGTAAACCCTCATACTGAGGGTATCTCCAGAGTCCAGATCGGGGCAATTTCCAATCCCTTTCCCTCCTCCTCTCCGGCACCAGGGGGGCCGGGAAAGGGAGGTCATTACCTGCAATCATACCGGGGCCCTGGGGGCGTTGAGTCCTGCCGGATTTCATCCTGTTCTGCCCACGGCCCCTGCTATGCCCGGATCTCCGGATCTCCCCGATATGGCCTCGAACGGTGGGTAGGATCCCCTGATTGGAGGCATATGCGGGCGTATCTAACCCGATTTGTGCCCCGAGGGACCATACCCTCCTGACATGCAGGCACCCCAGGCACAGAATCCGGGGATTTCTAAAAACTCAATAGATTCTTTTTTCTTCAGTCCGGCCAGGATCCCGGGTTGGCCCCCGGCGCCTCTCCGGGTGTAAAGGGTCGAAAAAAGGGTTCAGATGGTGATCTGGGCAAGCGCCTCGTAGGCCATCCGGCGGTACACGTCGAGATTTGTGGCGTAGTGCTCCCCGGCAAGCTTCGAGTCTTCGGTCGTCCCGAAGGTTTCGAGCCTCTTCAGGGTTCTCTCGGCAGCGTCAAGAACCCAGCAGTTCCTCATCTCCTTGTCGACGACCGTCACCGACTCGGCCCGCACCGAGACGAAGACCCGGCCGTCTGGCGCCTCGTAGACACTCGGCTTTCCGACGACTGCAACGAATGCCGGAGGATCGATCTTCGAGACCTGCGTCATCGCCTCCTGCTGGAAGGAACTGGCGGAGACGAAGAAGGTCCCTGTCGGGTCGGAGACGCGGATCTGGTAGAAGATGTTCTGGTCGCCCCGCTTTTCCTTCTGGGTCATCGACCCGATGATCAAGACCCTGTTGCACCTCTCCCCTGTCGGGAGGAGGACATAGGTCGGGCTCTTCTCGTCCTCTCCGTCCTTGAAATGGTAATGTGCCTCGCGCAGTTCGGCCGCGAAGACCCTGCGTGCCGGCTCGCGCTGGTAGCGCGGCGTGAAACGACTTTCACTCTGCATGTGACTCGCCTCCGATCTGGTTGAGAAGTTCTGTATGCCGGTCTGTATCAAAGGAGAGGGGCCTGCACTCCCTTACAAGGAGA
Organism: Methanofollis ethanolicus; assembly: GCF_001571385.1. NCBI lineage: Archaea > Methanobacteriati > Methanobacteriota > Methanomicrobia > Methanomicrobiales > Methanomicrobiaceae > Methanofollis > Methanofollis ethanolicus. The sequence continues at coordinate 122,771 of NZ_BCNW01000001.1, read as the reverse complement.
GTGTCGCCGAGGTCGCTCCCTGAACAGGCGAAGTAGCGGCCCATCACGGCATCCCTGATCTTGTAGAAAACGTCGTCCAGTCCGAGGGGGCTTTCCTGGGCGATCGTTACCGCCTCGTCGAGAGAAAGCCCGGTGACCGCCTCGACGACATCCTTCTGCATGAGGATATTGTGTGCCGTCGTCCCGTCGTCGAGCACCCCCTTGATCCTGATATCATATCTGAAGTTGTCCTGGACCTCGTGGACAGGGCAGTAGTTCCGCTTCGAGAGGACGCGGTTGCACCCCTCCACAGGGCAGCGCTTGACAAGGCCCGATCCCGGACCTACATTCACGATAGCCCCTGTGACGGTGGCCGCGCCGGTTCCGACGGTGATCTCGGCCTCTTCGTCAGGGAAACACTTTGCGCCGTTGAGGGTGATGGAAAGCCGCCCCTGGTACTCGTCCACAGCTGCGTAGAAGATGTTATAGACCATCCCCGGTTCGAGCCGCTCCATGCCCTCCTCTTTCCAGATGGTGAACTTGATCGTGCCCGACTCGTCGCCGACGATGCCGGTCTGGAGGATCCGCTCGTGCCGCGCTTCCCATTCCTGGACCATCTTCACCTTCACGCTGGCGACGCCCGGCCGCATGTCGGAGATCCTGACCATTTGCGGCATGATCGGGACCTCCTTCTCGATCGCCGTGATCGTCGTCCCGCTGTGGAAGTTCAGTTTCGGCGTGCCGCGGTACTCGTCCACGACCGCGGACTCGATCCTGTACCACTGCCCCTCTTCCATCTGGGGCGCCTTTGCCCTTTCCCAGGCCGTGAACTGGATCGCGCCCGTAGCGTCGGCGATGGTCCCGCTCTGGCTGATCGCGGCTGAGGCCGGCTTTGCGACACCGACGATCTTCCCCTCTACAGTCGCCCATTCGCCAGGAAGAAGAGACCCGATCTCGCGCATCTCTGAGGACGTGGCCGGCATGGACGCGAGGTTGTGATCGCGTGCGAGGTTCTCGGAGACAGTCTTCTCGGCCTCGGTGAGGTTGACGCCGAAGTCCTCGACGAGGGTTCGGAGTTTCTTTTCCACCTCTGCGGGGTCGATTTTGACCTTCTGCGACTCGAACTTTCGGGAGATTCTTTGTGCTGCTTCGGATAGATCCATCTACATCTCCAGATGAGCATCGTCACCGCTCGATATAAAATGTGAGGGGCGGAGGGTGAAAGTTGATACTGGCTTCCTGTTGCACTTTTAAGTACTGGAGCGACCAACCTCTGGGTATGGCGATCACCGCTGACAGTACGATCCTGGAACTCCTCCAGGCAAAGCCCGAAGCTGCGGAAGTCCTGATGCGTTTCGGCATGGGGTGCCTTGGCTGTGCCATCGGCAGAGGCGAGAGTATCCGGCAGGCCGCGGACGCTCATGGCATCCCGCTCGAAGAACTCGTTGCCGCGCTCGGCATCCAGGAGTAAAATTATTTTTCCGGCTTCCCTCTGAGGGAAGTCCGGTATTTTTTCAGTTCTCCGAGCGAAGCCTCGGGGTTCCGCCGCAGGTACGCCGCGACCGCGGGCTCGTGGAGGAGGGTGCAGCGGCTGCAACTCCAGACAGTCCCGCATGACGAACTTTCGACCTCATCGCCGAGGTCCATGTCCCCGCAGGGGTAGAACGGGCAGTAACAGAAGTCGCAGGCCTGACCCGGGAAGTGACAGGGATAATAGGGACACCCTTCAGGCCGCCACTCGACCCAGTGGTCCCCCCCGTACCGGGAAAAAATGAAAAATGATGGTTTATCCCGTGTGACCTTCCCCTGCTGGCGGGCAAGCGCCTCCTGGACTCCCTGGAGAACGGCGGCATAGACCCGCCTGCCGATCCCGGTAAAGGTGCCTGCATAGGTGTGGGCCACCTCCCCCTCGCAGGCAACTGCCACCGCATCGGTGGTCGTGCCGGTGAAGTCGTACCCCATCACCCTGAGCGCCTGCGCCTTTGCCTCCGTGGCGGTGATGATCGTCTCCAGGAGGGCGCCGTCGGTGAGGCCCTCCCGCGAGGTGACGATGATATTGATCGTGTGGGGGTGCCCGGGGTCAGGGTCGGGGTTCGGGTTCGTGACGCCCGCCGTGACGAAAGCCGTGATAAAGTCGTACTGCAGGACACAGAGGTACTGCATCGGGACAGCGGTCAGGAGGCCGAAAAAGTCGCCGCCGATCCCGGCCGAGGCCGCGATCTCCTGAAGATAGCGCGGGGGATCGGCATGGTCGAAATTTTCCGGGACCGTGTGATTGAAGATCGTCGACACTCCCCTGACCCCGCCGCCGATCCCGGTGCTCGCCGCCCGGAAGAACCCCCGCACAAAGAGGGTGTCACGGGTGTGGTAATATCTCATGCAACGGTGTACCTGACTCTGTCTTTGAGTTCCTGCTGTTTTCCGGCATTCCAGCCGGAGACGTCCTGAAGGTATCCGGTGACCCGGCTGATCTGGGTGACGTCATGGGAGCCGCATTCCGGGCAGACCGGGGCACCGCACAGCGGGCAGTACTCGATCCCCGAGACGATCTCGTGAGCACAGTGGGTGTGGTCGAGGGGGCACATGATCTCAAGCTGGGTCTCGCCGCAGACCGGGCAGGGATCGGTTCCGACCACATGGTTGCAGGTGTGGCACTTGTACCTGCGCTCTTCGACCGGGATGTCAGATAACTTCCTGTATTTTTTTGCCAGCGCCAGTTGCTCGTCGCTCCATTGCATGCTTAATCCTTCCTGCTGAAATTATTAAAGGGTACTTCTTTCGGCCGGTTGCCGGCGGGAACCCATGAAAAGACCCGTCTTACTTCCCTTATCCCGAATCGTAAGATATTATAACCTAATCCTGTTACCTTATACCGATGCATTCAGTAAATTCCCTTGTCTCCCATTTTTCAGGGGAGAATGGGGGTGGCAGGAGTTGTACACGATACTTCCTGCTCGCCGTCCTCCTTCTTCTCCTGGGGTGTGGTGTCACGGCCTCTGCCGCCGTATTTTTTCATGAGGAGAACGGATCGGGCGTCCCTGGCCTGCCATCCCTGCTGGGGCCGGCTTCAGGAAACGAGGAACCTGCCCCTGTGCTGGCCGCGGCCGTTGAAGAGATGGATCCCCTCTCCCTGTATGCCGCACAGGCCCGGGAGGCCGTGGACGAGATCTCGGGTTCTCTTGCGTCTGCCGGGAATAATACAGGCGTGACCGATGTTACGGCCTTTCCCCTCATCACCGACCCTGACCTTGCCGATACCGGCTATCTGGGGCGTCCGATGGGTGTGAAGGTCGTGGTAGTCTGCCCGGCCGAAGGCGACCGCCTCCAGAATACTCTCTGGTGGTACGAGAAGGACGCGACGGCGATTGTCCGGGCTCTCTATTCGGGGGAGATAAAGGACAGACTCGGCTTTGTCACCGTCGTCTTCAGGAAAGTTGACGGGAAGGCCACCTCCCTCAAATTTGTCCTGAATGCGGCCGATTCTTCCCTGGCTATCTCAGGTAATGATACCGCCTATATCCGGAATATTGACTGGTCAGGTGTGGAGATCGCGAAGGGTGTGTCGATTGCCGGCTATGAACCGCCGGGATCTGCGGCACGGGGGCCTGTGAAGGCCGGGAATGGTGGATCGACACGGGCCATCCCTCTGGATGTCCTGAAGGCCGAGGTTGCCGACGGCACGAACACAATGAACGTGAAGATAGATGAGATATCCCGCGCAGCAGACAGGAACGACTATGCTGCCGTTGCCCGGTTCTCTGATGAACTTATTGGCATTGCCCGGACGCGGGAAAAGGATCTTCGGTCCTGCACCGTCCCTTCTGGATGTGCCCCTGCCTTCAGTGAATACGGTGCCGGGCTCGGGACGTATCAGGAGGCGGGGTCTCTCCTCTGGTACGGTGCGACCTTCAGTGATGCCGACGCGTTTGCCCGCGGGAATGAGTGCCTTGTCCAGGGCCAGGCCAGGATCGGCAGTGCCCTGGAAAAACTTTCCCTATCTGCCCCGGCGCTCGGAGTCCAGGTGATCGCCGCGCAGTCTCTATACCCTGATGCCCTCGCTCCCCTGGGCCGGTACAAGTTCAAGGACGCTTCCGAGGGGAACACGATCTCGGTGAAGGTCGGCCCGGTCACGCAGATGGACCGGTACACCACAGAGATGGGTGATACAGTGACCGAGCACCTGCCGCCGTACGGGAAGGAGTTCCTCTGTGTGCTCGTGGAGATCAACCACCTTGGATACGGTGGAAAGGGGAGCCAGACATTCAGGACGCCGAAAGCATCAGGTTTTACTCTCCTTCTCGGTGGCGACAAGTATGTCCCGAAACAGCCTGAAGCATATATCGAGTGTGTCGGTTCTGTTTACTCTGATGTGACTCTCAAAAGGAAAGACCGTACCATCGGCTATCTCGTCTATGAGATCCCGATCGCCTCTGACCCTGCGTCTGGATATCTTCAGGCAAACCTCGGCAAGGGTGGTTCTCCCATCTGGAGACTGGGCTGACCATTTCCTCAAAAAATACTATTCTTTTTTGACATTTTTCGCACACCCGGCCGTCGCCGGGCGCCGGGAGCGGGAGAAGTGTTCTGCCCGGGTGGTACGAATTGATGGCAAAAGTAATGGTGGTCAGGCAGGGCCGGGCCCTGCCTGCCGCCTCAGAGGACTCATAGGGTTCGTCAGCGCCGGATGGTCCGGCTCGGAACGGTCGTTCTCATCATCGGCGGTAGGGTGCGTAGGTCCGGGCGGCCGCCGCCGGGTCTGCCGCCCCGTAGATGGCCCGGCCGACGATCATGCCGTCGACGAGGGGTGCGACCTCCGCGGGGTCGCCGCCCTGCGCCCCGATGCCCGGGGAGAGGATCTTCTTTTTTCCGATGAGGGCGCGGAGGGCCTTCACCCTTTCGGGGCGGGTCGCCGGGGCGATGATGCCGTCGGCGCCGGTCTGTGCGACGACCTCGCAGAGATGCTCGGGCACGCCCTCGGAGAAGAAAGTGAGCGCGCCGGGGTGGCTCATCTCGGCGACGACATAGCACTCCCCGTCGTGGGCATGGGCGGTGTCGACACAGGCGGCGACAGAGTCCGGGCCCGGAAAGCCCTGGGCGATCACCGCGGAGAAACCGGCAGCGAAGATCTGGTCGCAGATGAGGGTGTTGGTATTCGGGATGTCTGCGACCTTGAAGTCAGCGATGAGGGGCAGCCCGAGGCCCGCGAGGTCGCGGGCGATCCCGAGGCCGGCCGCGAGGACGAGGGGGTAACCGATCTTGATCGCATCGACTTCCCTTGCGCAGGCCGCTGCGATGGTGAGCGCAGATGCCCGGTTGGTGACGTCGAGGGAGAGGACGAGGTCAGTCATGTTCCAGCCTCTCCAGGACCGCCGCGGCGATGAGGGGGAGGTTGATCGTCGCATCGCCATAGACGGTGATTGCGGCCGCGTCTTCGTTGATCTTGCCCCAGGACTGCGCTTCGGAGAGTGTGGCGCCGGAGAGGCCGCCGAGGTCCGGGCGGTCGCCGGTGAGCTGGATCGCGTAGTCGAAGCCCGAGGGGGTGATCATCTTGTTCTGGAAGATGAAGTTCTTCGGGACGCCGCCGCCGACAAGGAACGCGCCGGCGTGTTCTGCTGCATAGCAGCGGTCGATGATGTCGTGCATGTCGCCGAAGGTGTCGACGACGATGTGGTGGCTCTGGTTGTAGAACCAGAACTGCATGCCGAGCATCGAGTCCTGGACCGCGGGGCAGAAGACGGGGACGTCGTTCTTTGCCGCGGTTGCGAGGATGCCGTGGTCGAGGTGCTCGCCGATGTGGCGGAGAAGGCCCGAGATGGTGATCACCGATTTATCGGGGATATTGGAGAGGCAGTCCTGCATGAACTCCTCGAATCGTATGAAGGCCTCGTCAGGGAGGAAGATGTCATAGATGCGGTTGATCTCCTCTTCTCTCAGTTTGATGTCATCGCAGGTCGAGGTGCCGTGGTAGTGGTGGCAACCGATCGCTTCGATGGTATCGTGGGTGAGGTTTGCCCCGGTCGAAACGAGGATGTCGATGTGCCCTTTCTCGATGAGCTCGCTGACGATCCCGCCCATGCCGGCAGGGACCATCGCCCCGGCGAGCCCGAAGTACTTTGTCGCCTTCTCGTCGCGGAGCATTTTTTCGTATATGTCGACCGCTTTTGCGAGTGCTCCGCCGTTATAGGCTCCTGCTCCGCCGATTGCGCGGACAAGTTCGTTTGCTGTCATCCCTGCCGAAAGCCTGACCTGTCTGACAGGATCGCCGCATTCATCCCAGTTGCATTCCATAGGACACCAGATTCCTTATGATCTTGTCCTGCAATCCATTAACAGTTTTGACCCGGGACAATGTCATGAAAAGAGGCTGTGAGGTGGATTCAAAAAAATATGGGGTTATATTTCCGATCCCCCACGTTTCTGCGGTGTCGGGCGGCGACGTCCCGCATTGTGCAGTATCTATATGGGGAGTCCGGGGAGGTGAAGCCCCTTTCCCCCTATGATGTATGTCCTTCCTGTACAGGGCCGGGTCCGTGCCGGCCCCTGGTGTCCATGCTGGTGCCTCTCAGGTACGAACTGAAGATGGTGGTGGTGAGGCGTGCGTGCCTTACATCGCAGACCGGTAGATCGCGATGATCTCGTCTTTTGTGGCCCGACGCGGGTTGGTCAGGCCGCAGATGTCCTTCATGGCATTGTCTGCCAGGGTCGGGATGTCCTTCTCCTGTGCGCCGAGTTCCTTCACCCCTGCCGGGATCCCGACGTCGACCGAAAGTGTCTTGATGGCGTCAATGGCCTTGTTTGCTGCCTCAATGGTGGAGAGTCCTTCGACGTTCTCACCGAGTGCCTTGGCGATGTCGACGAAGCGGTCGGGTGCTGCAATGAGGTTGAACTTCTCGACGTGCGGCAGGAGAACGGCGTTGCAGACACCATGCGGCAGGTTGTAGAAGCCGCCGAGCTGGTGGGCCATTGCGTGGACATAACCGAGGCTTGCGTTGTTGAAGGCGATGCCTGCGAGGTACTCGGCATGGGCCATCATGTCGCGGGCGACCATGTCGTCGCCGTTTGCGACGGCCGGGCGGAGCCACTTACTGATGAGCTGGATAGCCATCAGGGCTGCGGCATCTGTGGTCGGTGTTGCGATGGTAGAGACATAGGCCTCGACCGCGTGGGTGAGGGCGTCCATGCCGGTGGCGGCGGTGAGTGCGGGCGGCATGCTTTTCATCAGTTCGGGGTCGTTGATCGCGACATTGGCGGTCGTCTTCCAGTCGACGAGGGCCATCTTGACGTGCCGGCGGGTGTCGGTGATGACGGCGAAGTTGGTCATCTCAGAGGCGGTACCCGCGGTGGTGTTGACGGTGATGAAGGGCGGCAGGGCTTTGGGAACCTTTCCGGCGCCTTCGTAGTCGTAGATCTCTCCGCCGTTGGTGGCGACGATGCCGATGCCCTTGGCGCAGTCCATCGGGGATCCCCCGCCGACAGCGACGATCATGTCACAGGCTTCCTTCTTGTAGACTGCGGCGCCCTCGTGGACCGAGATGTCGGTCGGGTTTGGCTCGGCGCCTGCGAAGATGGCGAAGTCGACGCCGGCTTCCTTGAGGTAGGCGCCGATGTCCTCGGCGAGTGCCTTGCCGTGGCGACCTTTCCCTGAAACGATCAGAGCCTTCTTGGCGTTGAGCATCTTTGCCCAGGTACCGATCTCTTTCACTGCTCCAGCGCCCATGAGGGCGACTGCCGGGTTCAGATATGTGTAAACCATATTTACCACTCCATGGGGGCCCTCCTTCAGGAGTGCCCTATGCATGAACCCTTATGTTTGGTTGATATAAAGGGGGAAGATTTAATTCCAGGTCTATACGCTTTTATATTGTTTATTTATAATTATTAATCCTTGATTTTTCAATAGAATTGTATAATGGGGTCTGATTATTGATGTTGTGCCAGATATGCCAGATTTAAATCATAATGGATGTTCATGAAAATATCTCGTGTGCTGCCGCATTTCCCATGATAAATCATTATCGATGCCCCATTTCGGCATGAAAATGTCAGAATTATGGTGGGTGTGTGAGTGATGTCCTGCGCTCCCCCTCTCCCTGTCCAGCGCCTCCCGGGACTGGTGGGGAGGATCCGGTATGCTGGTGGCATTTTTCTGCCGGAAAAAAGATCCTTTTTTGCTGTGCGAGAGAGAGCGACAAAAAAGAGAGGATTATTTGAAGTAGACGCCAACATCCCGCTTTTTACTGAAGCGTGCGATGTTGATGACGAGAGGTGTGATCGCCTCGACGTACGGGGAGACGGCGAGGGGCCCGGCATCCAGTGCCTTCAACTCGGAGATCGAGTTGACGAGTTCCATGACCACCGCCTTGGCATCGGCATGGTCGGAACAGACACAGACCGTGTAGTCGAGGGGTTCGGAGAGTTTCTGCCACTTGCCGGCCGGGATGTTGTTGAAGGCGGCGACCACCTTTGACTGCGGCAGAAGTTTCTGGAGCTGCTGGGCGGCCGAACCCTCTGCTGGAGGGTTGTACTTGAAGAAGTCGGTCTTGACCATCGGGTTCATCAGGCTGATGATCGTCTTGCCCTCGAGGCCCTGGAGGGACTCGATCGTCCTCTCCAGGTTCTCTGCCGGGATCGAGAACACGACGACATCGGCCTGGTCGACGACGCCCTGGTTCGTGGTCGGGACGAGATCGAAGGGGAGACCGAGAACTTTGAGTGCGTAACTGCACATCTCGCAGGCCGCCTGCGCCTTCTCCTCAAGCCTGGACCCGATATAGACCGTATGGTTCTGGGAGAGCCGCAATGCCATGCCCTGTCCGATGCCACCGGTACCACCGATGATTCCTACTTTCATGGTCGGTGCGTATCCTATCGTTTGTAATTAATATTTTCTATCAGCAATTTTTCCAATATGGCTAAATATATCGTAAAAATTGTGAAGGATTCATTTTAAATCGAATCGGGTCTTTTATCGGCAATCGGGAGTGAAATATCTCTGCGATTCAATCCGAATTACTTATATCTCCGTACTCCTGGTCCCCGCTCGCCTGACCCTCTCTGTCAGGCCATGTCTCTGGAATTGCGCCTATATTGGGCTTGAATCCGCTGCGCTCCCCCTTCCGGGGGTGTTTGTGTGGTCCCTCCTTGGAGGTCTCGGCGAAAAACATCTGTTCGTTGTTTTAATTTTTTTATTTATTAAATAAATGTAATATTTCATTCTTACTGTTTAATCATGAAAAATGCTGGAATATGGGGTTAAATCAACAGGCCTAAATACTTGGGCATTTTTTGAGTAATTATACCCATTTCATACTGATACACGGAGGGTTTGAAACGACAGAGACACAGGAACATATACCGGCGGTGCAGCAGATCGTCGGGGCCTACCCCCGGGAACCCAGGCATCTGCTTGCGGCGTTGCAGGATATTCAGGCTCACTACAGTTATATCTCGGTCGAATCGATGCGGTCGGTTGCTGAACATCTCAGTGTCCCTGAAAGCCGTGTCTTCAGCGTCGCCACATTCTACAAGGCCCTGAGCCTCGTTCCCCAGGGGAAGAAGGTCGTCAAGGTCTGCAACGGGACCGCGTGCCATCTGCGTGGGGCTCCCGGCCTTGTCGGGGCACTGGAAAAGGCGCTTGGTATCAAGAACGGTGAGACAACCCCTGACGGGATCTTTACCATCCAGACCGTGAACTGCCTTGGCGCGTGTGCGATGGCGCCGGTCATCATGATCAACGACCGGGTCTATGGGAAGGTGACCCTCTCCCAGATCCCGGAAATCCTTGAGGAGGAGAGGAAAGATGCACTTCACAACGATTAAAGACCTTGACGATCATCGTGTCCACCTCGTCGCCGGGGAACCTGACATCCCTCATGTCTGGGTCTGCGCAGGGCCGGGTTGCCTTGCGAACGGGAGCATGAACGTCTACCGCACCTTCCTCGCCTGTGCAGAGGAGAAGGGGCTGATGGTGGATGTGGACCTGAAGGCCGAGGCGACCGGATGCCAGGGCTTCTGCGAACGCGGGCCGCTGGTCATCCTGAGGCTGAAAAAAGATGGCGACGAGATCTTCTACCAGCATGTCCGGGAGAAGGACGTCCCCGAGATCCTGGAAAAAACTGTACTGAGCGGTGAACTCGTCCAGAAACTCCTGTACCGCGACCCCGCAAGGAAGCAGACCGTCGTTTCGCCCGGCGGCATTCCGTTCTACTCTCACCAGAGACATGTCGTCCTCAAAAATCTCGGGCGGACCAATCCGCTCTCCCTCGACGACGCGATCATGGCCGGTGCCTATGCCGGGCTTGCAAAGGCACTGTCGATGGCCCCGGCCGATGTCGTGCAGGCCGTGAAGGACTCGGGCCTCCGCGGCCGCGGCGGCGGCGGTTTCCCCACGGGGGTGAAGTGGGAGTCGGCGGCCGTCGTCGACGCTCCGCAGAAGTTCGTCGTCGTGAATGGCGACGAGGGTGATCCCGGCGCCTTCATGGACCGTGCAGTCATGGAGGGCGACCCCCACACGATGCTCGAAGGCCTTGCCATTGGCGGTTATGCGATCGGCGCCACACGGGGCATCATCTATGTGAGGAACGAGTACCCCATCGCCGTCGACCACCTGCGCCTTGCCATTGAGCAGGCACACGAAGCCGGTCTCCTCGGAAAAGACATTTTCGGCAGCAGTTTTGACTTCGAGATCGAGATCGTACGGGGCGGGGGGGCCTTCGTCTGCGGTGAATCCACGGCCCTGATGACCTCGATCGAGGGGCGTGCCGGCGTGCCGCGGGTGAAGTACATCCGCTCCACAGAGAAGGGCCTCTGGGACCTCCCCGCAGTCCTCAACAATGTCGAGACATGGGCGAATATCCCGCAGATCATCGTCAACGGTGCCGGGTGGTTCAAGAGCATGGGCACGCCGAAGAGCACGGGCACGAAGGTCTTCTCCCTTGTCGGCAAGGTGAAGAACAGCGGCCTTGTCGAGGTCCCGATGGGCACGACCCTGCGCACCATGATCTTCGACATCGGCGGCGGCGTCATGAACGACCGAGAGTTCAAGGCAGTGCAGACAGGCGGCCCATCGGGCGGTTGTCTGCCGGTAAGCGAACTCGACCGTCCTGTGGACTTTGACCAGCTCAAAGCTGCAGGCTCGATGATGGGTTCTGGCGGCATGATCGTGATGGACGACCACACCTGCATGGTGAATGTCGCCCAGTACTTCATCGACTTTCTGGTCGAGGAGTCGTGCGGCAAGTGCACGCCCTGCCGCGAGGGCCTCAAAGAGATGCAGACTCTCCTTCACGGCCTTACCTCGGGGAGGGCAAAACCCGGAGATGTCGCTCTTCTGAAGGAGATCGCGGAGAATGTGCGGGACACGGCGCTCTGCGGCCTCGGGAAGACCGCGGCAAACCCGGTCATCTCGACGATGCACTGGTTCCCCGAAGAGTACGAAGAGCACGAGACAGAAGGGTTCTGCCGTGCCGGGGTCTGCAGCGGCCTTTATGCGCTGGAGATCGACCCTGAGGTCTGCACCGGCTGCACCCTCTGCGAGAAGGTCTGCCCTGTCGGGGCAGCCTCAGGCGAGAAGAAACGGCCTCATGTCATCGACAAAAAGGCCTGTGTCACCTGTGGTTCGTGCCTGGACGTGTGTCGTTTCAAGGCGATCAAGGTTGTGCGGAGGAGTGAGTAATCATGGTTGAAGTGACGATCGACGGGCAGAAAATCGAGGTTGAGATGGGGACGACCGCCCTTGAGGCGGCGAAGTCCCTCGGGATCGAGATCCCGACTCTCTGTTACCATCCGGGTCTGCCGCCCGACGGCAACTGCCGCCTCTGTCAGGTCGAGATCATTGACAGGGGGAGGAAGAGCCTTGCCATTTCGTGCATGTACCCGATCAGAGGGCCGGTCGAAATTCTCACCGACACGCCATCGGTCAGGAAGGCAAGGAAATTCGTCATCCGCCTCCTCCTTGCCCGCTCACCCCGGTCTCCGACCATGCAGAAACTTGCGAAGGAGTACGGCGTCGAACTTCCTGACGAACGTTTCGTGCAGAAAGGAGAGGTCGACCTCTGCATCAGGTGCGGCCGCTGCGTCCGCGCCTGTGCCGAACTTGGTAACGAGTGCATCGACTTTGTCTCCCGCGGCTGGGAGAAAGAGGTAAAGCCACCTTTCGGAGAACCTTCGAAGACCTGTATCGGCTGTGGTGCCTGTGCTGAGGTCTGCCCGACGGGTGCGGTCCTGGTGACAGAGGAGGGGGGCACACGCACGATCTGGGGGCGGACCTTCGATCTCGTCGCCTGCGAGATCTGCGGGGCGCGTTTTGCAACGAAGGAGCAGATTGCGGCGGCAAAACCAGAGGTGGAGTCGGTGGACGCAAGACTTCTCTGCCCCGCGTGTCGGCGCCGTGTTGAGGCACAGGCAATTGCCGGCACGGCGGGAGCGCATGGCGATGGCCAGTGAGGGGTTAATGAAACTCCCTCACCTATTCGGGTAATCCGAGCATACCCGATTAACACAATCAACACTATTTATCATTAAAAATTGAAAATACCTCTCAAAAACATGTTTTTAATGTCGGAATGTTTAAGTATCATATAATTATATGGTCAATCGAAGGAGTGTACAAGAATGGAAACAAATGAGAACCTGCTCCTGATCACCCCGGAGAGGTGCATCAGTTGCGGGACCTGTGAACTGGCCTGTTCTTTTGGGCATGAAGGGGAGTTCCGCCCTTCATCCTCCCGAATATCCGTCCTCCGATTTGAAGCCGGCGTGACCATCCCCATGACCTGCCTGCAGTGCGACAAACCTGCCTGTGTCGCCGCCTGCAAGACTGCCGCCCTCCAGAAGGACACGAAGACCGGGCTCGTCGGCGTCAATGCTGCGAAGTGCATCGGCTGCCGGATGTGCGTGATGGCCTGTCCCTTCGGCAACATCACGTACAGCGCCACGGCCAGGCAGCCGCTGAAGTGCGACCAGTGTGGCGGCACGCCGATGTGCGCCGAGTTCTGCCCGGCAAAGGCGATCGAGTACCTGCCTGCCGACACGGCGACGGTCCAGAGGAAGAAGGCTTTCTCGGCGAAGATCGCCGCGGGCATCTCAGAGGTGAAGGTGTAAATGTACGGCTGGATTGGAAGAGTGCTCAGGGTCAACCTGGCCGAGGGCACCATCAAAAAGGAGGCCCTGAAGAAGGACGCCGCCGAGAACTACATCGGTGGCCGGGGCCTTGGCGAAAAGTACTTCATGGACGAGGTCGACCCGAAGGTGGACGCCCTCTCGCCCGCGAACAAACTGATCTTTGCGACCGGACCCCTGACAGGCACGATGGGCATCTCGACAGGGCGCTACGATGTCGTCGCCAAGGGACCGCTGAACGACACCCTCGCCTCCTCGAACTCGGGCGGCTATTTTGGCCCGCAGATCAAATATGCCGGATACGACCTGATCATCTTCGAGGGGAAGGCCGAAAAACCGGTCTATCTCTGGATCAACAACGACCGCGTCGAACTCCGCGACGCCTCGCACCTCTGGGGGAAGACTGTCTACGAGACTGACGACGCCGTGAAGGCCGAAACCGACCCCGACGCGGAGGTCGCCTGTATCGGCCCGGCAGGCGAGAAACTCGTCCTCTACTCCTGTATCATGAACGACAAGCACCGTGCGGCCGGGCGGACCGGCATCGGTGCGGTGATGGGCTCGAAGAACCTGAAGGCGATCGCCGTCCGCGGCACAGGCGGGATCAAGGTCGCCGACAAAGAAGGCTTCCTTACGGCGGTGCGTGCTGCACGGAAGAAGATCAACGACAACCCGGTCACATCCGCGGGCCTGCCGACCTACGGTTCGAACATCCTGGTCAATATCATCAACGAGTCCGGGGCGCTCCCGACCCGGAACTGGCGCGAGGCCTATGATCCCAATGCCGACAGGATCTCCGGCGAGACCCTCACCAAGAACCATCTCCTCCACAACAAGGGTTGTTCGGCCTGTGTCATCGGGTGCGGACGTGTTGCCCGGGCCCGGGGCAAATACAAGGAGATCGGCGAAGGACCTGAATACGAATCAGCCTGGTGTTTCGGATCCGACTGCGGCATCGACGATATGGACGCCGTGCTGAAGGCGAACTTCCTCTGCAACGAACTTGGGCTGGACACCATTACGATGGGCTCGACGATCGCCTGTGCGATGGAACTCGTCGACATCGGTGCCCTGGACCCGGCAAAGGCCGGCTACGACCTCAAATTCGGCAACGCCGATGCGATGGTCGAGCTGACCCGCGCTACCGCCTATCGTGAGGGCTTCGGCGACGAACTCGCCGCGGGCTCATTCAGGCTGGCCACGAAGTACGGTCACCCCGAACTCTCGATGACCGTCAAGAAGCAGGAGATGCCAGCCTACGACCCGCGTGCGATTCAGGGCATCGGCCTGGAATACGCCACCTCGAACCGCGGCGGCTGCCATGTGCGGGGCTACACCATATCACCCGAGATCCTCGGCCTCCCGATGAAGATGGACCCCTCGGTCATCGAGGGCAAGCCCGAGATCCTGAAGGTCTTCCAGGACCTCACCGGTGCCCTCTCCGCCTCAGGCACCTGTCTCTTTGCATCCTTTGCGATCGGCGCCGACGAGATCGCCGCAGAACTGAAGGCGGCGACAGGCATCGACTACACGCCCGGGAAGATCATGGATATCGGCGAGCGGATCTACAACCTGGAGCGGATGTTCATCGTGAAGAACGGCTACTCCGGGAAGGACGACAACCTCCCCCCGAGGCTCCTCAACGACCCGATCCCGGCAGGGCCGGCAAAGGGCGGTGTCAACCACCTTGGCGAGATGTTGCCGCACTACTACGAGATCCGCGGCTGGGACGCAGACGGCATCCCGAAAAAGGAAAAACTGGAAGAGCTCGGCCTGGCCGACCTGGCCTGAACTCTTTTTTTTATCTGCGAAACTTTTTCTCGTCCGTATTTTTCCGCCCGGGATGGTGCAATTCCTCCCGTCCTCTCCCGGCCTCAGGGTGTGCCTCGTCTCACATCGCCTCTTTATAAATCGCCATGACGTCTTCTTTGGTCGCTTTCCGTGGGTTGGTCAGGTTGCAGATGTCCTTCATCGCGTTCTCGGCCAGGGTCGGGATGTCCTTCTCCTGTGCGCCGAGTTGCTTCACGCCTGCCGGGATGCCGATGTCCGCGGAGAGCGTCCGTATGGCGTCGATGGCCTTGTTTGCTGCCTCGATGGTGGAGAGCCCCTCGACGTTCTCGCCGAGCGCCTTGGCGATGTCGACGAAGCGGTCGGGTGCTGCGATGAGGTTGAACTTCTCGACGTGCGGCAGGAGGATGGCGTTGCAGACGCCGTGCGGCAGGTTGTAGAAGCCGCCGAGCTGGTGCGCCATCGAGTGGACGTAGCCGAGGCTGGCATTGTTGAAGGCGATGCCTGCGAGGTATTCGGCGTGTGCCATCATGTCGCGGGCATGGATATCGTCGCCGTTTGCGACGGCCGGCCTGAGATACTTGCCGATGAGCTGGATCGCGGCAATGGCGGCTGCGTCCGTCGTCGGCGTGGCGATGGTGGAGACATAGGCCTCGACCGCGTGGGTGAGGGCGTCCATGCCGGTGGCGGCGGTGAGTGCGGGCGGCATGCTGACCATCAGTTCGGGGTCGTTGATCGCGACCTTCGGGGTCATCTTCCAGTCGACGAGGGCCATCTTGATGTGCCGGCGGGTGTCGGTGATGACAGCGAAGTTGGTCATCTCCGAGGCGGTGCCCGCGGTGGTGTTGATGGCGATGAAGGGCGGCAGGGCTTTGGGGACCTTTCCGCCGCCTTCGTAGTCGTATATCTCTCCGCCGTTGGTGACGATGATCCCGATGCCCTTGGCGCAGTCTATCGGGGACCCGCCGCCGGTGGCGACGATCATGTCACAGCCCTCTTTCTTGTACATCTCGGCGCCCTTGTGGACGGCGTTGTCGGTCGGGTTCGGCTCGGCGCCCGGATAGATCACGAAATTGACGCCTGCCCCCTTGAGAAGGGCGCCTACCTCCTCTGCGAGTTCTTTGCCGTGTTTCCCGATCCCGCAGACAATGAATGCCTTCTTTGCCCCAAGCATCTTTGCCCAGGTTCCGATATCTTTTACCGCTCCGGCACCCATGAGGGCGACCGGCGGGTTCAGATAGGTGGATGTCATCTCTTTTTCCCCCCTCACAGGCACCCCGCGGGGTGCCCTGCGATTGGTGACCAAATGTCTCCACAAATATATCATTTTGTTGGTTGGCGGGTAATTTTGCAGAATTTCCCATTATGTTATGGGCATAAATCTCCGTATGATCGGTTATTGGAATATTGTGACTATTTTTTTTAATTTGGCCTGTTTTCGTGGTTTAATTCTGTGGGGTGCCCCTGAATCTGTGGGTAGTTCGTGCTGTCTGGAGGAACCGGCGCCCGATTCTCTGGCTTTTCCTGGGTCGATGGCCTGTCTGAAAAAAAGGGTTGATGAATGCCTTTACCTGAAATAGACGCCGACATCTCGCATCTTGCTGAAGCGTGCAATGTTGATGACGAGGGGTGTGATCGCCTCGATGTACGGGGATACGGCGAGGGGCCCCGCGTCCAGTGCCTTCAACTTCGAGATCGAATTGACGAGTTCTATGACCACCGCCTTGGCGTCGGCATGATCGGAACAGACGCAGACCGTGTAGTCGAGGGGTTCGGAGAGTTTCTGCCACTTGCCGGCCGGGATGTTGTTGAAGGCGGCGACCACCTTCGACTGCGGCAGAAGTTTCTGGAGCTGCTGGGCGGCCGAACCCTCGGCCGGCGGGTTGTACTTGAAGAAGTCGGTCTTGACCATCGGGTTCATCAGGCTGATGATGACCTTCCCCTCAAGTCCCTTGACCGATTCGATGGTCTTTTCAAGGTTCTCGGTCGGGATCGAGAAGACGACGACCTCAGCCAGGTCAACCGCCCCCTGGTTTGTCGTCGGGACGAGGTCGAAGGGGAGGCCGAGCACTTTGAGTGCGTAACTGCACATTTCACAGGCCGCCTGCGCCTTCTCCTCAAGCCTGGACCCGATATAGACGGTGTGATTCTGCGAAAGGCGCAGCGCCATCCCCTGCCCTATGCCACCGGTGCCACCAATGATTCCTACGTTCATGGTCGGTGCATATCCTCTCCGAACTTTTAATATTTTGTGCAGGAGATATTTTCAATGACCGTCAGAATTTACCCGTGCGTGTGTTCATCGGGATAAATGAGATATCTCATTATTTTTCGACAGTCGTGCCGGCAGGATCTCCCGTCCCCGTCTCTCGAAACTTTTTTGTCTCTGGAACTCTGTTCACCCCCTGTCACGGGGGGTTGATATGGCAGAAACCGAGGAGCATTTAGCATCAGTGCAGAAGATCGTCGGGGTCTATCCGAGGGAGGCCAGGTATCTGCTCGCGGCGCTGCAGGATATCCAGGCGCATGAGCGGTACCTGTCCATCGAATCGATGAAAACGGTCGCCGACTATCTCGGCGTCCCTGAAAGCCAGGTCTTCAGTGTCGCCACATTCTATAAGGCCCTGAGCCTTGTCCCGCAGGGGAAGAAAGTCATCAAGGTCTGCACCGGGACGGCATGTCACCTGAGGGGTGCGCCCGGCGTCGTGAAGGCCGTCGAGGGGGCGCTTGGCATCAAGAACTGTGAGACCACCGCCGACGGCCTCTTTACCATCCAGACCGTCAACTGCGTCGGTGCCTGCGCGATGGCGCCGGTCGTCATGGTGAACGAGAAGGTGTACGGGAAACTCGGGCCGGCCGAGGTACCCGGCATGATCGAAACGGAGCGGAAGGATGAGACTGACGAGTAGCCAGGCACTGGAGACCTACCGCGCCTCCCTTCCGCAGAAGGGGGGAAGCGCCGCCGGGTGGGTGCAGGTCTGCGCGGGCACCGGGTGCCTTGCCTTCGGCAGCGCCGGTGTGCGCCAGGCCTTCGAAGATGAGGCGGAGAAACGCGGCCTGAAACTCGGTGTCACCTTCATGGCCGATACCACCGGCTGTCACGGTTTCTGCGAGAGAGGGCCTCTCGTGGTCGTCCAGCCCGGACACGTCTTCTACCAGCAGGTGAAGGTGAAGGACGTCCCCGAAATATTTGATCGGACGATCGAGAAGGGAGAGGTCGTGGACCGCCTGCTGTATCGCGATCCTGTCACGAAGAACCGCTACCAGACCGCGGAGAAGATCCCCTTCTATGCTCACCAGAAGCGGGTCGTCCTGCGGAACACGGGGCACGTCAACCCCTTCGAGATCGACGACTACATCAGGGTCGGCGGCTATGCCGGTCTTGCAAAGGCTCTCTCGATGGCGCCGGCCGATGTCGTGCAGGCCGTGAAGGACTCGGGCCTCCGCGGCCGGGGCGGCGGCGGTTTTCCGACCGGCGTGAAGTGGGAGTCGGCGGCCGTTGTCGAGGCGGAGAAAAAATATGTCGTTGCGAACGGCGACGAAGGCGACCCCGGCGCCTTCATGGACAGGAGCCTCATGGAGGGCGACCCGCACAGCGTCGTCGAGGGGATGATCATCGGCGGCTATGCGATTGAAGGCGATGCCGGCGTCATCTATGTGAGGAATGAGTATCCGCTCGCGGTCAGGCACCTCTCGCGGGCGATCGAGCAGGCGCGGGAGTACGGCCTCCTCGGCAAGGACATTCTCGGCAGTGGATTTAACTTCGATATCGAGATCTTCCGGGGCGGGGGGGCCTTCGTCTGCGGTGAGTCCACGGCCCTGATGACCTCAATCGAGGGGCGTGCCGGCGTGCCGCGGGTGAAGTACATCCGCTCCACAGAGAAGGGCCTCTGGGACGTCCCGACCGTCCTCAACAATGTTGAGACCTGGGGGAATGTGCCGGAGATCGTCCTCCGCGGCGCCGAGTGGTACAGGAGCATGGGCACGCCGAAGAGCACGGGCACGAAGGTCTTCTCCCTTGTCGGCAAGGTGAAGAACTCTGGCCTTGTCGAGGTCCCGATGGGCACGACCCTGCGCACGATGATCTTCGATATCGGCGGCGGCGTCATGAATGACCGCGCCTTCAAGGCCGTGCAGACAGGCGGGCCGTCAGGGGGATGCCTCCCTGAAGAAAAACTCGACCTGCCGGTGGACTTCGACGAACTGGTGAAGGCCGGGTCGATGATGGGTTCTGGCGGCATGATCGTGATGGACGACCACACCTGCATGGTGAATGTCGCCCAGTACTTCATCGATTTCCTGGTCGAGGAGTCGTGCGGCAAGTGCACGCCCTGCCGCGAGGGCCTGAAGGCGATGCAGACTCTCCTCCACGGCCTTACCTCGGGGACGGCACGGGCCGGCGACACCGCACTCCTGAAGGGGATCGCGGAGAATGTGCGGGACACGGCGCTCTGCGGCCTCGGGAAGACCGCGGCAAACCCGGTCATCTCGACGATGCACTGGTTCCCCGAAGAGTACGAGGAGCACGAGACGGAGGGGTTCTGCCGTGCCGGGGTCTGCAGCGGCCTTTATGCGCTGGAGATCGACCCCGAGTTCTGCACGGGCTGCACCCTCTGCGCAAAGGTCTGCCCTGTCAATGCGGCAACAGGCGAGAAGAAACAGACCCACCACATCGATATGGGAACCTGCATCACCTGTGGTTCGTGTCTGGACGCCTGCCGCTTCAGGGCGATCAAGGTCGTGAGGAGGGAGAAACATGATTGACGTCACGATAGACGGCAGGAAGGCCGCGGTCGAAGAGGGGACGACCGCCCTTGAAGCGGCGAAGGCCCTCGGGATCGAGGTGCCGACCCTCTGCTACCATGAGGGTCTGCCGGCTGACGGCAACTGCCGCCTCTGCCAGGTCGAGGTCGTCGACCGCGGGAGGAGGAGCCTCGTCATATCGTGCATGTACCCGATCAGGGGGCCGGTCGAGATCCTCACCGATACCGAGGACGTGAGGAGGGCGAGAAGCTTCGTCATCCAGCTCCTCCTCGCCCGTTCCCCGAAGTCCCCGGTCCTCCAGAAACTTGCGGAGACGTACGGCGTCGAACCTCTCGACGAGCGTTTCGTGCAGAAAGGGGAGGTTGACCTCTGCATCAGGTGCGGCAGATGCGTCCGGGCCTGCGCCCTGCTCGGCACCGACTGCATCGACTTCGTCTCCCGCGGCTGGGAGAAGGAGGTGGACACCCCCTTCAGGGAACCCTCTATGGACTGCACCGGCTGCGGTGCCTGTGCCGAGGTCTGCCCCACAGGTGCGATCCTGGTGACAGAGAAGGAAGACACACGCACGATCTGGGGGCGGACCTTCGAGCTCGTCGCCTGCGAGATGTGCGGGGAACGCTTTGCGACGAAGGAGCAGATTGCGGCAGGAAAGCCGGAGTTCGAGCTGAAAGAAGGAAGAATACTCTGCCCGCGGTGCCGGCGGATCGCGGAGGCGAGGGGGGCCGGAACAGGCCTCGGGACGAAGGAGAAAGACTGATGGGGTGTCGCCCCGATCTCCGCAATATTTCAGGTTTCTGGCGATTCGCCTGTAAAATGCGGATGTCTGACGTGAAAATTCTTAAACCAGAATTGCATACACATCCCGATCATAAGGGGGGAAGAAGATGGAAAAGACTGAAAACTTGCTGCTGATCACCCCGGAGCGGTGTATCGGCTGCGGAACGTGCGAACTCGCATGCTCGATCGGGCACGAAGGCGAGTTCAGACCCGCGGTCTCGCGGATCTCTGTCCACCGGTTCGAGGCCGGTGTGAACGTGCCGATGGCCTGCCTGCAGTGCGACAAACCCGCCTGCGTGGCGGCCTGTACCACCGGGGCCCTGGAGAAGGACGCCCTGACCGGGCTTGTCGGCGTCAATGCTGCGAAGTGCATCGGCTGCCGGATGTGCGTGATGGCCTGCCCCTTCGGCAACATCTCCTATAGCATGGCAGAGAAACAGCCCTTGAAATGTGACCAGTGTGGCGGCAAACCGCTGTGCGCCGAGTTCTGCCCGACGAACGCGATCGAATACCTGCCCGCAGACACGGCGACAGTCCAGAGGAAGAAGGCCTTCTCGGCAAAGATCGCCGCGGGCATCGCGGAGGTGGAGATATAATGCACGGATGGATCGGCACGGTGCTCAGGGTCAACCTGACCGAGGGCACCGTCACGAAGGAGGCCCTGAAGAAGGACGCCGCCGAGAACTACATCGGGGGCCGGGGCCTTGGCGAGAAGTATTTCATGGACGAGGTCGACCCGAAGGTGGACGCCCTCTCGCCCGCGAACAAACTTATCTTTGCGACCGGACCACTGACGGGCACGATGGGCATCTCGACAGGGCGCTACGATGTCGTCGCCAAGGGACCGCTGAACGACACCCTCGCTTCCTCGAACTCAGGCGGGTATTTCGGGGCTGAGGTAAAGTATGCCGGATACGACCTGATCATCTTCGAGGGCAAGGCGGCAAAACCGGTGTACCTCTGGATCAACAACGGTCATGTCGAGATCCGCGACGCCTCGCACCTCTGGGGGAAGACGGTGTACGAGACCGACGACGCCATCAGGGCCGCGACCGACCTCGAGGCCGAGGTCGCCTGTATCGGCCCGGCCGGCGAGAAACTCGTCCGGTTCGGCTGCATCATGAACGACAAGCACCGTGCGGCCGGGCGGACCGGCATCGGTGCGGTGATGGGCTCGAAGAACCTGAAGGCGATCGCTATCCGCGGCACAGGCGGGATCAAGGTCGCCGACAGAGATGAGTATCTCAAAATTGTCAGGGCGGCCCGCAAAAAGATCGCTGAAAATCCGGTCACCTCCGCGGGTCTGCCGACCTACGGGTCAAACATTCTGGTCAACATCATCAACCAGACCGGGGCCTTCCCGACGCGGAACTGGCAGGAGGCCTACACGGAGGAGGCAGACAAAATCTCGGGCGAGACCCTCACCGGTGCGCACCTCCTCCACGGCAAGGGCTGCGGGAGTTGCGTCGTCGGCTGCGGCCGGGTCGCGAAGGCGAGGGGGAAGTACAACGAGGTCGGCGAGGGGCCCGAGTACGAGACCGCCTGGGCCTTCGGCGCCGACTGCGGGATCTTCGACATGGACGCTGTGCTGAAGGCGAACTTCCTCTGTAACGAACTCGGGCTGGACACCATCTCGATGGGCTCGACGGTCGCCTGTGCGATGGAACTCTACGAGATCGGGGCTGTCGACCAGAAGAAGACCGGCTATGACCTGCGGTTTGGCAATGCCGATGCGATGGTCGCCCTGACTCGCGCAACCGCCTACAGGGAGGGCTTCGGGAACGATCTTGCCGAGGGCTCTTTCAGGCTTGCCACGAAGTACGGTCATCCCGAACTCTCGATGACCGTCAAGAAGCAGGAGATGCCTGCCTACGACCCGCGTGCCGTGCAGGGCATCGGCCTGGAGTACGCCACCTCGAACCGCGGCGGCTGCCATGTACGGGGCTACACCATCTCGCCCGAGGTGCTCGGCCTGCCCATGAAGATGGACCCCTCTGTCATCGAAGGGAAGCCCGAGATCCTCAAGATCTTCCAGGACCTCACAGGTGCCCTCTCCGCCTCGGGGACCTGCCTGTTCTCGTCTTTTGCGATCGGCGCCGACGAGATCGCGGCCGAACTGAAGGCGGCGACAGGCGTCGACTACACCACCGAGAAGGTGATGCAGATCGGGGAGAGGATCTGGAATCTGGAGAGGATGTTCAACATCAAAAACGGCTACTCGGAGAAGGACGACACCCTGCCGCCGAGGCTCCTCAACGACCCGATCCCGACCGGGCCGGCCAAGGGGCAGGTCAGCAGGCTTCCCGAGATGCTCCCGAAGTACTATGAGATCCGCGGCTGGGACAAACACGGCGTACCGAAAAAGGAGAAACTCACCGAACTGGGGCTGAGCCACCTGGCCTCCTGATCTTTTTCTTTTTTTGGACCGGCGAACCGCCCCTGATGGGAGCTCTCTGAATATCTTGCAGGTTTTTTGATGAGGTGGACTGGCAGTTGCCTTTTTCTGCATCCTCTTCAATCCCTGCCTGAACAGGAGAAGAACGCCGGCTTTTCCCGGGTACTTCTCTCAGTATTCCGTGATTCCACGACCGTTCCCTGGACAATGCCTGCCTGGACGAGGACAAGCACCGCAATGGCTCCGCCTATGGCAAATATTGTGGCGAACGCTGTCCCCGCGGGTGCACCACTATGGCCGACAAGGGCGATGCCGGTTATCAGGGGGCCGAGGGTGCCGCCGACGCTCTGGAGGGTGTGGATGAGGGCCGAGGCCGTCGTCAACGTATCCCGCGGAGCGGCGGCGACGACGACGATATTGTCGACAGTCAGGAGGACCGACATCCCTGCAGAGATGGCTGTCCACACCAGGACCAGGACAGGCACCGAGAGGGGGAAGACAATGAGTGCGCCGCACCCGATAGCGATCTCCAGGGCACCGATGGCGAACGCGAACTGAAAACCCTTTTTCTGCACGATTTTGCCTGCAACCACACCGGAGATCATGTCGGCCACTGTCCCCGGGACCATGATGAGGCCGACTGAGAAGGCGGTGAGGCCGAGTCCTGCCGGACTCTCTATGATGTAGGGCATCGACTGGAGGAGGAGGAAGAAGAGGAGCATCACGACCATGTCGTTGATGCAGACGGTTCTGACCGGGGATTTAAGGAAGAATCCGGCATTGAAGATGGGGTCGTCGGCCTGCCCTTCCCTGTGCAGGAAGAGGATGAGAGCGCCGAGAGCAAGAGCGAAGAGTGCCGCCACTGTCGGTCCGGGGAGTCCGGAGGGGTCCCAGAGGGAGAGGGCGATCATCCCGCCGAGGATGGCGAGAGAGAAGAGGGCCGTGCCTGCAAGGTCGACGCCGCGCCCCCCTCTCACAGGAGAAGGTCTGACAATAATCGCGGCCGCGAGGACGAGGAGCACGGCCACCGGTGCCATCCCGTGGTAGCAGGTCTGCCAGCTGTACTGCTCGACGATATAGGCGCCGGCGAGCACACCGGCAAAAGTCCCGGCGCCGTCTGTCGCGGCGACAAGCCCGATCGCGGACGGGACCAGACGTTCGGGGACCTGTTCTGCGATGAGAGCACAGGCGATAGGGCCGACTGCAAGTCCGGCGCCCTGAAGGGCCCTGCAACAGAGAAGAGAGAGCATGTCCTCTGCAAAGCCGCCGCCGATTGCCCCTGCGGCATAGATCGAGAGGCAGATGATAAGGAGGCGCTTTTTTCCGTACCTGTCGCCGAGGACGCCGATGGCCGGGATTGTCATCGCCCCGACGATCATCATGGCCGGGAGTATCCAGGCGGTGAAGACAGAAGATACGCCGAATTCGGCTTCAATAACCGGAAATGCGGCGATAAGCATTGCCTCGCCTGCCATGACCACCATGGCGGCGGTACAGAGGAGGGCGAGGAGCATCCATGGATAAGGGGGTGTATTCTTGTTTTTATGGTTAAATAACATGTTTTGCGGGGTTTTAGTGTTCAACAGTCCCTTTATACTGGGGCCTGAAACCACATAGTGCTTCCCCGCGCCGCCCTATGCCTGCACGTCCCCCCGCACGAGCGGTCTGGAGAGGTGCCTCCGCGCCGTCGGCGGCACCTCGAACCACCCCGTCTGTATGGCCCGCGGTCTCGTGGAGATCTCCGGTTCCTGTGATCTCGCCCCGCAGGTCCGGCACTTATATCCCTTTTCTTTTCCGGCAGATGTCATCCGCGTGCCGCAGTCCGGGCAGATCGGTGACCTGACCATCGTGTCCTCTGCAAGGGCGTCGATGTGAATTTTTTCAAGGTTGAGGGTCCCGTTCTTGTAACTCCCGCAGACGAGGAGTGTGTCACCGGGCACAAGTGCCCGCACGATATCCCTGAACCCCTTCGTCGGTTCAAAGGCCATGCAGGTGAGACGCCGGTCCTCCTCTTCCATGACGAGCATGACATGCCCGCCTTCGCCGGTCACCGGCCTTTCCACAACTCTCCCGGGGACGCGGTATGACCTCCCCTCCAGCAGGGACCCGATCCTCCCGTTGACCAGGTGGGCGTCCGTGCCCTGGTTCGTTACCCACACCTGCTCGATTTCGGTCTCTTCCGCCCGGATCAGGGCCCGCGCCCGCGTCACCCATTCCGGGCTCTCGCCGCGGATACCGAAGAGGGCCGGGTCAGGAGTGTGGGGGACGCAGACGACGACATCCTGTGTCCGGTCCACCGAATCCCAGGTGTGCGGCCAGGTCGCCGCCTCGGCAGCAAAGACCGACGCCCTCTCGACGTCACGCGGCGTCCCCCAGGACGCCGCGCGCCGGTACGCCAGGAGTTCCCATGTCCTGTCTGGGAGGACGCTTGCGACCGCCGCGGTCGCCCCGATGAGGCCCCGCCCGTTTTTCCAGCCGCGGTACAGCGCCCCCTCCCTATCGAGGATGGCCCGCGCCTCCTCGATAGTGCAGAAGTCCTGCGCCGCTTTCCAGTAGAAGGCCGGGTCAGGGCGGTGCTCTGCCACGACAAGACCGGGGTTGGTGTTTGTGCAGGAGAAGTCCGCGAGATCCTCGACAAGCCCCGACGCGAGGGAGAATGCCTCGTCCCTGTCGCCTTCGACCTCAATGCAGACCGCCGCGTTTCCCCGCGTCTTGAAGGGTGCGTTCGGGTTGAGCCTGACCAGCCTTGTCTCGAAGACTCTCATTCCGGCCTGACCGAGGGCCCTGATCAGCCGCGCCCCCAGGTAGGTGGTGCACATGCCTGCAGGCGAGTCGGTGTCGTCAATCCCTATGAACATGAAGCGATTATTTATTAGGATGTCGTACTATATCCACCTTTAACGAGTACCTATGTCACAGGAACGTCTCCTCGATATGGTCATCAGCGTCATGCTGACGGCAGGCTATGAGGTCTCCGAGCGGTGCAGCCTCCGCCCTCGCTCTTTCGACCTTATTGCAGGAAAAAGGGGCGTCCTTCTTGTCATCAAAGTTGTCTCCCACATCGATTCTGTGTCGGAGGAGATCTCCTGTGATCTCGACGCCATCGCCCGCCACCTCGGCGCCTCTCCCCTCATTATCGGTGAGAGAGCACGTGACGCCGACCTTGAACGCGGCACCGTCTATGTGCGCTACGGCATCTACGCGATCAGCCCGGCGACCCTGTACGACTTCCTGGTGGAGAGCGTGCCCCCCCTCATCTATGCCCAGCCCGGCGGGCTGTACGTGAACATCAACGGGGACATGCTCAAGGGTCTCAGGGAGAGGAGCCAGCTCTCCCTCGGAGACCTCGCCCGCCACCTCGGCGTCTCCCGCCGGACGATCAGCAAGTACGAAGATGGTATGTCCACGACCCTGGACGTCGCGATCCAGCTTGAGGAACTCTTCGACGAGGCCGTGGTCGAGGCGATCGATCTTCTCTCCTATATCCCTGCTCCACCGGAGGCCCGGGACCCGGCGACCGCATCGGTCCCTGCTGATTTCGAGCGGATGGGCATCGAGATCCACCAGATGCGCCGCGCCCCTTTCCAGGCGCTCGCCGTCATCCAGGAAGAACGGATCCTGACCTGTTTCGGCACGGCCCAGAAGACGGTCAAGCGCGCTGCCCTCATCGGGAACATATCCCAGGTCGCCGGAGCCTATGCGATGTGCGTCATTTCAGACTATACGAAGAAAAAGAGGATCGGTAGGACCCTTGTTATCGGAGAAGAGCAGTTACGCACTCTTGAAGACGGTTCCGACCTCATCGAGATGATCCACCAGTAACAAATTATATATAGAACTACAAACCAACTATTCTAGCGCTACACTATATGGTGATTCACATGTCGCAGCAGATGGGAGGACAACCAATCCTTATTCTTAAAGAGGGAAGTTCCCGCACCCGCGGGAGGGACGCGCAGAGCATCAACATCGCCGCAGCCAAGGCCGTTGCCGGCGCTGTCAGGACGACTCTTGGTCCGAAGGGCATGGATAAGATGCTCGTCGACACCATCGGCGATGTCGTCATCACGAACGATGGCGTGACCATCCTCAAGGAAATGGACATCGAGCACCCGGCCGCCAAGATGATGGTCGAGGTCGCAAAGACTCAGGACGACGAGGTCGGCGACGGTACCACCACCGCAGTCGTCGTGGCCGGCGAGCTTCTCAAGCGCGCCGAGGACCTCCTCGAGCAGGACGTCCACCCGACGGTCATTGCCCACGGTTACCGGATGGCGGCCGAGAAGGCGATCGAGATCGTCAGAGAACTTGCCATCGACGTCAAGCCCGGCGACTCCGAGATCCTGATGAAGATCGCTGGTACCGCCATGACGGGCAAGGGCGCAGAGGCCGCAAAGGACAAGCTCTGTGACCTCGTTGTCAGGGCCGTCACCATGGTCGCCGACGAAGACGGCACCATCGACCTCGACTACGTGAAGGTTGAGAAGAAGGTCGGCGGTTCCATCGAGGACTCCAAGATCGTCGAGGGCGTGCTCATCGACAAGGAGCGCGTCCACCCGGCGATGCCGAAGAAGGTCGAAGACGCAAAGATCCTCCTCCTCAACGCCGCGGTCGAGTTCAAGAAGACCGAAGTCGACGCCGAGATCAACATCACGAGCCCCGACCAGCTCCAGATGTTCCTCGACGAGGAAGAGCGGATGATCCGGAACATCGTCGACAAGATCGTCGCCTCCGGTGCAAACGTCCTCTTCTGCCAGAAGGGCATTGACGACATCGCCCAGCACTACCTTGCGAAGGCCGGTGTCTTTGCCGCTCGCCGCGTGAAGAAGTCCGACATGGAGAAGCTCTCCCGTGCAACCGGTGCGAACCTTGTCTCCTCCATCGACGCCATCACCCCCGATGAACTCGGCTTTGCCGGTATCGTCGAGGAGAGGAAGGTCTCTGGTGAGGACATGACCTTCGTCGAGAAGTGCAAGAACCCGAAGGCGGTCTCCATCATCATCAAGGGCGGCACCGAGCACGTCGTCGACGAGCTTGACCGCGCTATGGAAGATGCCCTCCGTGTCGTCGAAGTCGCTCTTCGCGACAAGAAGTTCGTCGCTGGCGGCGGCTCCCCCGAGGTCGAACTCTCCCTGCGGCTCCGCGAGTACGCCGCGACCGTCGGTGGCCGGGCCCAGCTCGCCATTGAGTCCTTTGCGAACGCCCTCGAGATCATCCCGAGGACCCTTGCCGAGAACGCCGGTCTCGATCCGATCGACATCCTTGTCGAACTCCGTGCGGCCCATGAGAAGGGCCAGAAGACCGCGGGCCTCGATGTCTACTCCGGCAAGGCCGGCGACATGCTCAAAATGGGCGTCGTCGAGCCCCTGCGCGTGAAGACCCAGGCACTCAACTCAGCCGCCGAGGCGGCCGTCATGATCCTCAGGATCGACGACGTCATCGCCTCCTCCAAGTCTGCCGGCCCCTCCCCTGAGGAAATGGCAGCCATGGGCGGCGGCATGGGTGGAATGGGCGGCATGCCCCCGATGTAAACCTGAATTTTTATCCCTGGCCAAAAAAGGCCACCTTTTTTTCGTGAGGTCATCCCAAAACTGATCCGAACCTTCATTCACGCCGATGAAAGGACTCACATTCGGTTCTGAAAACTCCTGTTCTGGCGTCTTGTCCGGGGGGTTTCACGCCCCCGATCCCTCCATCATTGCGATAGGGGGTGGAGGGCAATCTCCTTCATCAGGATCTCTGGTCTCTCTTCCCCGACCCTATCCTGTTTCGGGGGTCCGGGGGCGTCAGTCTCCCGGCAGAGATCTGAGGGAAGGCGGTGGTTTCGCACGATCCTTCATGAAATTCGGGAAGACATCGACCCGATCATGATCTTTTCTCCCGAGTTTCCATGCACGGATGGAGGGAGTGAACCAGAGTTTTGGGATATGCTCCGTGTGAATAGACCGTTGAAATAGCCGTTCCCGGTAGTCGGAACGAGCCAGCCCGGATCTCCGGGGGCTTTTGCCAGACGTTTCTGCGACCTCTGTCTGAAGGGTTGACGCAGACGTGTCCTGAAGATCTCCAGGATTTCCAGATCTCGGGACTCCTGTCTCGGGAGAGTCCGGGCCCGGAGGGGTCCATGGGAAAAAAAGATCCGGATCAGCAGGGCTATGGTGTCGATGAGATGA
Source organism: Methanofollis ethanolicus (assembly GCF_001571385.1). Taxonomy (NCBI): domain Archaea; kingdom Methanobacteriati; phylum Methanobacteriota; class Methanomicrobia; order Methanomicrobiales; family Methanomicrobiaceae; genus Methanofollis; species Methanofollis ethanolicus. The sequence continues at coordinate 93,779 of NZ_BCNW01000001.1, read as the reverse complement.
CGAATTCCGGGGGTCGCTCTGGCAGGTGTGGGGGATCAGAAAGAAGATGCGTCGTACCCCGTGGGCGGCGATGGGAGGGTGCAGGTTGCAGCCTCTATCGTTGAGGGCGTGTGAAGGGTTCCTATTTTTCGAGATGCAGTTTTTCAGGAGAGTTCCCTCTCTTTCGATCGCTCCATTTGGAATGTGTTCCGCCACCGGGCATGGTCCGGTTTTAAAAAAGGAGAGGTCAGGCCCCGTGCCCGTTTATCTGTTCGAGCACCTTTGCCATGTCGACCCAGATGATCAGGTTCTTGACAGCCTCGTCCTCTGCCGTCCTGTCTGTCACCTTGATGATCCCCTTCACGTAGGCATCGCGTGCAAGGGACTCGTCCATTTTCTCGACCTCATCCTCGGAGACCTGCATCACTGCGAGGACATCGTCGACGATGATCCCGACATTTGACCCGCCTGCGGCCTCGGCGACGAGGATGATGATCTTCTGGTGTTCTTGCTTCTCACCCTCGGGGATGCCGAGGATGGTCGAGAGGTTCAGGACGGTCGTGATCTCTCCTCTCAGGTTGATGATCCCGGCGATGTGCGGGGGGGCCCGCGGCACCGGTGTGATCGGCACCATCTCGACGATCTCGCGGGCGAGCGCGATGTCGAGGGCATAGCGTTCCCCGGTAAACTCGAATTCCACTACATCCACGTTTGCCACGTTTCTTCACCTTATGCCAGCTTGAAGCCGTCGAGTGCGCCTTTCATCTCTGCCGCCATGGTGGCGACCTCCTGTGCGCCGCTGCCGACCTCCTCGGCCGAGGCCGAGACCTCCTCGGCAAGCGCGGCCATGTCTTCGATCCGGGACATCGTCTCCTTGGTCATGCCGGTCGTCCGGTCCATCCTCTCCATCACCTTGTTCGTGGATGTCGCCTGGTCCTCGGTCGCCTTGGCGATCTCGGAGACGCTCCCGTGCGCCTCGTTGGAGGCGGCGATGATACGGTTCAGTGCCCCGATCGTCCGGTCCACGCTCTCAATCCCGCCCTGGATCTCGTCGAAGGCGGCCTGGAGATCTTTTGCAGTCTTCTCGCTCTTGGTCTGGATGGAGGAGATGAGGTCTTCGATGTGGTTGGTGGCGGTCTTCGACTCACCGGCGAGGTTTCTGACCTCGCCTGCGACGACGGCAAAGCCCCGCCCATGTTCGCCTGCCCGTGCCGCTTCGATCGCGGCGTTCAGGGCGAGAAGGTTCGTCTGGTTGGAGATGTCGTTGATGAGTTTCACGATCTTGGAGATCTCGCGCATCTCCTCGTTCAGCCGCGAGAACTCTTCGACTCCCTCCTTTGTGATCCTCTCGACCGCCTGCATCTTGGTGGTCGCCTCACGGCCGAGGCCCTCTGCCTCGTCGCCGATCTGCACTGCGGACTCGGTCGTTGCGAGTACCTCCTGGGAGGTGCTTGCGATCTCCTCGATCGAGGCGGAGAGGTCTGACATCGCCCTGGCGACCTCTTCGAGATTTTCGAGCTGAGTTTTTGCGCCCTCTGAGGTCTGCTGGCTCTTGGAGGCCACCTGCTCGATCGCCCGTGCAATCTCCTCGGCACTCCTGCTTGTCTCCTCGGTGTTGGCCGTGACCTTCTCGCCGACACCGGCGATCTGCTGCAGGACTGCCCTGACTCCCTCGCGGGAGTTCCGGTAGTTGAGTTTGAGGTCGCGGATCGGGTCGTTCTCCTCGATCGAGACCCTGGCCGTGAGGTCGCCCTTCGCCATCTCATTCATTGCATGCTTCAGTTCCTCGGCACTTTCGGCAAGGAGGCGTGCCCTCTCCTTGGCCTCCAGTTCCTTGTTGATAAGCTGCGTGTTGTCCTGGTAGATGTAGTAGTTGACGTCGATCTCCCCGTTCTCGTCGAGGATGGGTACCTGGAAGAGGCGGAGGTACGACTTTGTCGTGTCTTCCCAGGTGATCTCCATGTCAGAGATGGCGAGTTTCCTGGTCTCGAAGGAGGCATAGAAGTCGTCCCCGGACGTCTTGATATTGAAGTCATAGAGTTTCTTCGCCATCAGTTCGTCGTAGGTGCCGTGCCAGGCCTTCTCGTACTGCTTGTTGAGGTCGAGGCGGTGCTTGTCGCCGGCAAGGACGGCGATCGCCTGCGGGTTGTCTTTCACGAAGGCGTCGGCGCGGCGCTGGAGGGCATGGACCGTCTTCAACTCTGCCGTCTGCTCGGTGAGGTCCTGGTAGATGTAGTAGTTGACGTCGATCTCCCCGTTCTCATCGAGGATGGGTACCTGGAAAAGGCGGAGGTATGACTTTGTATTGTCTTCCCAGGTGATCTCCATGTCTGAGACGGCGAGTTTCTTCGTCTCGAAGGAGGCGTAGAAGTCGTCTCCCGAGGTCTTGATATTGAAGTCGTAGAGTTTCTTTGCCATCAGTTCGTCGTAGGTGCCGCGCCATGCCTTCTCGTACTGCTTGTTGAGGTCGAGGCGGTGCTTGTCGCCGGCAAGGACGGCGATCGCCTGCGGGTTGTCTTTTACGAAGGCGTCGGCCCGTCTCTTCAGTTTTTCTGCCTCTTCCATCTTTATGATGGCACGGTTCACCATTTTTCCCAGAGGTTTGAACTCGTCAGGCACCTGGTCGATGTCGACGCGGGCCGAAAAATCCCCGTCGAGTGCGCGTTCCAGGATTGCCTCAATCTTGTCCTGTTTTCCGTTTGCCATTCTCTGAATCCCTCTTCTGTTATAATTCTGATGTATAGTTGCTTTAATGAATTAATTTATATTCCTTTCTCTTTTAGTTTTCAGAACCATTATTGATATTTTTATATTGTCTGGTTTAAAATTTGTTATATTTAATATGGGGCAATTATGAAAGGTTATTTTTCAAAATGGGGTGGCCGGTAAGTATTATAGGTTCGTCCCCCGAGGGGAAGGCATGGGCGAGCGGTTCATCTTCACAACACACCGGACCATCTGCTACCACTGCCACGAGGACGCCGACCAGGTGATCAAGGCGGTCTCTTCGCAGGCACAGGTGGCGTGCGCACACTGCGGTGCGACCCGGATTTTTCTCCCGCGTCTGGAGGACGTCAGTGCCGAGGGCACGTACACTCCGATCAGCTGCTATGACATCTGGCACCTGGAGGCGATCGCTCCCTGCAAGCACTGCGGTGCAGAGGGGCCGCACGACCTGATCGTCGGCTGCAACCAGTTCACCACCCGGTGCCACGCCTGCGGGTATACGCACTTCTACAAATTCAATATCGAGTACGTCGCACAGTGCCCGATCGAGAAAAAAGAGGGGTGACTTTCATACTCTCTGCCTGTCTCTCGCCATGAGGGAGAGAGCGGCGGCGATTGCGCAGGCCGCCGCCCCGGCAAAGAAGGCGGCATGGAAGCCAGGGATGAGCATTGCGGCCGCGATCTCGGTGTGCGGGGTCTCGGGGTTGTGGGCGAAGGCGCTGACGATCGCCTGGACGAAGACGGTCCCGAAGACGGCGACCCCGAGGACGTCGCCGATGTTTTTCGCGGTCTGCATCACGCTCGAAGCGACACCCTCCTCCCCTTTCGGGCTCTGGCCGAGGACCTGGTTCATGTTCGGCGGGAAGTACAGGCCGCTCGTCACCCCGAGGAGGGCAAGGCCGATGACGATGACGAAGATACTGCTCTCCATCGTGAGGGAGGCGTACAGGAGAAAGACTGCGGCGGTCAGAGCCGCCGCCCCGGTGGTGAGGCGGCGTGTCCCCTGCCTGTCTGAGATTCTGCCCGCGAGGGGGCCGAAGATCATCAGGGTGACCGCAGGGACAGTGAGGACGATGCCGGCGACAGCGGTGGAGAGGCCTTTCACCCCTTCCAGGTAGAAGGGGAAGATGAAGGTGGCGCCCGCGAAGGCGAGCATGACCAGGGCGCCGGCGACGGTCCCTGCCGAGAAGGCGCTGTTCCTGAAGAGGGCGAGGTTGAGGAGAGGGTCCTCGCAGGTGCACTCCCGCCGGACGAAGGCGACCCAGAAGATGACCGAGAGGAGGAAGGAACCGAGGATGAACGGTGAGGTCCACCCCATCTTCAGCCCCATGTTGAGAGGGTAGATGAGGAAGAAGAGGGCGGCGACGATGAAGGCGGTGCCCGGGATGTCGAATGAACCGCTGGTCCCGCGGGGTTCGGTTTCCGGGAGGAGTTTTCTGCCGAGGACGATTGCCATGACCCCGACCGGAATGTTCACGAAGAAGATCCAGTGCCAGGAGATGAACTCTGTCAGCAGGCCGCCGAGCACCGGGCCGATCGCGATGGCGACCGAGACGGCGGTGGCCAGGGTGCCGAGGGCCCGGCCGCGGACTGTCTGCGGGAGGTACAGGGCGATCATCGCCGGGCCGACGGCCTCGAGTGCGGCGGCTCCGAGGCCCTGAATGAGGCGGAAACCGATGAGGTGGCCGAGGGTCATGGAGAGACCGCAGAGGAGGGATCCGATGGTGAAAACAGCGAAGCCTCCGATGTACACCTTCCTGAACCCGTGCCTGTCGCCGAGTTTCCCGAAGATGAGGAGGAGGCAGGCGATGACGAGGCCGTAGCCCATCACCACCCAGGAGACGTCGCCGATGTCCTCGTGGAAGTAGGCGGCGATGGACGGGAGGGAGATGTTCACGATGCTGGTGTCGAGGGCGCCCATGAATGCTGCAAGGGCGATGATGAAAATGATCAGGCGTTGCTGATGGGCAGTGGGGGCCGGCGGGGTCTGCATGTATGGTCATCAGAAAATCGAAGGGAGATTATTTGAACCGGTCGATTTTTTCGTGTGCCAGACCCTCTCCCGGTGGGTCGATCCGGCCCCACCTACATTATTAAATACCGTCGATGACTATTCTAGAGATAATGTGTGGTGAATGTTTTTTCGCCAGTGAATGTCTTTATCTTCACTAGCCCTCGCGAAACCACGCACACAGACATTTCTCTGACCGTCTCCCCCGGAGCGGCGGCGCTGCACGGCGTCTCTTTTAGCTATTTTTATCTCTTCTAAAACCCCGCAGTCACAGGAATCTGCGGAGGTGCGTGTTCATGAGAGGAAAACAGATTAGGTTGGAACGTATTATGGATCGTAACACCGGCAGGACGATCATCGTCCCGATGGACCATGGTGTTACGGCCGGGCCCATGCCAGGGCTCATCGATATGGGACGGACCGTCGACCTCGTCGCCGAAGGCGGCGCAAACGCAGTGCTCGGCCACCTCGGCCTTCCCCTGTACGGCCACCGCCGGTGGGGGAGGGACATCGGGTTGATCCTCCACCTCTCGGCCTCGACGTCTGCGGGGCCGGACCCGAACGAGAAGGTGATCGTCAACACGGTCACGAACGCCCTGAAGATGGGTGCGGACGCGGTCTCGGTACACATCAATATCGGGGCTGCCTCTGAGGCAAAGATGCTCGCCGACCTCGGGAGGGTCGCGGTCGAGTGCATGGAGTGGGGGATGCCTCTCCTCGCGATGATGTACCCCCGCGGGCCGAAGATAGACGACGAGAAGAGCGTCGAGATGGTGAGTCTTGCCGCCCGCGCCGGCGCCGAACTCGGGGCCGACATCATCAAGACGGTGTACACCGGCGACCCCGACACCTTCAAGGAGGTGACCCTGGGGTGCCCGGTGCCGGTCGTCGTGGCCGGCGGGTCGAAGACGGACGACGCCGCGACTCTCGCCCTCATCGAGGGGGCGATGGAGGGCGGGGCCGCCGGGATCTCGATAGGGAGGAACGCCTTCCAGCACCCGCACCCCGACCGCTTTGTCCGGGCGGCGGCGGCGATCGTGCACGGCGGCAAGAGCGCGGAAGAAGCGATGGAGATGATGAAGGAATGATTGGAAAGGCGATCAGGCTGGAGAGGATCATGGACCGGAACACCGGGAGGACTGTCATCGTCCCGATGGACCACGGTTTCACGATGGGGCAGATCGAGGGGCTGAAGAAGATGCCCGAGGCGGTTTCCGCTGTCTCCGAGGGCGGGGCGAATGCGATCGTGATGCACAAGGGGATGGTGAAGGCCGGTCACCGCGGCAAGGGCCGGGACATCGGGCTCATCGTCCACCTCTCTGCCTCGACCTCCCTGAACCCGGACCCCGACGACAAAGTGCTCGTCTGCACCGTCGAGGAGGCGGTCGCCCTCGGGGCCGACGCGGTCTCCATCCACATCAACCTCGGGGCGGTGCACGAGTCCAGGATGATCGAGGCCGCGGGCATGGTCTCGAAGGAGTGCATCCGCTGGGGTATGCCTCTCCTGGTGATGATCTACCCGCGGGGCAAGGGGATCGACCCGCGCTCGCCGTCGGCCGTCGGCCACTGCGTGCGTGTCGCGGAGGAGATCGGCGCCGACCTGATCAAGACGAGTTACACCGGCGACCCCGCCTCCTTCGCGGAGATCTGCGCCGCCTGCTCTGTCCCTGTCCTCATCGCGGGCGGTGAGAAGGCCGGCGACCTCGCCACCCTGACGGCGATCCGGGACGCGGTCGGTGCCGGGGCGGCAGGCGTCGCCATCGGGAGGAACGCTTTCCAGCGCGACGACCCGGCAGCCTTTGTCAGGGCGCTCTGCAAGGTCGTCCACGGCGGCGCCGATCCGAAGGACGCCCTGGAGGGGAGATGAAACGGTTCTGGGTTGACGTGCGGCCGTGGCGAAAGGAGATCGCCACGGCGGCGATCGAGGCCGGGGCCGATGCCCTGGTGGTGGAGAAGGCCGGCGATGCCCGCGCCCTCGGGCGGATCGCCGCGGTCGCCCCTGACGGCGACCTGGTGCCGGGCACAGACGTCGTCTTCGCTGCGGCGACGCCCGACTCGCCGCTCCCGCAGGCTAAAGGCGCCCGCCTTGTCGTCTCCACTCCCGACTGGACGGTGATCCCCCTTGAAAACCTGGTCGCCGCCTCAGAGGAGGTCTTTGCCATCGTCAGGAATGCCGACGAGGCGAAGCTCGCCCTCGGCATCCTCGAAAAAGGTGTCGCCGGCGTCGTGCTCAAGACCGACGATGCCGCGGAGGTCGGCAGGGTGGCGGCCGTCGTGCAGGCGGCGATGCCAGCCCTCGCCCTCTCTCCCTTCACGGTCACGCGGGTGCGCCCCATCGGGATGGGCGACCGCGCCTGCATCGACACCTGCTCCCTCCTTGCCGAGGGGCAGGGAATGCTCGTCGGCAACACCTCCTCGGGATTCCTCCTCGTGCTTGCCGAGACGGCCGAGAACCCGTATGTCTCGCCGCGGCCCTTCCGGGTGAACGCGGGTGCGGTCCACGCCTACCTCCTCGGCCCTGACGGGAAGACCGCCTACCTCTCCGAGGTGCGTGCCGGGGACGCCGTCCTCGTCGCCGACGGTGCCGGCGCCACGGCCGGGGCCGCGGTCGGGCGGGTGAAGACCGAGCGCCGCCCCCTCCTCCTCGTTGAATCGGAGGGAAAGGGCGGGGAGAAGGCCGGGCTCGTCCTCCAGAACGCGGAGACTGTACGGTTGATGGGGCCTGACGGCCCGGTCTCGGTCGCCGCCCTGAAGGAGGGCGACCGTATCCTCGGTCTCTCCCTCTCCGGCGGCCGGCACTTCGGCATGGCCGTCGAAGAGACGATCACGGAGACCTGAGATGCGCATCGGGATCATCGGCGGAACGGGTGGGATGGGCACTCTCTTCTCCCGGATCTTCTCAGACGCCGGCCACGAGGTGCTCGTCTCGGGGAGGGCGACCCCTCTCTCGAACGCCGACCTGGCACGGGCCTCCGAGGTCGTCATCGTCTCCGTCCCGATCAGGAGCACCGTCCCGGTGATCCGGGAGATCGCCCCTCTCCTCTCCAGGGACCAGCTCCTCTGCGACGTCACCTCCCTCAAGGCGGCGCCCGTGGCGGCGATGCTGGAGACGAAGGCCGGCGTCCTCGGCCTCCACCCGATGTTCGGGCCGTCCGTGTCCTCCCTCCAGAACCAGACTGTCGTCGCCTGCCCGGCGCGGGTCGCGCCTGAACGGGCTGACGCGGTTCTTGGGGTCTTCAGGGGGGCAGGGGCGAAGGTGACGACGATGGACCCCCTGGAGCACGACAGACTGATGGCTGTTGTCCAGGGCCTCACCCACTTCACCACTCTCTCCCTTGCCGGGGCGATGCGGCGCCTCTCCGTGGACCTCCCGGCCCTCCTCTCTGTCACGAGTCCGGTTTACCAGATCGAGATGGCGGTGATCGGGCGGATACTCGGGCAGGACCCGGGCCTGTACGGCCCGATTCTCGGGGAGAACCCTGCCGTCCCCGAAGTCCTCGACGCCTTCGGGGCCGCCGCGGCCGAAGTCCGCGGGGCGGTGGAGTCCGGTGACGACGAAGTGTTCGCCCGCCTCTTCCGTGAGGACGCCGCCTTCTTTGCCGACTACATCCCGCGTGCGACCGAAGACTCGGAGGCGCTGATACGATGCCTGGCGGAAAAGTGAGGCTTGCGGCCCTCGGGCCCGAGGGCACCTTCTCCCATGCCCTTGCCCGATGTCTCGCCGAGGAGGTCGTGCTCCTGCCGACCATCGGTGCCGTCTTCGCGCATGTCGCCGCAGGAAAGGGCGACGGCCTCGTCCCTATCGAGAACAGCGAGGCCGGAGGTGTCGGCCCCGCCCTCGACGGCCTGCTGAGGAATCCCGTCTTCATCACAGCGGAGGTGTACGTGCCGATCAGGTTCCACCTCGCCTCTTTCGTCAAAATCACGGAGGTCGACACCATCTACGCCCACCCGCAGGCCCATGAACAGTGCTCGGCCCGTGTCGACGCCCTCGGCGTGCCTGTGGTCCACACCCCCTCGAACGCGGCGAGTGCCAGGGCTGTGCGTCCGGGCACGGCCGCGGCGGCGGTCACCACCGCCGAGGCCGCCGCACTGTGCGGGATCCCTATCGTCGCTGAAAATGTGCAGGACGCGGAGGACAACACCACCCGCTTCGTCGTCATCTCGACAGAGCCGTACCGGGGTCCTGGTGCCGGAAAATGTTCCGTCCTCCTCGACCCGAAGGCAGACCGGGCCGGCCTCCTCGCCGACCTGCTCGCAGTCTTCGCACGCCTGAGGATCAACCTGACCCGGATCGAGTCCAGGCCTTCAAAGAGGGGGATGGGACGGTACGTCTTCTTCATCGACGGCGAGTCCGGCCCGGCATGGACCGGGGCTGTTGCCGAACTCTCTTCCCTTGCCGTCGTGAAGGAGTTCGGGTGCTACCCGCGCCTGGAGGCGGCAGGATGGAGATGACCCTCTCCCGCCGCCGGGGCGTCGACGTCACCGTCACGGCCCCGCCCTCGAAGAGTATCACCCACCGCGCCCTCGTCACCGCCACCCTCGCGGAGGGGGAGTCCCGCATCATCGGATCCCTCAGGTCGGGAGACACCGTCAGGACGCGGGATGGCCTCGCCGCCCTCGGCATCATAACTACCGACGACGGCGACGACCTCCTCGTCCGCGGCTGTGGAGGCGTCCTCCCCCTTGCCGGCCCCGCCATGGTGGACGCCGGAGACTCGGGGACGAGTCTCCGTTTCCTCGCCGGCCTCGCCACCCTCTCCCCCTGGCCTGTCACCCTCACCGGGAGTCTGCGTATGCAGGAGAGGCCTGTCGGCCCCCTCGGCGACGCCATTGCCGCCCTCGGCGGCAGGGTTGCCTACGAGAAGACGCCGGGTTGTCCGCCCGTGACGGTCACGGGGCCCGTGCGGGGTGGCGCCGCGGCGATACGGGGCGACGTCTCCAGCCAGTTTATCTCGGCCCTCCTCATCGCCTCCCCCTGCTATGCGGAGGGCCTCGACCTCTCTCTCACCACCCCTCCGGTCTCGGCGTCGTACCTCGATCTCACGGCCGCGGTGATGGGGGCCTTCGGTGTCCCTGTGGAGGAGGAGGGGGAGGACCGTTTCATCGTCAGGCCCGGCCTGTACGGGAGTCGTCCCTATTCGGTCGAGGGCGACTGGTCCTCGGCCTCGTACTTCTTTGCCATCGCCGCCGTCTGCGGTGGGCGGGTGACGGTGAAGAACCTCGACCCCGCCTCCCTCCAGGGCGACCGCCTCTTTCTCGACGCCCTTGTGAGGATGGGCTGCCGGGTCCGTGCCGACGGAGACGCTGTCGTCCTTGAATCTGACGGCGACCTCGACGGGACCGCGATCGACATGGCCTCCTCCCCCGACACTGTTCAGACCCTCGCGGCAGTGGCGGCATTTGCCCGCGGGCCGACGACGATCACCGGCATCGCTCACCTGAGGTACAAGGAGAGCGACAGGATCGCGGCGGTCGTGCGGGTGTTGCGGGGCCTCGGCGGCCGCGTCGCCGTCGCGGAGGACGCCCTGACCATCACCCCCGCTCCCCTGCGGGGCGGCGTCGTGGACCCGGCGAACGACCACAGGACAGCGATGAGCGCGGCCGTGATCGGCCTCGGCGCTGGAAACGTGAAGATCCTCCATGCTGAATGCGTGGACAAGTCCTTCCCCGGTTTCTGGGATACTCTGCAGGGGGCGGGGCTGCTGTGAAGGTCGTCCTGATAGGCTACCGCGGCACGGGCAAGACGACGGTCGGAAAGATGGTGGCGCGGAGACTCTCTCTCCCCTTCCTGGACACCGACGCCCTGGTCGAGGAGATGACCGGGATCTCGATCCCGACGATCTTCGCCTCTGCCGGGGAGGCGGCCTTCCGCCCCCTGGAGAGGGAGGTGATCGCCAGCCTCGCCGATTTCCGCGGCGTCATCGCCACGGGCGGCGGTGCTGTCCTCGACCCGGAGAATGTCCGCGCCCTCAGGACGGGGGGGACCGTCGTCCTCCTGGAAGCGGACCCGGAGGAGGTCGTCACGCGGATCGCGGGCTCGGACCGCCCCTCCCTCACCGGCCTTCAGCCTGAGGAGGAGGTGCAATCCCTCCTCCGGACGCGGCGGCCCTTCTACCTCGCGGCCGCGGACATCTGTGTCAGGACGGGGGGCCGCAGGCCTGACGGGGTCGCAGACGAGATCATCGCCAGATGTGCCGGGCGGCCAGGCCCCGTCTCCCTCCCCGCGGGCTTCTCCCTCCCGTCCGGCGAGGCCGAACGTCTCGCCACTCTCGGCCCGGCGACAGGCCTGTACGGGATCGCCGGCCACCCGGCTCTCCACAGCAGGAGTCCCCTGCTGTACAATGCCCTCTTTGCAAGGTACGGCATGGACGCCGCGTACACCTTCTTCGACCACCCCGACTTCGGGGCGGTCCTCAATGCCGCCCGCCTCCTCGGCGTCCGCGGCCTCTCGGTCACCATCCCGCACAAGGAGGCGGCCCTCGCTGCCTCGGACGAGGCCGACAGGCACGCGGCGGCGATCGGCGCCGCCAACACCCTCATCCTCTGCGGGGACCATGTCCGGGTCTCGAACACCGACTGGGTCGGCGTGCGCCGCCCCCTCGAAGGGGTCGCGGCGGAGAGGGCCGTCGTCCTCGGTGCGGGCGGTGCGGCCGCCGCAGCGGTCTATGCCCTCCTGAGTCTGGGATACGGGGTGACGGTTCTTGCCCGCGACGCCGGGAAGGCAGAGGCCCTTGCCGCCCGCTTCGGCTGCGAGGCCGGGGCTATCCGCGACATCGACCGCGTCCGCCCCGAGGTCGTCGTCCACGCCACGCCAGTCGGCATGGCCGGCGACCCCCGCTCCCTCCTGGCGCCCGAAGACCTGCGACCCGGCACGACGGTCTTCGACCTCGTCTATACCCCGAAGGAGACCCCTCTTCTCAGGACGGCGGCGGCCCGCGGCTGCCGCACCATCCCGGGGACCGAGATGTTTGTGTACCAGGCCTGCGAACAGTTCCTCCATATGACCGGGATCAGGGTGGATGATCTGACCATGTGGGAGGTGCTCGGCGAATGAACACCTTCGGGCGGTTCTTCAGGGTGACGACCTTCGGGGAGAGCCACGGCCCCGCGATCGGCGCCGTCGTCGACGGCGTCCCGCCGGGCCTCCCCCTCTCCGCGGGAGATATTCAGCCGATGCTCGACCGCCGCCGTCCCGGCGGCCCCCTCGCATCGCCGCGGAAGGAGCCCGACGCCGTCGAGATCCTCTCCGGCGTCTTCGAGGGGAGGACCACCGGCACGCCCATCGCCCTGCTGATCCGGAACAGGGACGTGCGGAGCGGCGACTACGACGCCCTCCGCGATGTCTTCCGCCCCGGCCACGCAGACTATACGTACCTGCAGAAGTACGGCCTCCGTGACCACCGGGGCGGCGGTCGGAGTTCGGGACGGGAGACGGCGGCGCGGGTCGCGGCCGGCGCGGTGGCGGTTGCAGTCCTGAAGACACACGGGACCGCGGTCGCCGGGTCGGTCCGCGAGGTGCACGGGAAGACCGACCCCGCCGAGATGGAGGCCGAGGTGCGGGCGGCGCAGGCCCGCGGCGACTCTGTCGGTGGCATTGTCGAGGTCCGGGCCTCGGGCGTCCCGCCCGGCCTCGGGAGTCCGGTCTTCGACAAACTCGACGCCGCCATCGCCGGGGCATTGATGGGGATCGGGGCGGTGAAGGGTGTCGAGATCGGCGAAGGTTTTGCCGCAGCACGTTTCTATGGTTCGGAGAACAACGATGCCATGGACGCCTCGGGCTTCCTCTCCAACCATGCCGGCGGCGTCCTCGGCGGCATCTCGACAGGCCAGGAGATCGTCGTCCGCCTGGCGGTGAAACCGACGCCCTCTATCGCCCTCCCCCAGAGGACCGTGGACATCCATGGAGAGGAGAGGGAGATCATCATCGCCGGACGGCACGACCCCTGCATCGCCTTCCGTCTCGTCCCGGTCGCGGAGGCGATGCTCGCCCTGGTGCTTGTGGATGCGGTGCTGGAGCAGGAGATGTATGGCGGGCAGGCCCCGGAATAATCTTTTTTTGACCATCTCTTCTCGCTCCACCCCCGGATTGAGGTGACGCCCGGTAGATTCGTCTGTTATTCGGCCATATGCTCATGGAATTTTCTAAATGATCCTAAATTATACGGGTAAATCTCAATATTGGAATTTATAGCCACATTATGAGGTCATCCCAAAACTGATCATACCCTCTCTCCTGTCGATGGAATGATCGGTATGTGGTTCTGAAAAATCCTGTTCTGGCGTCTTGTCCGGGGGGTTTCATCCCCCGGTCCCCCCATCATTGCGATAGGGGGTGGAGGGCAATCTCCTTCATCAAGATCTCTGGTCTCTCTTCCCCGACCCTATCCTGTTTAGGGGGTTCGGGGGCTGGGAACGGAGTGAGCACAAGAAAATCTCTGATTTTCGGCGTCAGTCCCCCGGTAGAGATCTGGGGGAAGGCGGTGGTTTCGCACGATTTTTCATGGTATTCGGGAAGACATCGACCCGATCATGATCTTTTCTCCCGAGTTCAGCATGCGGGGAAAGGGGAATGAACGAGAGTTTTGGGATATGCTCTATGTTTAAATCGGTTTAACTAGCATATCTGCGACATGTCTTTGATGGAGTCTGCGGTATGACCCGCCAGAATCTTCTCGTCGGATTGATCGTCGGCGCTCTCGCCCTGATCATCATTGCGGCAGCGCTTGTGACCCTATTCCCCTCCGGTGAGACGAAATCGGCATCCGGGGAGACGGGACCTGCGTCCGTGGAATTCTCGCAGGACGACATGAAGGCCCTTGCAGGGGATATTGCGGCCAGGATCGACGGCGACGCCATGGCGGCGCTTCAGCCGGGAGATGAAAACACGACGGCGTTCATCGCCATCCGCGACCAGCTCGATGCCGTCCGGGCGTCCAACCCCAACATCGTCTACGTCTGTACGATGCGAAAAACCGAGAATGCCACCGAGTACGTTGTGGATGCAAACTACGGCAGCAATAGTTATGCGACTGCGATCGGCGATGTGTACGTCCCGACGGAGAATGACACCGTGTTTCTCTCCGGCTTTATGGAACCCTCCGCTGAAACGTACCCCGGCATCTCCGGGTACGCTCCTGTCAAGAACTCCAGCGGTACCGTCGTCGGGCTGGTGGGTATCGACACGTGGAGCGCGGTCGCGCCGGCCGACATGAAGGCCCTTGCCGCGGATACTGCGGCCCGTATCGACGGCGACGCCATGGCGGCGCTTCAGCCGGGAGATGAAAACACAACGGCGTTCATCGCCATCCGGGACCAGCTCGATGCCGTCCGGGCGTCCAACAACAACATCACCTACGCCTATACGATGCGGAAAGCGGGGGATGCCATCGAGTATGTCGTGGATGTAGAATATGGCAGCAGCAAGTATGCAGCTGCGATCGGCGATCCGTACACCCTGAGTTCGGCGGACGCCGTCATCCTCACCGGCTTCGTGAAGCCCTGCGCCGGGATGTACACAGAAACCGTTGCGTACGCGCCCATCAAAAACTCCAGCGGCGCCTTCGTCGGTCTGGTGGGCGTCGATGCGATGGTCGCCGCCATGCAGGATGTTTGAAGACCATTGCAGCGGTGAGTGCGGTAGGGAGATGAAAATTCTCCGGCTTCCTCACCCCCCTCTCTTTTTCTGTCCCGTGGGGGATCGGGCGAGCGGGAGAAAGTGATGGTGACGGCGATCTTCGGGATGTCGCCGTACGACCTGAGGTTCCGCTCGATTGCCCCGAGGTCGTCGGGAGAGGGCATGTACCTGATATGCGCCGAGGCGGTGCTCGCCCTGGTGCTCGTCGATGCGGTGCTGGAGCAGGCGGTATATGCTGGCCTTGCCGGACGGATCTCCGGATAATCGGATCATCTTATTTTCCGGGTGTGACCGGCGCCTGGCTCCGGGATGGTCAGGCAGATGCCCTGCCAGAATCCCGGGTAATGGCCTGGTCATTGACTTCTTTTGTGAGAATGTCCGGGATGCCAGGCATGAGGCGGTAGTATGTACTCCGACCGTTTCTGGACGATCCGACAATACCGTCGGAATCGAGTCTTTTCATATGCCAGGATGCCGCCGGCCGGGATATGCCGATCGAATCCGCGATCTCGGACTGCGAGAGGCCGGGCGTGTCGAGAAGAAGAAAAAGGATCTCTTTCTCCGTCGAGTTCTGCATGTGGAGGAGAGTGCACTCTTTATCTCCGGTGTTGTCCTCGACCTGGATGAAGAAACCGACATTGCCCCTGTTCTGTACTTTTTTGATCATCCCTCCCGCTTGCAGGCGGGAGAGGTGATATGTCACCGTCCCGCGGCTGATCCCGGTTATCCCTGCTATCCGCGAGGCGGAGATGCCCGGCTGGTCCCTGATGCACGCATGGATCTTTTTCCTGTTCTCCGGGACCGTGCGGGGGGCGATACGGTAACCCAGGTATGCCAGGAGACCGGAAGAATAGATCAGGTCGGCAGGGAAGGCGAGGAGGGGGCAATATATCATAATAAAAACGGCAAGAGTCTGCGTGGGAGGGCCCTGCCAGATCGGCATGAACTCTTCGTCATCTACATTGATCATATCGCTGGGTAGTTCTGCTGGCTCTGGTTCAACGGTGATCTTTGCCGTTGCCGGATTCAGGAAGAGGAGCAGGACGAGCATGCCTGTAAAGAAGATAGTGGGTGTTTTTTGCATCACGCAACCATCGCGGATGATCAGAGGTGTCTCGTCAGGAATATAATACATTCAGGGTGTATGCATCTCCTTCTTCGGGCACGGAATCGCCGATCACATAAAAGTACCATGTTCCAGCAGGCAATGATGGCGAATCTGAGAGGCCCATCGAGATCTTTTCGTCGATCGTCCCGTCGGAACTGTCCTCGTACTGTCCGAGAATGCTCTTGTCGGGGGTACAGATGATGAGGGAGACCGAGTCCGTGCCGGCGTGGGAATGGCCGCTCCAGTCAAGACGGACGCTAACCCTTTTCATACCTGAGGGGATGTTCTTGGTTATAAGATCTTTTTCATCTGGATAGATCCGCCCGCCGATCGACCGGATGGCGTTGTCGAGTCCGGCTATGTCGTACCGGTCGTCGTCGGGGGAGACGATGATCCGGTCGGCGTATCCTGCATCGCCGGTTGCTGCCGCACAGGGGACGAAGAGGAGCGCGGCGGCAATCAGGAGGCTGAGGACAATTCTTTCTGCATGCATGTTTGCACCGTGATCGACTCTGCGTCCGGAGACTTAACCTTTATGAGCAGATCGTTTAACTGTCCGTTCGATTGTTAAATGATCTGCTCATAAGCCTGATATATATCATTGAATATACTATTGGCCGTGGATACCAGAATGGGTGTCCCGAGAGAGGCCGGGCACCCGAATCTGCATGCATGCCCGGCCTCTTGCATCGGCCCGAAGGCGATCGGATTGCCCGGTGTCATCGGGGATGGCCGTTGCTGTCCGTCGCTCTTCCCGGTAGATGAAAAAAGAGGTGTTGAACATGAAAAAAAACTATGGTTTTGGCTTTGCACTGGCGGCACTGCTGCTTGCAGGCATCATATGTCTGGCGAGCGCTGTGCCTGGAGACTCAGATGACATTGGGATTCTGTCCACAATATCTCTGGGGAGTATGTATACGGACGGCACCGGCGATACGGCAAGCGTGTCTGTTGTGGGTTCTGTTACTGCTCCGGCCGGACAAAACACCTTCACAGCGACGTACAGAAATGTTAATGACGTAGATAATGATGGACAGGGAGCAATCTATCGTCTGAAAGTCTACGACGCGAATGGTGTGCCGCACACGGCCGAGAAAAAGGTTGACTGGGCAACCAGCGGTACAATCAGTGTGAGTTTCAATTCACAGGGGAGTGGCGATGCTCAGTATGAACTGTGGTGCGAGACGCACGACTGGTTCGATACGACAAAGGCAACAGCAACCGACTACGGTGATCTCGACTACGTCTGAATGGCGGTGCATCCCTTGAGGATGCACTCTTTTTGAAAGAGAGGAGTGATCTTGTGTGAATAAGAAAATCATGTGGTGCAGCATCGCCCTGATTCTCGTCCTTGCCGGTGCCCTAGCATATGTGATGTCGTACGCCTGGGAGGACGTTATCGTGGATGCCACTGATTCAGGGGGCAGGGTCGTCTTTCTGGACAATGACTCCCAAGGTACCTTCACCCTCGGCGGTACTTATGCCGATTTCAGGGGAAATAGAGTTTTTTCAAACTCTGTTTCTTCAATCGATACCGGAATAGGAGGAAGCAGTACCTTCACCACCTCCTGGAAAATGGGTGGGAAAAATGAACTCGGCAGCGCAAAGACGGCCGTCTTTACCCTTACGGTCTGGGATCCCGCAGGGGTGCCGCACAGCATCACCCGGGAGTCACGAGAGGTCTCTTCAGGAACACTGAGCGTATCCTTTTCCCCTCATGAACCCGGAGAGGGCCGGTTTTTACTCACATCGACTATTTATGAGAGCAGGATGAATTTTTCGACTCTCTTCTTCAGATGATATGATGGGTCTGTACCTTCGATTCATCCGCTTGTCTATCGCCCTCTCGGGGCTCTTGAAGATATGATCCCCAAACAAGTTCACCTGTAGGCGAGCAACTCCTGCAACTGCTCCAGTACCCTGATGTCGTACTGCCCCTCGGCCGTCGGGGTGCCGATGTGGCAGTAGACCGTCTCCGACCCGAAGAAGGGGAGGAAGGTGCGGGCGTACCTGAACTCCCCGCCCATCACGGTCGTGATGATGGGCTTCTCCGCATCGAGGGTGAAGGAGAGGAGGTCGAGGAGGTCGTGCGCGGACGCCGGAGTGACGGCGATCTTCGGGATGTCGCCGTACGACCTGAGGTCCCGCTCGATGGCCCGCAGGTCGTCGGGAGAGGGCATGTACCTGATATGCGCCGAGGCGATGACCATGGTGTGCTGGTAGCGGATCATCGGGGCAAACTTTCTGAACTTCCGCTCCACGTCCACGTAGTCCACGAGATCGAGGAAGGGCTGGATGGTCGAGAACCATTGTTCCGGGTCGCCGGTGAATCTGCCGCCCTCTTCCCTGCTCCTGAGGGTGGCGATGATGGGGGCCGCGCAGTCACCGCTACAACCGGCCATCGCCGACGAAAGGTCCTCTCCCATGAGATCGAGCCTGAGTTCGATGAAATCAGCGCCGAGTGCCACCGCTTTCGGGATCTCGTCAGGACTCGTCAGCGAGACGACGATCTTCATACTCTCAGGTATCACATCGTCACCTGTTATATGTCTGTCTCTCCGGCCCTGCGCGGGGTCCGGGGGTGGCGACGGAAAATGTTTTTTGGCCCTGGAGATTATCCTCTGCTCTGGTTGATGTGCCCTTCCTGATATTCGGGTGCGGGGGAAGAACACCGCCTTCCCCGTAGTGGTCGCCGGGGGCTCCTCGAAGACTTCGTCTTCTCGTTGCCCCCGGACCCCCCATTGTGATTGGCCCCGGGAAGAGCGAACAGGACATTCAGAGGAGAGAACGTGTCATATCCCTGCCTATCCTGAGCCGGGTGCGAGCGGAGTGAGCACAAAAAAATCTCTGATTTTCGGCGTAGTCCCCCGGCACAGGTCCGCCAGAATCGGAATCCTACAGAGACTTTTCCTGGTTTATTCTGCCCCGTATTCCTCGCAGGCGTCGAGGACGTAGCGCATGAACGCCATGCCCGGTCCGCCGGCCATCGCCGCAGCCATCAGGGCGCCCTCCATGATCTCGGCCTTCGATGCCCCGGCCTCGATCGCCAGTTTGGTGTGGAGGGTGATGCAGAAGGGGGAGTGGTCCGCGACCGCGAGGGCGATGAGGATGATCTCCTTGAACTTCGACGGGAGGGCGCCGTCCTTGCAGACCTGGTGGACGAAGGCGAGGAAGGTTTTCCAGACCTCGGGGTTAGACTCCTCGATCTCCCTGTTCGTCTGGAGGACCTGCGTCAGATACGTGTTTGCATCGGTCATGTATCCTATGCGTCTGGGCCTCCTCACCGATAAGAATTCGGAAATGTTTTCGGAGTGCTTATCTTTCTCCCTCCTGGAGGAAGGGAACGAAGCCGGGACAGGCATCTCTTTTGCCTCCTCCTGTTAACTCTGAAAATGCTATATCCCGGCCGCCCCCATCTCTTCCCACGAATCCTGTACAGATCCCCGAACTCCTCGCCCCTGCTGGCTCGATGGAGGCGTTGAAGGCAGCCGTCGCCGCGGGAGCCGACGCCGTGTACCTCGGCGGGACGCGTTTCTCGGCCCGGCGTTTCGCGGCGAACTTCGACGACGATGCCCTGCGGGAGGCCGTGGACTACGCCCATATCCGAGGCGTCGCCGTGCACGTGACCGTCAACACCCTGGTCCACGACGCCGAACTCCCGGCCCTTGCCGACTATCTCCTCTTTCTCTATGAGACCGGCGTCGACGCCGTCCTGGTCCAGGACATCGGGCTCCTCCGTCTTGCCCGCGCTCTCGTCCCCGGCCTTGTCGTCCATGCCTCGACGCAGATGACGGTCACCACAGCGGAGGGCGTCAGGTGGGCCGCAGAGGCGGGGTGCTCCCGCGTCGTCCTCGCCCGCGAGGTGAGTCTCGCCGAGATCGAGGCGATGCGACCTGTCCTTGAGGAGACAGGGTGCGAACTGGAGGTCTTCCTCCACGGTGCGCTCTGCTACGCCTACTCTGGCCAGTGCCTCCTCTCCTCGGTGATCGGCGGCCGGAGCGGGAACAGGGGGGCGTGCGCCCAGCCCTGCCGGAAACCCTATGCCCTGATGAAGGGGGAGTACGACCGGTACGGCAGGCCGGTGCGGATGAAACCCGTCCGCCTCCCCCACCGCTACCTCCTCTCGACAAAGGATATCTGCCTGTATCCGGTCCTCGACCGCGTCGTCGCGGCGCCCGTCTCCTCCCTGAAGATCGAGGGGAGGATGAAGGCGCCGGCCTATGTGGCGGTCGTCACCGCCATTTACCGCCGCGCCCTCGACGCCATCGCAGAAGGCCGCTGGACTCCCTCGCCCCATGACGAAGAGGCCCTCGCCTTCGCCTTCACCCGCGGCTTCACGACCGGGTACCTCTGCGGCGAGAGGCACCGCGGCGTGATCGGCCCGGAGCGCCCGGACAACCGGGGCGTTCGGATCGGCAGGGTCGTCGCCTTCTCGAATGCCAGGATGGAGGCGACGGTCGCCCTTTCCGGGTCGCTTGCCCCGGAGAACGGGGACGGCATCGCGGTCTCCTCCCCTGAAGGGGAGTTCGGCTGCCTGGTGCGGGGGACACCGAAGAGCGGGAGGGACGGCGTGCTGGTCAGACTGCCGCAACCTGCGCCGATAGGTGCGGTCGTCTCCATCACCCGCCGCGCCGCCTTCGAGTCATGGGCAGACGAGGTCATGCGGCAGGAGAGGCAGGCTGTCAGGGTCGACGCCTCTGTCAACTGGGAGGAGGACGGCACGCCGGTCATCGAGGCCGTTTGCACGCCGATCAGGGGTTCCCCGGTGCGGGTCGCCGTGCGGGGCGACGGGCCGATGGGGGCGGCCAGGACGCGGCCGCTGACCGCGGACCAGATCGCGGAGCAACTCCGCCGCACCGGCGGGACGCCCTACGTCGTCGGCGACCTCGACCTCGCCTACCCTGGCGGGCTCTTTGCCCCTCCCTCGTACCTCAACGCCCTGCGGCGGAGCCTCCTTGAGGCGGTCGGAGAGGCCCTCTGCGAGGTGGAACGGCCGCCTGCCGACGAGATCGCCGCCGCCCGTGCGCGGCTTTCCACCCTCCTCCCCGCTCTGAAGGCCGGAGGGAAGACTGCGGCAGAAAAAAAGCTGGTCCTCTCCGTCTACACGGACATAGCCGCAGGCGTCGAGGCCGCCGCGGCCGCCGGTGCGGGACGGATCTATTTCGAGCCCGCGGAGTGCACTGCGGAGACGCTTGCCTCTGCCGTCAGGGCTGCGGCCGGCGTCCCCCTCATCTGGAAGTGGCCGAAGATCGTGCGGCGCACTTTCCTTGACGTCGCCCTCCCCCTCCTCGACCAGGCCGCGGCGGCCGGCGTCGCCGGCGTCATGGTCGAAGGGCACGGCTGTGCCCCTGCGGTCAGGACGGCCCTGCCCGACATCCCCCTGTACGGGGCATCGGGCCTCAACATCTGGAACGCCGAGGCCGCCGCCGCCCACGACGACTTCGCACTCCTCACACTCTCCCCTGAACTCTCGGGAGACGATATCAGGGCCCTTGTCGCCCGCCTCCCCGCCGGGGCCCCTGCGGTCGAAGTCCTCGTGCAGGGCGTCGCCGAGGCGATGGTCACCGAGGACTGCCCCCCTGCAACCGCCCTCGGCTGCCCTGCCGGGTGCGGGGGCGCCGCCTTCGGCATCAGGGACGAGAAGGGGATGACCTTCCCCCTCTGGCCCGCCGGGGAGTGCCGGACCTCCATCGGCAACGCTGTCGAGACCTGCCTCCTCGACCGCCTCTCTGCCCTCCTCGCCGCCGGTGTCGGCGGTATCGCCGTCGACGCCCGTCGGCGCGGGCCGGCCTATGCCAGGGAGATGTCCGGCATCTACCGCGAGGCCCTCGACGGCCGCGTCACCGCGGACCTGAAGGCTCGTGCGAAGGCCCTCTCCCTGGGCGGGATCACCGCCGGGGCCTTCGTCCACGGCACAGAATGATTCAGGGGAGGTTCCCCTCCCCCGTACACTCCCGCTGCCTCTCCTCGCTCATCTCGACGAGGATCTCGAAGATCGTCCGCACCTGCACCGGGTTGATGTTCTTTTCCACTGCCTCGTTGAAGACCCGTTCGAGCAGCGCCCGTCTCCTCCCCTCGTCCCTGACCGGGGCCCCGGCAAGGTACTTCTCGTGAGCCATCCGCCCGGCGATCGCCTGCCTTTCGGCGATAAGGTCGATGATCCGGGAATCCACGGCATCCACCTCTTTCCTGATCTCCTCGATTGTCATGCCTGTTGGATTGCTGTCCTGGTTCAAAACCGTGCCGACCCACAGGGATATACCTCCGGAAGGCGCACGATCCTCTATGCTCGAAAGAATCCCGCGGCGGGAACGGCGTGACCTCCTCATCGCCTGGGTCGCCATCGCCGTCGCCTTCAGCCTCCTCTATGTCAGGGGCGGGATCGCGCTCTCCAGCTTCCTGCTCTACTTCGTCGTCTCCCTCCTCACCGTCGGAGTCGGCTTCGTCCTCCACGAACTCGCCCACAAGTTCGCGGCCATGCACTTCGGCTACTGGGCAGAGTTCGAGAAGGACAACACCATGCTCGTCGTTGCTGTCGTCCTCGCGGCCCTCGTCGGCGTCGTCTTCGCCGCACCCGGCGCCACCATGATCTACGGCTCCACCACGAAAAGGGAGAACGGGATCATCTCGGCGGCCGGGCCGGTAACGAATCTCGCCCTCTGCGGCGTTTTCTTCGGCGTCTTTCTCGCGGGGGGCGCTCTCGAAAACATGCTCCTCTGGCTGATCGGCATCATGGGCGTCCAGATCAACGCGATGCTCGCAGCCTTCAACATGCTGCCGGTGAGCGTCCTCGACGGAAGAAAAGTTCTGGATTGGGATATGCGGGTCTTTGCGGTGCTCTTCGTCGCCGCCTTCGCCGCCCTCATCGCCGCATTGACGTACCTGTAGAGATCAGGGAAAGCACCTCGGCGACAACCTCCTCCCCCTTCTTTTTTGCATCGGCAAGAGCGGTCGGGTGCCCCCTGATCCCGCCGTACTCGTCCATGTTGTTTGCGATGATATTGTCGTAATATTCAAATCCGGTCCCGTTGAAAAAGGCCGTTACCATCGGGTACGCCGAATCGAAGACATTGTCCCAGCTCTGCCCGGCCGTCGATATGAAGACCCCCTTGTGCCGCCTGATATGCTCGTCAGGGAAGAACAGCGTCTTCAAGACAAACTTCTGCGCCCAGAGGAATTGCCCGCGGTCGATGAGTCCCTTCATCTCGGCCGTGATCCCCATCGAGTAGATCGGCGAGGCGAGGGCGAGGACGTCGGCCTCCAGGATCTGCTCGAAAAGCCAGGTCAGGTCGTCCTTCACGATGCAGTCCCCTTTCTTGTGGCAGGCATTGCAGCCGCGGCACGCCGTGTACGAGAGTTCTCTCAGCACCACCTTCCTGACCTCCGCACCTGCCTCCCCGGCCCCGTCGAGGAAGGCGTCGAGGAGTGTCTCGGTGTTCCCGTGCCTGTGCGGGCTTCCCGAGATGCCGAGGACCTTAACTGTCATCGCCAAATCGCTCCTTCAGTTCCTGCATGAGATTCCTGCCGAGGGCCTCCGCGTCGGCCCTCGCCGTCGGGTGGCCCTCGATCTCGCCGGCATAATCGACACCGTTCACCATCAGATAGGAGATGTCGCTGTCCCTGATCTCCATCACGTGGTAGAAACACTTCACGCTCGGGACCGCCGCATCGAAGACATGATCCCATTTCTGCCCGGCCGTCGAGAGAAAGACGCCGAGCCGTTTTCCCTTCCGTTCGGGCGGGACGACCGGGAGTTTGAGGACATATTTCCTCGACCTGAAGACCTGCGCACGGTCGATGAGGGCCTTCACCTGCGAGCAGATCCCCATGCAGTAGATCGGGGCGGCGAGGACGACGCAATCGGCGTCGAGGAGTTTTTCGCCGAGCCAGTCGAGGTCGTCCCTCTGGACACATTTGTTCAGGGTCTCGCAGGCATTGCAGCCGCGGCAGGGGTTGACGTCCACCTCGTCAAGGGCGACCTTCTCGACGTCGGCCCCTTCCGCCTCCATGGCGGCGACCAACCAGTCGAGGAGTGTCTCCGAGTTCCCGTGTCGGCGGGGGCTCCCGGCGATTGCAAGGATATGAATTGCCATCGCATCTCCTATCGTCCGGCGTCACAAAAAGGTTGGCGGTCCGGCGCCGTCTTCGCATATCTGTATCGCCCTTTCGGGACGGCGATCTCAAAGCGCACCCCTTCGCCCGGCACACCCGTCTCCCGGATCGCAAGACCGGTGAGGGAGAGGATCTCGCGCGAGAGGAAGAGCCCGAGACCACTGTGCTTCCCGGCCCCGCGCCTGAATATCTCCTCCTTATCCACAGCAGGCACGCCGATGCCGTTGTCCTCATAGATGAGGGTGATCCCACTCTCCGCCATCGCAACGCCGAAACGGATCCTCGTTGCGTCTTCGCCATGCACGGCGGTGTTATCCACCAGGTTGTAGAAGACCCGTTCGAGGAGGGGGTCGGCGAGGATATGGAGTGCCGGATCAATCTCCGCCTCGAAGGCGATCCCCCGGGGAGAGCGCTGGGTAAAGGCATGTCTGATCCCCTCCCCGACCGCCTGCCAGGTCGGTCCCCTGACCCCGAGTTCCTGGTAATCACGCGTGAACTCGGCGAGACGCCTGAGCCTTTCCGAGGTCTCGACGAGCCTCCCGAGATAGGGAAAAGCGGTGTCGCCGAGCCCGGACAGTTCGAGGTAGCCCTGGAGGACGGTGATCTGGTTGAGGAGGTCGTGGCGGATGATGGAGTTGAGGAGGTTGAGCTTCCGGTTCGCCTCCTGTGCGGCGCACTCCATCGCCTTCCTCTCTGTGATGTCGACGCCGTAGAGGTTTGCATATCCCCCCTCAGCCACCGGGACGCAGGTGAGCGTGTAGTCGGTCCCGTCCGCCGCCGCGTCCCTGCTCCTCTTTCGTCCGGTCTCCAGCGTCTCGGCGACGATCTCCTGCCATGATTCCGGGATGATGCCGTCCACCCCGGTTCCCCACGTCTCAAGAAGGATCTTGCTCGCCCCGTTGGCATAGAGGACCCGGCCGGTCCCGCTCACCCTGATGACCGGACCCGGGTTCTCCTCCGGAAACTTTGCAAGGTTCCTGATCTCCTCTTCGGCCTGTATCCGTTTGGTGATGTCATAGGCCGCGCCCTGGACCCCTGTCGGACGACCGTCAGGGCCGGGGACAGGCTGGGCCTGGAGGTGCAGCCACCGGCCCTCTCCGTCCTTTCTGAGGATCCTGATGTCGGCCGCCGCCGGCATGCCGGTTGTGAGAGCGCCCTGAAAACACACCGCATAGGCCTCCCTGTCTGCCGGCTGGATGATGGTGTCTCCCTTCTCTGTCCGGGCAAGGATCTCTCCGGCAGAATACCCGGTGACCCCCTCGACGTTGCCGTGGAGAAAGACCGGGTTCAGGTCGGCGTCTGTCCTGAAGGCGATGCCCGGAAAGTTCTGGAGGAAGAGCCGGTACCGTTCTTCGCTCTCGCGCAGGGCCGCCTCCATCACCTTCCTGTCGGTGATGTCCCGTGAGATCCCGGCGGTCCCGGCCGCCCGGCCGGCGCCGTCCGCGACGGGTGTCTTGATCGTTTCCACCCACCTTTCAGAGCCGTCGGCCCTCCTGAGCGGCTCCACGATAGAGATCCTCCTCCCGGAGGTCATCACCATCTCGTCTTCCGCCTGGTGCTTTGCCGCGATATCGGGCGGCCAGACCGCGGCATCGGTCTTGCCGATGACCTCCCCGGCAGCCCGGCCTGTGGAGGTTTCAAATGCCCGGTTGACAGCGACGAAACGACCATCCCCGTCCTTGAGCCAGGCGATGTCGGGTATGTTGTCCAGGATCGCCTTCTGTTGCAGTTCGCGTTGCCTGAGGTCTTCCTGGAGTTCCACCTGCCTGGTGATGTCGGCGATGAACCCTTCGAGGGCTACAAGGCGGCCTTTCTCGTCAAAAACACCTCTGCCCTGCTCCCAGACCCATCTTTCCCTCCCGCTGGCCGTCTTAACGCGGTAGGTCGCCCTGAAGGGGCCGCCCGTCCTGACGGCCTCCTGGATCTCTTTCCAGACATGGTCCCTGTCCTCCTTATGGATCAGGCTGCCGTACATGACGTCGCCGCCCGTGAGGTCGGCGGGAGGGTAACCGAGAAGGTCATACGCGCCTTCGCTCACGAACTCCATCGGGTAGGCGGGATCGTTCCTGCACCGGTACACCATGCCGGGAAGGTTGCTCATCAGGGTGGCGAGTTGCCGCCTCGGTTCGGATATGCCCTCCATATCATTCTCAATGACAGGCGCTATCTGGTATTAGTGTTCTGATCCGTTCGCCCGTGGCCGGAGGTGTGGAAGAAGACAGGACGGTTTTTGTCCTGTCCAGAAAAAAAGTCAGATCGTCTTGAAGCAGAGATACCAGTCCTTGCACTCGTAACCCTCGCTGGCCCGCTTCTCCATCTCCGCGGCGGTCTTTGGCGGCGGAACGACGACTTTTTCGCCCGGCTGCCAGTTTGCCGGCGTCGAGACCTTGTGTCGGTCGGTCGTCTGGAGGGCCTTCACCAGCCTCACGATCTCGGGAATGTACCGGCCGTTCGTGAGCGGGTAGTAGATCATCGCCCGCATCGTCCCCTCCGGGTCGATGAAGAAGACGGTCCTGACCGTTGCCGTGCTGCTGGAACCCGAATGGATCATGCCGAACTTCTTTGCGACGCTCATGTCGAGATCGGCGATGACCGGGAAGGGGATCTTCACGCCCATCTTCTCCTCGATGTTCTTCACCCAGGCGAGGTGCGAGTGGACGCTGTCGATGGAGAGTCCGATCAACTTCACGTTCAGGGCTTCGAGTTCGGGGTTTGCCTGCGCAAGAGCGACGAACTCGGTGGTGCAGACCGGCGTGAAGTCTGCAGGGTGGGAGAAGAGGACGACCCATTTCCCCCGGAGTTCGGAGAGTTTGAGGGGCCCCTGTGTCGTGACCGCCTCGAAGTCGGGTGCTGCCTCGCCGATGATGGGAAGGCAGGGTGCATCTTCCATCTCTGCTCCCCCCTATCCCATGAACTCCTCGAGGGCCGTCTTGCCGTAGACGTACGCAGGCATGCCGGCAAGGAGGAATGCGACCCTGAGGCCCTCCTCGATCTGCTCCTTCTTGACCCCGAGGCTCTTCGCCCCTGCCATCTGGGCCCTGACCGCGTGACGGTCCCTGAGTGCGGCGGCGATGGCAATGGCAAGCACTTTCTTCGTCTGCTTCGAGAGTGCGCCGTCGGCCCAGACCATCTGGTCGAGGCCCATCACCTTCTCGTAGAGATCAGGTTCGACAGTCTTCAGTTCGGCGAAGATCTTCGGGACCTTCCCGATCTTCTCTTCCAGTTCCTTCAGTTTTTGCTCCATATTCTTACTCCCGGAGGACCATCGGTTCGCCGCAGCAGACCAGTTCTCCTCCGCCTACTTCTTTCACTTCAACGACGTTGCCGCAGATCTCGCACATGAAGACCTGCCCCACTTCCTCCACATTGACCATCGTCCTCGCCCCCGGATCTACGTCTTCCGTTTCGGCGGGTGAACGGCGTCTTCCGGCGTCTTGATGTCGGGCCTGATATGGGTCATCGGGAAGCACTGGTAGTTCTCGCAGGCGCAACTCGGGCACTTGACCAGGTCTCTCTCTGCCTCGGTCACTTTCAGTTCACGACCGCAGTCGATGCAGACATAGGTTCCGGGCCCGACCTTCTGGCCTGCTTTCACGTCTCTTGGTTTTTCTGCCATCACTGTTTCACCAGCGATGTATTATAATCACGTTTTATATATTCTTTGCTCATTTTCTGGTCCCGCCTTCCCGGGTCGGGCATAACTATATAGAGCGGCATGCCGAGGTCGATTGCATGGCGAAAAAGATCATCGCACTCCTTGGAAGCCCGGTGCGGGGAGGAAACACCGCGTACCTCTTCAATAAGGCGGTGGAGGGTGCGGAGGAAGCGGGGTGCGAGGTCGAGAAGGTGATGGTGCCGTACCTCAATTTTCAGCCCTGCATGGAGATCCTCCACTGCATGGCCCATGAGGACTGCCAGATGCAGGACGACCTGACACCATATTACCGGAAGTTCAGGGAGATGGACGGCCTGATCATCGCCACCCCGATCATGACGATGGGCATCCCGGGAAAGTTGAAGTCCTTCATGGACCGCTTTCAGGTCTTTTATATGGCGAAGTACATGCGAAAAGAGCCTTTCATCTCGAAAGAGCGCCGGAAAGAGAGAAAAACTCTCTTCATCTGCATCTCCGGCATGAACCGGCCCGACAACTTCGACGGCGCCCTCCAGGCGACCCGGACCTTCTGCGAGATCATCGACTGCCCGTACTGGGAGGGGGTCTTCCAGAAGGACATGGACCATGTGCGGGACATCAGGATGCGGCCCGAGGTCGTCGCGGCCGCCTACGAGAAGGGGAAGGAGCTCTGCCGGGTGGTCGGGAAGAGGGAGTGATGTCGAGGCTCTGAAAATCAAAGATTTTCTCGACTCCCTTCAATCATTCCCCCGGATCGGAATGCAGATCCACTGCCTTCCCCATACAGTCTGCCGGGGGTTTCATCGAAGACCTAATGGTCTTCTCAAGCTCGCTGACGCTCACAACCCCCGGACCCCCAAAATTAGGATTGGACCGGGGAAGATAGAGCAGAGGTTCTGAGGAGGGAACTTGTCGCCCTGTCCCAATCCGGAAAAGGGGACGAGCGTCAGCGATTTCGAGAAATATGGGAAAATCGAAGATTTTTCTGTTCTGGCAAATCTCTGATTTGCCGTTGGCCGTAGGTTTTCGAGGGATTCCTCCGGTAAAGGCCACCCAGACCCGGAATACTATCGAGCCACACCCTCAGATCTTCTCCCTCCCGTCTTTCTCCCCCGGTTCGATATGGACGATCACCTCCTTCATGCCGGGGACGCCACCCCTGATCGCGGCCTCCGCCTCCTCCGCGATCCTGTGCGCCTCCTCGACGGTCATGCCGGGGTCGACGGTGATATGGATGTCGGCCATCATTTCGCCGGGAGCGCCCCGGCACCTGAACTCGTGCGACCCGAGGACGCCCGGGATTGCGGCGACGATCTCCCTGACATTCTCCTCGCATTGCACGGTGGCGGCGTCGGTGAGGACCATACCGGCCTCCCGTATGATGGAGAGGCCCATCCTGCCGATGAGCGCCCCGATGGCAAGGGCGATAAAGGGGTCGGCCAGGGGGTAGCCGAGGTACACGACGACGAAACCCCCGAGGACGGAGAGGGAGACGAAGACGTCGCTCTTCGTGTGCTCCGAATCGGCGATGAGAAAATTGCTCCCGAGTTCCTCGCCCACCCGCCTTTCGTAGACGGCGACGAAGATGTTGATGACAGTCGTGGCGACCATCACCCCGACTGTCAGGGCGGTGATGTGGGGGACGGTGCCGGTGGTGAGGCGGACGACGCCCTCGCTGATCACCCAGTATGCAGTCAGGAGGAGCATCCCGCCGACGAGGAGTGTCCCGAAAGTCTCGAACTTTGCGTGGCCGTACGGGTGGTCCCTGTCGGGCGGGCGGGCGGCGATGCCGGTGGCGGCAAGGCCGATGATGTTCGAGGCCGAGTCGAAGGAGGAGTGGAGGGCGTCGGCGACCATGGACATCGAACCGGCCATGAGGCCGAAGACCGCCTTCGCGACGGCTACGATAATGTTCAGGGCGAGGATGAGCCAGAGAGTCCGCCTGACCCGGTCGTACTCCATCCTCTCCCCCTCAGAGGAGCCCCGCCTCCCGCATAGAGAGGTGGCCCTTCTTTGTGACGATGAGGTGGTCGAGTACCCTGATGCCGAGGATCTCGGCGGCGGCCACGAGTTGTTTCGTCATGGTGATGTCCTCCCTGCTCGGCTGGAGGCTTCCCGAGGGGTGGTTGTGCACGAAGATCACCGAGGTCGCCCGGTCGGTGATCACATCCGCGAAGACCTCCCGCGGGTGGACGGGGCTGTAATTGATGAGCCCTTTCGTGACCTCCCTGTTGCCGACGACCTCGCCGGCGCCGTTCAAGGAGATACAGATAAAATACTCCTGCTGCCTGTCGGCGAGGTACTTCACGAGGGGGAGGACGTCGGCCGGGCAGGCGACCCGCGTCTCCGCCGGGAGGAAGCGGCGCCGGGCAAGTTCGAAGGCGGCGGTGATCTGGCAGGCCCTGGCCTCGCCGACGCCCGGCACCCTGACAAGGGCGTCGTACGCCGGGACGCACGAGTCCGCGATCACCCCCTCGATCTCACGGGCGACCTCCAGCACGTCGCGCCCGGCCACACCGCTCCCGATGATCGCGGCGATGAGTTCGCGGTCGGTGAGGGCCGTCGCACCCTTCGCCGCGATCTTCTCCCGTGGCCGCTCGCGGGCGGGCACCTCCCGCATCTGTTTCATCAGGGGGTGATCCGCCCTCGCAGTATATAAATCTTCGAATACTCTCCTCTTCTGGATCGGTGTCATATGGGTGCTTGAATGGACAGATGTGCTCCTTTATGCCCGGCCCGGCGGGGAGGGGCGGGAATATTTTTTTATGGATGCCTGTCGAAGTGATGGTCATGGCAACACTGGAGAATATCAAGGCAGCATTTGCCGGCGAGTCGCAGGCGAACCGCAAGTACCTTTCCTTCTCGGAGAAGGCGGACAAAGAAGGTTTCAAGAACGTGGCACGCCTGTACCGCGCCGCATCGCAGGCCGAGGCGATCCACGCGAAGCGCGAACTCTCCGTGATGGGCGGGATCAAAAAGACGGCCGAGAACCTCCAGGAGAGCATCGAAGGGGAGACCGACGAGTTCACCGAGATGTATCCGGCTTTCGTCGAAGAGGCGAAGACAGAGGGCAAGCCCGAGGCCGTCGCTATCTTCACCCACGCGATGAAGGCCGAGCAGGTCCATGCAGGCCTCTATACGAAGGCCCTTGAGGCCGTCCTCGCCGGGAAGGACTTCGAGGGCGCCGAGGTCTTCCTCTGCCCCTGGTGCGGGAACATCGAGATCGGGAAAGCGCCGGAGAAGTGCCCGATCTGCGGTGAGGCCGGGAAGAACTTCATCAAGGTTGAATAAACCTCTCTTTTTTTCTGGAAAACCGCCCGTGAAACATTCGTTCCCGGCGGTTTTTGAAAAACGTCGGGAATAGTGGATCGGATACATCATACAGAGATTGTAAAGCGGAGACTGCGGCCCCCTGTCTTTTGCACCGTTGCACCCCTTTTCTCTCCTTCGCGCCGGTTTTGCACCGGGGAAATCCGTCGCCGGCAGCCGCCGATCCGGCAACTGGGCCGTGCACGCCGGGTGCTCGCCGACGTTTGCACCACCCCGCGTTTCACAGACCGGCACACACCACCCCCGCGGGCGTGCCGTATGTTCTCCGGATCGTGTGCAAATTATCCCGGGTACCTGTACACACTTCTCATACTGTACTCTGTACGCACATACCTGTCAGGAACGGTCCCCTTCTGCCGCCGCATCGTTTCCACCACCCCGGTGCAAATCTGGCGCGAAGGTGGAAGGGTCGCCATCGATCCCCGACCTGCACAACCCTTTTATCCCGGCCTTCCAACCCCCCCTTATGCCGGAGGTGAAAGTCTACTCCACGAAGCAGTGCCCGTACTGCCGGATGGTCAAGGCCTTCCTGGAGAAACACGGGATAGAATACGAGACTATCGACGTCGGCGAGGACGAGGAGGCGGTACGGGAACTTTTCCGGGTCTCGAAGCAACTCGGCGTGCCGGTGACGGTGGTGGGGGAGGACGTGATCGTCGGCTTCGACGCCCCGCGCCTCAACGCCCTCTTCGGGACCGAGAAAAAGGACGAACTCTACGATGTTGTCATCCTGGGTGCCGGCCCCGCCGGCCTCACCGCCGGGGTGTACACGACGCGGAAACTCCTCTCCACCCTGATAATCTCGGAGAACATCGGTGGACAGGCGATGGAGAGCTGGGCGGTCGAGAACTATATGGGCTACCGGGTGGTCTCGGGCGAGGACCTGATGGCAAAGTTCGAGGAGCAGGCGCGGGGCCTGAACATCAGCCTCGAACTCGACCGGGCTATCGGCGTCAGGAGGGAGGACGACCGCTTCGTCGTCACCACCTATGGCGACCGGACTGTCAGGGCGAGGAGCATCATCGTCGCTACCGGCCGCAGCTCCCGCCGCCTCGGTGTCGAGGGTGAAGAGAGGTTCTGGGGCCGGGGCGTCTCGGTCTGCTCCACCTGCGACGGCCCCCTCTTCAGGGGCAAAGCCGTCGCCGTCGTCGGCGGCGGCAACTCCGCGGTGACCGCAGCGCTCGAAATGGCGAAGATCGCGCGGACGGTTCACCTCATCGTCAGGAGCACCCTGAAGGCCGACGCCGTCTATCTCGACCTCCTGAAGACAAAGGAGAACGTGGCCGTCCACCAACCCTATGTCGTCTCCGGTCTTGTCGGCGAGACAGTGCTCACCGGCATGCGGGTCCGGCAGAAGGAGACGGGAGCCGAGGAGGAGATCGCCGTCGACGGCGTCTTCGCCGAGATCGGCCACGAACCAAATGTCGGGGCCGTCCGGGACCTTGTCCGGACCAATGCCGGCAGCGAGATCATCGTCGACGAAAACTGCCACACAAGTGTGCCCGGCATCTTTGCGGCCGGGGACGTCACCTCCATCCGGG
Source organism: Methanofollis ethanolicus (assembly GCF_001571385.1). Taxonomy (NCBI): domain Archaea; kingdom Methanobacteriati; phylum Methanobacteriota; class Methanomicrobia; order Methanomicrobiales; family Methanomicrobiaceae; genus Methanofollis; species Methanofollis ethanolicus. Next base: position 61,700 of record NZ_BCNW01000001.1, on the reverse strand, counting down.
GAAAACAGATCATCATCGCCGCGGGCGAGGGTGCGAAGGCGGCCCTGGAGGCGCACGCGTACCTCCTCTCCCGGTGACCCTCACTCCCCTTTTTTCTCCCTGAAGAGGTGGTCGACAGCGGCGATCCTGTCTTCCGGGCCGATGACGACACAGACGTCGCCTGCAAGGATTGTCGTCTCCCCGTCGGGGGCGGCGATCACCCGCGTCCCCCGGCGGACTGCAAGCATGGTGACGCCGTGCTTCCGCCGGAGGTCGGCCTCTGCGAGGGTCATGCCCGCGATGGGCGCCCCCTCTCCGACCCGCAGGCTCTCCACCTCGGCACCCGGTTGGTAGAACCCGATGTCGTGGAGGCCGGGCTGTACGGCCTCCGCCGACCGGAAGAGCACGTAGCCGTCGGCCCGCACATCCGCAGTGAACCGCTCGATCTCGTCCCTCGGGACAAGATAGGCGGTGAGGATGCGGGTGAAGATCTCGATCGATGTGACGTACTCCTCGGGGATCACCTCGTCGGCGCCGAGGCCGGCGAGTTCGTCGATGTCGCCGACATACCGGGTGCGGGCGATGATCCGCAGGTGCGGGTTTGCCCGGCGGGCGGCGGCGATGATCCGCCGTGTCGCCGAGGGGTCGGAGATGACGACGACAAGCACCTTTGCCGTCCTGATGCCGGCGTGGCCGAGGACCGCTCTCCGTGTGGCGTCACCGTAGTGGATCGGTTCTCCTTTCGCCCTCTCCAGTCTCACCGTCTCCGGGTTCGTCTCGATGACCACGTACGGGATCTTCGCCGCCTGCGCCGCCCTGGCGACATTTTTCCCGCCGATCCCGAACCCGACGATGATGATGTGGTCGTTCATCTCGGGCTCCTTCGCGAACATTTCCCTGATCGTGCCCCGCCTGATCCGCTCGGGAAGGTCGAGGCGCATCGCCCTGTCGGCGACCTTCGGCGCTGCGGAGAAGACGAAGGGTGTGGCGATCATCGTGACGACCGCCATCGCCAGGAAGGCCTGGTACAGTGTCCCGTCGATGAGCCCTGCGCTGAGGCCGGCACTGGAGAGAACAAAAGAGAACTCGCCGATCTGGCTGATCGCAAGACCCGTGAGGACGGCCGTGCGGAGGGAGTGACCGATGGCGAGGGTGACACCGCCGGCGACGAGGGCCTTGGCGACGATGACGCCCGCGGTGATGATGAGGATGATCACGGGGTTGGCCAGGAAGAAACCGGCGTCGAGGAGCATGCCGACCGAGACGAAGAAGAAACTCGTGAAGACCTCTTTGAAGGGGATGACGGCACCGATGGCGTCCTGGGAGTACTCGGACTCGGAGATGATCAGCCCGGCCAGGAAGGCACCCAGGGCGAGGGAGAGGCCGGCGCTCTGGGTGAGCCAGGCGGTGAAGAGGCAGATGACCAGGATAGAGAGGAGGAAGATCTCCGGGCTCCGCAGGCGGGCGACATGGTAGAGGGCGATCGGGACAAGCCATTTCGCCGATACAATAACAAACCCGATGATCCCGACGGAGGTGGCGAGGAAGAGGGGGACAGACGTCCATCCCACCCCTTCGGTCCCGGCGAGCATCGGGACAAGGAGCATCATCGGGATGATCGCGAGGTCCTGGAAGATGAGGATCCCGAGGGCTGTCCTCCCATGCGGGCTTTCGACCTCTGAGCGCCCCTGCAACAGGGAGAGGACGATCGCCGTCGAGGAGAGGGAGAGGAGAAAACCGAGGAAAACGGCCTGTGCCGGGGGGATGCCGGCGACCCATGCGCCGACGGCCACCGCCGTGACGGTCAGGAGCACCTGGAGGGTGCCGCCGACGAGCACGGCCCGCCGTATCCGCAGGAGTTCGGTGAATGAGAACTCCATCCCTATGGTGAAGAGGAGGAGGACCACCCCGATCTCGGCGAGGGCCTCGACGGTTTCGGTCTCCTGCACGAGTCCCAGGGCATAGGGTCCGGCGACCATCCCCGCAAGGAGGAACCCGACGATGCCGGGCACCTTCAGGCGTGAAGTGACGAAGATGATCGCGATGGAGAGGGCGAAGATGACGACAATGTTGCTGAGGATGGTGGCATCCATGGGGGTCTCCTGATCCCTCCTGATCGGCGGGTCGTGATAATATAGTGTTGGTCGGGATCTGTCTTGCAGTGATCTCCGACGAAAAAATGGGGCTCTGGAGAATCAGGCATGAACCCCTGGCTCAAGCATACGTGATGAAAATTTCTCGTTGCAGTTCTCCTGAGTGCGGAGGGATACTTGATTCCTCTCCTTGCAACAGGGCACCTGAAGGATACTGTTCAATTGCCGCCCCTCGGCTATCTTCATCCGTGGGGGGTCCGGGGGGCAACGCCCCCGGTGCGAGACGGCGGTGAAGACTCTGCGGTCGGGGCGGCACGCCTGATCATCACCCCTTCCCACATCTTCACGCCGGGGGCGCTGCCCCCGGATCCCCGGGACGAAGATAGGGGCGGGAAGGCAGAGGGCCCGATCGTTCTGAGGGCGGTTTTGTTCTCCGTATATCAGGTATGAGAGAAATTTGTGTGTTCAAATTCTCATCCATAACTCCAGAATTGAACGTCTGGATCATTTTCATGGTAAATCCTCGGGAGGCTATCTCTGCGCGTGCTGGCCGCCCCGGCCCTATCCTGATTCGGGGGTCGGGGGCGTCATTCCCCCTGTTCCGATATGTCAAAACAGGATTTCTAAACGCCAGAAATGGTATTTTTGTTGGTCCGGGCGCAGGTCTACGCCTTTTTCTGCTCCTTTCGATCCTTCTCCTCGTACCCCTCGCGTAGCAGGGTCATGAGGTCTTTCACCGGGAGTTTCGTATTTTCCGAAATATGGAACTCACAGAAGGGGCAGCATGAGACGACGATCTCGGCCCCACTCTTCTCGAAGGCCTCGCCCCGCATCTTCCCGAGTGCGGCCGCCTCCTCCGGCATACCGGCGCGGACCCCGCCGCCCGACCCGCAGCACTGGTTCGGTGTCTCGACAAAGCGGTCGACAACCAATTTCAGGAGTTCCCGCGGCTGGTCGCGGACGTCCTGCCCTCGCAGGAGGTGGCAGGGGTCGTGGTAGGTCGCGGTGAGGGGGAGTTTTGCCGGGTCCTCGATCCCGTACTCTGTCAACACCTCGGTGGCGTCCATCACCCTGAACGGGGTTTTGTAATCATGCTTCAGGGTCGACCCGCACCCGGCGCACATCGTCATCACGGTGTCGATATCCCGGGTCCTGAATGCCTCGATATTCCGCCTCTTCAGGTGGTCGAGGAAGGTGGTCTGGCCTGTCCTGATCAGGGGCGACCCACAGCAGACCTGCTCGTGCGGGATGACAACCCTGATGCCGTTCCTTCTCATCACTTCGAGCATGTCGAGAGCGGTCTCGGGGAGACGGCCGTTGTACATGCAGCCCACAAAGAACCCGACAGTCGCCCGCACCTCGCCGTACGGCTCGGTCACCTCGGGCACCTGTTCGAGGAGGGTCTTCTTTGTCCTGGTGACGCTCCGGCCGGTCTGCCTGACAAGTTCGGCCACCTCGGCGTGTCTTGGCAGGGTCAGGCCCTGCCTGTTTGCGATCTCCCGCAGTTTTTCGATCGCCTTTCCCGGGATCTTGATCTCCTTCGGGCAGACCTTCCAGCACTTCTGGCAACTTGTGCAGCAGAAGAGCCCCTTTTCGACGGCCTCAGGGATGCGGTCGCCGGCGTCTCTCGGGTCGAGAGCGAGGCGGAGTTCCTGCCGCATCGCCGTCGGCCCGGCAAAGTCCGTCACCTTCAGGGCCGGACAGACCGAGACGCAGGACATGCACTCGATGCACTCCCGCAGGGGCTTGATCGCATTGATTTCCTCCTTTGTCGGGAAACCCCCGCACCCGCCCGGGATGAGGAAGGAGAGGCGGCCGAGGTACGGCGCGAGGTCCACCTCCAGGTCCTTCACCACAGGGAGGTCGAGAGGTGCGATGACCATCCCGTCCCGTGCCTCGGTAAGGCAGGCAAGGGCGGGGTCGCCGTCCACGCGGACCGCACAACTGCCGCACTGGCCCGAACCGCAACACCAGCGATAGGCAAGGGAGGGGTCCTGTGCGTGGACGGCATGGAGAGCATGGAGAACCCGCGCCCCCTCGTGCACCTCGACAGAGTATTCCTCGAAATGCGGTTCTTTCTCGGACTCGGGATCGAAACGCGCGATTGTAAAGGTGATGCTCTTCATCCCCTCATCTCCTCGATGGAAGCGCCGGCACGGCTGATGTGCGTGTGACCGAAAGGAGAGGTCTGTGCGTCCCAGGTCTGGGCGACGTCGGTCCTCCAGTGAGCGCCGCGGCTCTCCGGGCGCAGGAGGGCCGACCTGCAGATGAGCATCGAGGTCGTGCAGAGGTTCTGCACCCCGCAGCACTCGATGAGGTTCCGCGGTGTCGCCGCCCTGAGAGGCAACGCGGCGAGTTCTTCGACGGTTGCCAGGGTCCGCTTCAGCCCGGCACTGTCCCGCCTGATCCCGGCGCCGTTCCACATCGCCTGCTGGAGGCGCCCCTTCACGCCGTCAGGGGACTCGGTGCCCTCGAAGAACGCGGCGATACGCCGCTCCTGCGCCTCGACCTGCGCCGGGTCGATCCGTGCGACACGTTTCGGCGCCTTCCCCGCGGCCTCGCCTGCCCGCTTCCCGAAGACCTGGGTGTCGGCCAGGGCGTTGCCGCCGAGGCGGTTTGCCCCGTGGACCCCGCCCACCGTTTCGCCGCAGGCAAAGAGGCCGGGGGGGCTTGTCTGCCCCTCAGGGGTGATGCGAAGGCCGCCCATGATGTGGTGGGCCGTCGGGGCGACCTCCATCGGTTCTTTCCTGATGTCCACGCCGAACCTGAGGAACTGTGCCAGCATCACGGGCAGGCGCTCCTCGATCGTCTCTGCCGGGAGGTGGGTGACGTCGAGCCAGACGCCGCCGTTCGTCGTCCCCCGTCCCTCCAGCACTTCGGTGGCGATCGCCCGGGCGACGACGTCCCTGGTGGAGAGTTCCATCCTCTTCTCGTCATAATATGCCATGAAGCGCTCGCCCGACGTGTTGATGAGGCGCCCGCCCTCGCCCCGCACCGCCTCGGTGACCAGGCGACCGCGGGCGTCGTACGGGTACACGGCGCCTGTCGGGTGGAACTGGACCATCTCCATGTCGATGAGTTCGGCCCCGGCCCGGTACCCCAGGGCGAAACCGTCCCCCGTCCCTGTCCCGGAGTTCGTGGAGACGTCATAGGCTCTCGCCCCCCCGCCTGCGGCAAGGACGACGGCGTCCGCCCTGATAGGAACGATCTCGCCTTTTTTGTCGAGGACGAGGGCTCCGCAGACCCTCTCCCCGTCCTTCAGGAGATCTATGGCGGCGGTCTCCTCGATCCGCTCGACCCCGCTCCCGCGGAGACGCTCCATCAGCGTCGCCATGATCTCGTGCCCTGTCCTGTCGCCTGCATAGCAGGTCCGCGGGATACTCTGCCCGCCGAAAGATCGCTGGGCCACCTCGCCGTCCGCGGAGGCGTCGAAGACGGCGCCCCAGGAGACGAGGTCGGCAAGGCGCGCGGGGGCGTCGGCGGCAAGAGCCTCGACCAGGGCCGGGTCGTTGAGGTACGCCCCTCCCCTGAGGGTGTCCTCCGCATGCACCGAGCAGGCATCACCTTCCCGCAAAACGGCGTTGTACCCGCCCTCCGCCATCGTCGTGCACCCCCCCTTTCCGGTGATGCTCTTCGAGAGGAGGACCGTCTCGCCATACCGGTCGGCTTCGATCGCCGCCCTCACTCCGGCGCCGCCACTCCCGATGACAAGGGTATGGCAGTCGATACTATCCAGCGCGCGCATCCTATTATACCGTGGGAAGTGTCAGTACATAAATACCATTGTGTGGGACCAGTGAGAGTGAGCCATAAATGAGGCTTGTAATGAAATTTGGCGGCACCTCGGTCGGCGATGCCGGGGCGATCGGGCGGACTGTCGACATCCTCGCCCGCTACCATGCCGAAGGGCATGAGGTGGCGGTCGTCGTATCGGCGATGTCGGGCGTCACCGATCAACTCCATGCGATCGCTGCCGAGGCCGAATCATCTGTAGAAGAGCCCCCGATTGCCGCATTTATCCAGGCTCTCCGGGCGAAACATCTCAAGACGCTCGAAGCCGCCGCTCCCGGCCAGGCCGAAGAGGTGGGGGCTGTCATCAACGAGCGCCTTGTCAACCTCGAACACATCCTTACGGCGGTTCACGCCCTCCATGAACTCACCCAGCGTTCGAAGGACTATATCGTCAGCTATGGCGAGCGTCTTTCGGCGCTCATCCTCTCGGCCGCGATCAGGGAGCGGGGCATTCCCTCCACCGCCCTTGACGGCTGCGAAGCCGGGATCCTGACGACGAGCAAGCACGGCGACGCTCTTGTCCTGCCGCAGAGCGACCCCCGTATTCACAGCCGGGTCGTCCCCCTGCTCATGGACGGCATGCCGGTGATCACCGGCTACATGGGCTGCACCCCCGAAGGCATCGTCACCACTCTCGGCCGCAGCGGTTCAGACTACTCGGCTGCGATCGTCGGCCGCGCCATCGACGCCGACGAGATCTGGATCTGGACCGACGTCGACGGCGTGATGACCTCCGACCCGAAGATCATTGCAGATGTCCGTGTCCTGCCCTATGTCAGCTACCGCGAAGCGATGGAACTCTCGTACTTCGGGGCGAAGGTCCTCCACCCGAAGACGATCGAACCCGCGATGGAGAAGGACACCATCGTCCGGGTGAAGAATACTTTCAACCCTGACTCTCCCGGCACAGTCGTCCGCCGGCAGGAGCAGAAGGAGAAGCGTGTCGTCAAGGCGATCACCCACATCGCCCGCGTCGCCCTCGTCAACATCAACGGTGTCCAGATGATCGGCAGGCCGGGCGTGGCCAGGGAGATCTTCACCGCTCTCGGCGACGCCGGGATCAATGTGATGATGATCTCGCAGGCCTCGTCGCAGGCGAACATCTCCCTGATCATCGAGGAGAACGACCTGCCTCTCGCCCTCGAGGTGCTCTCGGCCCCGGTGAAGAGCGGCCTTGTCCGCGAGGTCACCTCCGACCGGAACGTCGTGGCGATCGCGGTCATCGGCGCAGGCATGGCCGGGACGCCCGGGATATCGGGCAGGATCTTCACCGCCCTCGGTCAGGCCGGGGTCAATGTGATGATGATCTCGCAGGGTTCGTCAGAGGTGAACGTCTCGTTCGTGGTGCGGCAGGACGAGAGCAGAAAGGCACTGCAGGTGCTCCACGACGAATTCAGGCTTTCTGAGGAATGTAAAGATGAGTAAAGGTACAGGGTACGCCGAAGCCGGCGTGGACATCGATCTCGAAGCGCGGGGCGTGCGCACGCTTATTGACCAGCTTTCCTACCGGCGTCAGGGCTCCTTCCCGATGCTCGGGAGCGTCGGCCACTTTGCCGGGCTCATCGACTTCGGCGACATGGTGCTCGCCCTTGCCGTCGACGGCGTCGGCACGAAGATGCTCGTCGCCGACGGCCTGCAGGACTGGTCGACGGTCGGCATCGACTGTGTGGCGATGAATGTCAACGACCTCTTCGTGATGAACCTGGAGCCGGTGGCCTTCGTCGATTATATCGCCACTGAGGGTATTTCCGTGGATAAGATGCGCCAGATCGGGATCGGCCTCAATGAAGGGGCGCGCCAGGCGAACATGAACATCGTCGGCGGGGAGACTGCGACCCTGAAGGGCCTTGTCACCGGCCTCGACCTTGCAGGCACCTGCCTTGGCGCCCAGAAGAAAGATAAGGTCGTCACCGGTGAGACGATCGCCCCCGGCGACCTCATCGTCGGCGTGCCCTCGACAGGCGTCCACTCGAACGGTTACACCCTCGCCCGGAAGGTCGCCCTGGAGAACGGCGGTTACGACGTCGTCCTCCCGTCGGGACGGACGGTCGGCGAGGCCCTCCTCACGCCGACGCGGATCTACCGCGAGGCCCTCGACGCCGCCGCGGTCTGCGACGTCCACGGCATGTGCCACATCACCGGCGGCGGCCTCCTGAACTTCACCCGCCTCTCGAAGTACGGTTTCGACATCACCGACCCCCTGCCTGTCCCCGAGATCCTTGCCTGGATCCAGGAGTTGGGCGGTCTTGACGAGAACGAGATGTACCGCACCTTCAATATGGGTATGGGTTATGCCTTTGTCATCCCCGAGGCAAACCTCCCTGCCCTCAGGGCGGTCATCCCCGACGTGCAGGTGGCGGGCACCGTCGTCCCGGAGAGCGGTGCGTACCTCCGCGGCGTGAAGATCCACTGATCTTCTTTTTTTGGTTTTGTTGAAGCCCTCCTGCCTCTGTCAATTCTTCCTATGATCCCATGAAGAGAAGTGCCGATCAACCTTTTTCCCTTAATCGAGGCCGGGGGACTGACGCCGAAAATCAGAGATTTTCTTGTGCTCACTCCGTTCGCAGCCCCCGGACCCCCGCTCAGGATTGGACCTTGAATGGATAAACCCTGCAGCCTGAAGATGTCTACCGTCCATTGTCCTATCGTAATGGTGGGGGGACCGGGGGGTGAAACCCCCCGGAACAGGCCCTTCAGAACAGGATTTTTCCCCCTCTCGCTTCGGGAAGGACTTTCGCGAGGGTTTCGACAAAGCCAGTAAATCATCATGCTCCGGTCTATATCTCTCCCCATTCCCTGAGAGAAAACGCAGCTCAGCCGCCTTCCTCCTCCTGCCTGTCGTGGATTGCCGCCCTCCAGTCTCGATGGTGGAGAAGGGGGCTGATAGGCGGAGAGTGAGAGGAAGGTGGAGGGGTCCACGCCGCTCATCATGCGATCAGGGAAAAGATCGGTCGGGATACAGATTCAAAAGAGCCAGAAAAGATCGTATCAGGTCAGGGCGAGGTCTGCCCGGCCTGTTCTTCTTCTTGGTCGGCATCAGCGTCCTTCGGGTTTCTGATAATTGCGGAGTTGCCCGAGGGGTCGTCGATGACCAGGGTGATGCTCTCCTCGCCGCGCTTGACCGCCTCGATCTGCGCCTTGATGGAGAGGGCCCGGTCCCTTTCCTCGCTGTCGGCCGTCTTCAGGGCGATATCGAGAGCGTCCTCGATCCGGTCGAGCACCCCCTCGACATTGGTTATGAACCCCTCCGACGCCGGCCCGGGATTCACCGTGATCCCGAGTTCGGGCACCTCGATCGTGCCGGCAGAACTGCGCACCACCCGCACCGAGAGATCGTCCTCGCCCGAGACCCGTATCTCGCTTCTTTCGGGCTGGCCGTTCCGGAGAATGAAGGTGTCGGCCATCCGCCAACCGCAGGGACAGACCGCGCTCTCGATGAGGATCTCGGAAAAATATGGGATTTCTTCCGTCTGGTAGATATACTCGATCTCCTGTTTACAGATCGGACAGGGCGCATGCAGGACGTTCCGCACTACGCTCCTCCGATCCTCTCACGGGAGATCTTCACGGACATGGGGGTGACGATGACGTAATGCTGGTCCCCGAGGCCGATGATGTCGCCGTTGACATCATTGGCAACCTCCCTGAGGTCTTTTAAGACCCGCTCGTACATGATCTTGTCAAGTTTCAGCCGGGATATGTCGACGATGACAACATTGCCATTGTAAACCTCGTCCTTCACGCGGGGGGTGTCCTTGATATCGGCGATCTGGGCGACTTTCACAAGCATCGATGCGGGCTCGTCACTGGCCGTACCCTCATACGATGCCAGATCCAGTTCCATATAGTCGTCCTGATGTGCAGGAGCGCTCTTGCCCATGATGGAATCGAGAAATTTACCCATGGAAAGAACTGTAGAATGGAATTTATTTAATGCTATCCAATCCATCCTCAGAGTTCCAGGTTCCAGATCAGGTCTCCGACGCGGTGAACCGTCCTGACGGCCTTTCCCTTCTCCAGTGCAAGGAGGTCTGCCGCGTCGTACAGGGAGATGCCCACCGCGAGGGGCTTGCCGTACCTCTCCTCGGCAATGATACACGGACTGTCCTTCTTTATGTCCGGCGTGGCGGCGACGATGCCGGGGCGCATGATGTCGGCACCGTTCATCACGTACGGCACGGCCCCGGAATCGATCGTGATCCTCCGGGCGGCGAAGGGATGATCGATCGCCCCACGCACCGTCGGGAAGATCCAGTCCTCGAAGGCCATGAAAGCGGGTTTTTTCTCCACCAGATAGATGCTGAAGGCCGACGTCGTTTCTACGACCTCGATACTCTTTGATGTGAAAAGTGTCTCTTCGTCTCCGATTTCATCTTTCAGGGCGTTTCTGATGCGCGCGATCTCTGATTTTTTGATCGTGTGCCTTTTTTTGACCTTTATCTCTTCCATTGTTCACCACGATTCTGGTCTATTCCGCTTTAAACCGTTCGACGCGGTATATTTAAGTAGATTCCCCACGCACGTATGGTACTCTTGAAGAGGTCTGAAAGGTAATTGCCATGACAAAAAGACCACTAGAGATTCTGGATCAGGTGCTCAACGGCCAGCCTGTTATCATTTCTCTGAAAGGCGGGCGTGAGATCCGCGGAGTCCTGCAGGGTTACGACGTCCATTTAAACCTCGTCCTCGATCGGGCCGAAGAAGAGATCGAAGGCAAGGTGGAGAAACGCGGTACGTTGATCGTACGCGGGGACAATGTGATCTATATATCTCCCTCTGTTGAATAATTACGGTGAACGGTTATGACGAAAGGTACACCATCAATGGGTAAGCGGCAGAAGCACAGTCACATTATCTGCCGCCGGTGCGGGAAGATGTCCTTCCACGCACGGCACAAGGTCTGCTCTGCCTGTGGTTTCGGGCGGAGCAAGAAACTGGTCAGTCACAAGTGGACGACGAAGCGTTCCCGGATCCCGACCCATTAAGTTTTCAGGTCAGATCATGTGTGGGATCGTTGGCATCGTGGATGCTGGCGGTGTCTCTTTCCCGCTATACTATGCCCTGTACGCTCTCCAGCACCGCGGGCAGGAGAGCGCGGGGATGTCCACTTTTGACCACCGGCCCTATGTCCACAAGGGCAAAGGGCTTGTGGCCGAGGTATTTGATGAGCAGATACTCCAGAAGCTCAGCGGGAACGTTGGTATCGGGCATGTCCGGTATCCGACGACCGGTGCAAACCTGCCGGAGAACATCCAGCCATTCAATTTTGTCTGTAGAGATCATACGCTCTCCCTTGCTCACAACGGCAACCTCGTGAATACCGATGCCCTGCGGTCCGCCTATGAACAGGACGGACAGATCTTCTGCACAAGCACCGATTCCGAGGTGATCGCGACGATCCTCGCCCACGAGCTCCGCGACTCGGGCTCTGTCGAGGACGCCGTCGGTGTGGCGATGCGGAAGTTGCGGGGGTCGTACTCGGTCGTGCTGATGCTCGACGAGACGCTGTACGCCTTCCGCGACCCTCTCGGGATCAAGCCCCTCTGCATCGGGCGCACCGAGACCGGATATATCGTGGCCTCGGAGAGCGTTGCGATCGACGCCCTGAACGGCACCCTGCTCAGGGACGTGCGGCCCGGCGAACTGATCACGGTCACGGAGAACGGGATCCGGTCTGTCCAGATCGCGACGTCTGACCGGCGCGCCCACTGCATGTTCGAGTATGTCTATTTCGCACGGGCAGACTCGGTCATCGACGGCACTCTTGTCTATGACGCCCGCCGGAAGATCGGTGAGGTTCTCGCCCGCGGTGCGCCGGTCGGCGCCGACATGGTCGCCCCGGTGCCTGATTCGGGGACGGCATACGCGATCGGTTATTCGACGGCGTCGGGTACCCCGTACCTGGAGGGCCTGATGAAGAACCGGTATATGGGCCGGACATTCATCATGCCGAACCAGCGGAAGCGGGAGAACGCCGTGCGCATCAAGCTCAACCCGATCAAGAAGCACCTGGAGAACAAGTCTGTCGTGCTCATCGACGACTCGGTTGTCCGGGGCACGACCTCACGGCGGCTCATCGACATCGTCAGAGACGCCGGGGCGAAAGAAGTTCATCTCAGGGTCGGTTCGCCCCCGATCATCGCTCCCTGTTATCTCGGGGTCGACTTCCCGACACGGACCGAACTCATCGCAAATGAGCGGAGTACCGACGAGGTCCGCGACCTCATCCATGCCGACTCCCTCTACCATGTCCCTCTGGACAGGATGGTGGAGGCGATCGGCATCGACATCGGCAACCTCTGCACCGCCTGCCTCACCGGGAAGTACCCGGTCGAGGTCTGCGGGGAGTGCTGCGACTGCCGGTGCATTGAGTTTGCGAAAGGGAGCGTCCAGACGCGTCTGGAACTGGACTGATCCCTTTTCTTCTTTCTCTTCTTTCTCTCGCTGTCGCACTCGCAGAAGGAGTGAACGGGGATCGGGGCAGGAGTTTCTGTCCCTCCAAAAGATCCGGGGGCCCCGGTCCCCCTGCGAGGGGTCGGGAGAGAATATCATGTTCGGGTCGATATTTTCCTGAATTCCCTGAAGAATCGTGCGAAATCCCCGCCTTCCCCGACCTCTCTTCCGGGGGACTGACGCCCCCGGACCCCCGAAAATAGGATAGGACGGGGGAAGGATAATCCCTGTATATCGAAGAAGACTGCCATCCCCCCCTATCGCAATGATGGGGGGACCGGGGGGTGAAACCCCCCGGACAAGACACCAGAACAGGATTTTTCAGAACCGCATACCGATCATTCCATTGACAGGACAGAGGGTCTGATCAGTTCTGGGATGACCTCATGGACTGGATGTTTCGGGCAGAAGAAGTTCTGATCCTCTTTCCTGTCATCCCGGGGTGGATGTGCTCGTGGTGGTTTGACAGTATCTCAGGCACATCTTCGAGCTGCCCGCAGGCGAAATATGCTTGTTTTATGTGGCCCCTGGGCTGTACGGTGTTGTCGTGGGGAAAAAACGCTCTGCGCTTTGAAAAAGTATCAGAATAGTAGCGAGGGATGGATTTGAACCATCGGTCTACGGGTTATGAGCCCGTCGGGATTTCCTGACTACCCTACCTCGCTCCGGTATATTAACAAGGTTGTCACAGCGTATATAGTTTCCCTCGCAGCAGGGGATAGATTAATGTACTGCCCTTTCTCTTCCTCCCATAGACGATGAAACCGAAGCGGTCGGGTAAAGAAGCGCGAGGATTGCCGCCCTGAAAGAGAGCGTGCTCACCTTTGACATTGCCCCATTTTCCCGTGTGCCGGTAAAAAAAAGTGTTTGGATTATCTGAAGAACCCTTTCGGCCCTGTCCTCTCCCCCAGTTGTGCGGCAAGGACGAAGTCTGTCCGCGTCAACCCCCCTGAGGAGTGGGTGTACCAGGAGACCTCCACCTCGTGGTATTTCCTGAGACAGATGTCAGGGTAGTGGCTGGCGCTTTCCGATCCAAGGGCGATGACCTCGTTGATGAAGGTGCATGCCTCGCCGACGGACCTGAAGACGAACCTCCGTCTCAACCGTCCGTTCTCCAGACACCACCCCGGCACGTCGGGGAGGAGGGCCAGCATTTCCGGTCTGGTGAGCGGCGCTGCACCGGGCACGATGGGCCGTGCCGACTCCTTGCTGAGAGGCATGGTAGTGCCTCTCCGTCCTCATATATGATGGTTTGCTCTTCGGCGATGAAAACTTGTTATGGACGAAGACCGCACTTTTCTCCATGTCGGCTGTCTTCTCCTCCCTCCATCCCACTCTTCAGGGCATTATTGCCGGTCGCCTCGGCTGGGACGACCTGCGCCCGGTGCAGGAGGCGGCCTGCCAGGCCGCCGCCGACGGCCGCGACCTCCTTGTCGTCGCCGGCACGGCCGGGGGCAAGACCGAGGCAGCGCTCATCCCGGTGATCGATACGGTCCTGAAGGGCGGTCTTCCCGGCGTCGCCTGCCTCTGCCTCTCTCCCCTGAAAGCCCTGATCAACGACCAGGAGGAGAGGATGCTGGAGATCTGCACCCCTGCCGGCCTCTCGGTCGCAAAGTGGCACGGGGACGTCGGAAAGGGCGAGCGTTCCTGGTCGGGCGGCGACCCGCCCCACATTCTCCTCACGACGCCCGAGTCCCTGGAGGTGATCCTCCTCGACCGCTCTCTCAGGCCCGACCTCGCGCACCTCAGGTTCGTCGTTGTCGACGAGGTCCACGCCTTTGCCGCCGACCTGCGCGGCGTCCAGATCCGGTGTCTCCTCGACCGTCTCGACCGTCTCGCCGGCCGGCCCCTCCAGAGGATCGGCCTCTCGGCCACGGTCGGCAACCCCGGCGAGATCCTTGCCTGGCTCTCCGGCCCCGGCCGCGAGGCCGGCCTCGTCGCTTCTCCGGTCAGGCCCGGGAAGAAGCAGTTCTCCTTCACTCTTGCCATGGGGAAGGAGGAGCAGGCCGTCGCCGTCGCCGGTCTGGTCGCTGGCAAACGGGCCCTCGTCTTTGTGCGGAGTCGGAGCGAGGCCGAAGGACTTGCCACCGCCCTCAAAGGGAAGGTCGATCGCCTCTCCGTCCACCACTCGTCCCTCTCTGCTGCGGTGCGGCGGGAGGCCGAGGACTCCCTCTCCGTCCCCTCCTCCTGCGTCATCTGCACGAGCACCCTGGAACTCGGCATCGACATCGGCGGCCTCGACCTTGTCGTGCAGGTCGGCCCCCCGGCATCCGTCTCCTCCTTCCTTCAGCGCCTCGGCCGCACAGGCAGGCGCGGCGGGGCTGCGCGGATGGCCTTCGTCCTCGGGTCGGACCTCGACCTCCTCCTGGCGGCCGGCGCGATCGAAGCGGCGGCGCGGCGTGAGGTCGAACCCCTCAGGCCTCCCTCCCTCCCGTACACGGTCTTTGTCCAGCAACTTTTCCTCGCCCTCATCGGTGCGGGACGTCTCCCGCGCCGTCCCCTCCTTTCGTCCCTTCTTTCGTCCCCGGTCCTTGCCGGCATCGCGCCCGACGACGCCGGGGCCATCGTCGACCACCTCCTCGCCACCAATTACCTTGCCGCCGACGGCCCCTTCCTGATGCCCGGCCCCGCGGCAGAGCGTGACTTCTCCCGGTCCCACTGGTCGGCCCTCCTCTCTGTCTTTTCCACGGGCGCCGCTTTCCGGGCCCTCACGCCGGAAGGCGAGGAGGTGGGCGACCTCGACGCGCGGTTCGTCGCCGGGGGAGTCGGGACAGTCTGCACCCTGGGCGGGCGGCGGTGGCGGATCATCGCCCTCGACCCCGGCCACCGCATCGCCACTGTCGTCGGTGAGGGTGGGGGCTCGCGCGCCTCCGACCGCCGCCCTTTCTGGTCGGGAAGCGGTGCGCCGATGAGCCCGGTCATCGCCCGTTCCGTGCAGGGCATCCTCGCCCGCGGCAGGTCATCCCTCCCCCTGGCCAACCGGGAACAGGCGGCGGTCCGGGGCATCGCCACCGAGATCGGGGCCGGCATCCCTGCCGAAGGTTTCCTTGTCACCGAATGCTCAGAAGGCATCTTTGTCCTCTCCTGCCATGGCGGCCGTTTCAACAGGGTACTCGCCTCTCTCCTCGCGCAGGCCCTCGGCGACGGCCCGAAGGTCAGGGCATCCGACCTCTGCCTCCTCGTCGAAGGGGTGACCGGCCCTGACCCGGCCGGGGAGGTGTACGGCGCCCTCTGTGTGATACGGGCCCGGTCTGCCGCCTCCATTGCCCTCGCCCTCCCCCTGCCCGACCCGGCCGACTGGAAGTTCGGCCCCCTCCTCCCTCTCCCTCTCTTTGCCCGGATGGTCGTGGCCGACATCCATGACTGTGACACCCTTGCCGCGGTCCTTGCCGCCGCGCCGGTGCATACGGGTGAGGAAACTATATCTGGAGCCTCTTCCCCAGATTTTCCATAATGAAGCCTGCCCTCATCCTGCTCCTCTGCATGGTCGCGGCGGTCGCAGCCGCCCCCGTGCAGGCGGTCCCTGTACGGGAAATCGCGGCCGCCCCTCCTCCCGGCGAGGAGTTTATGGTGACTCTGGACCTGAGCGGGACCACCGTCGGCGGCATCGTCGAGACGGTCCCCCCGGGCTTCACCTTCGTCTCCACCACCCATCCGCCCGGCAGAGTCTCGATCAAGGGGCAGCAGATCTCCTTCGTCGTCCTGAACGACACCATTGTCAGGTACCGCGTCCGTGCCCCCGATACCGGCAGTGGCACCTTTACCGGCGTATGGGAAGATTTCCTTGCCGACAAACACGGCGCTATCGATGGGACGGAGGTTGCCGTCAGGACCGGATCCGAAGAGGGTGCCGGGACCCCCCGGCCGACCCCGGGCCTGCCTGGCTGGACGGCCTGGGCCGCCCTGTGTGCCCTGGGTGCCGCGGCCTTTTTCCGGGGGCGGTCTCTGTGAGGTCTGTCCCTGTCGCCGTATTCCTCCTCCTGCTGGTGACTCCGTCTCTAGCGGCCCTGCCCTGTGACGGCAATGGCGATGACGTCCTCTCCGAGGGGGAGTTTGTCTCGGCGGCCTTTGCCTACCTGGACACCGAATACCGGAATGGCACCGGTCAGGCACCGCCGCGGGACGACCTTGCCGACGCCGCCTTTGTCTATTATTACTGGGGCGGCAGGCCCTGGACATGGGCCGGTGTGGCAGGGAGCACCCCCTCTTCGTTTGACCGGCCCGTCAGGCGTGCAGCCGTCATGCACCCCTCCGTGCTGGAGACCCTCCGTTCGATCGGGTACCCGACGGAGAATGTTGTCGGGATCGATTCGGCCACGGCACAGGCCTCGGCTTTCTTCCCTGAGATGGCGGGCCGTGCAGTGGTCGGGAGCCCCGAACACCCCGACACTGCCGCGCTCCTCTCCCTCGCTCCCGATGCCGTCTTCGTCGAGGCGGGCGCAGGCGGGGACCGTGCTGCACAGGCCATTTCAGAGGCCGGCCTTCCTGTCGTGCGTGTCGCCTGCTCCTCCCCCGCATCCTATCTCGGGGACGTCAGGGCTCTTGGAGATCTTCTTGGCCTGAACGACGGTGCCGCCGCTCTCTCCCGCTTCATCGACGAGGAAGAGGAACGGGTGCGCGCCTGCCTGGCTGGCCTTCACCCGCGCGAGGCGCCGGTCGTCTATGCCGAGGACGTCGTTGACTACACCGCGTGCGGGGAGGGGACGCCTCTCTGCGAGGAAGTCAAAGCCGCCGGTGGCCGGCCTGCCTTCAGCGGCACCGAAAAGGTGAGCGACACTGCGGTTCTTGCTGTGGACCCTGAATATGTCGTCAAACGTGTCGGCAGCGAGCCGTACCTGATGGGCGGGTATGGCGACCGGATCCCCGTTCGTTTCATCGAGGTACGAAATGCAATCGGCAGGAGGCCGGGCTGGTCCGGTACCCGTGCCGTAAAAGCCGGGCAGGTCTTCGTGGTCCACACCTCCCTCGTCGAGGGGCCGCAGTATTTCATCGGCCGCCAGTACCTCGCGTCATGGTTCCACCCTGACCTCTGCGCCGACCTCGACCCTGCCGCAATCCAGGCAGAATACTTTTCCCGGTTTCAGGGGCTTCCGGGATCCGCAGGGATCTATGTCTCGGGAGGAGTGAGATGAGGGGGGGCGGTGCTCTTGTTGCGGTGGCCGCCCTCCTGGTCCTCCTCCTTGTCGCCGGGATTCACCTCACCACCTCCTACGACCAGTATAGTCGCTACAATGTCCAGTGGAATGGCACATCCTCATTCTTCGCCCTCCTTGAGGAGAAGGGTGTGCACGAGGTCCGCGACCCTGCCGACCTCGCTGGTTACAACGATGTATCTCTCCTGGTCATCGCCCCCTCCGGATCTCCTGACCCCGTACGGGTTGCAGCCTGGCGCGCCTTCCTGGCGCGCAACAACACGATCATTCTCTGCGACGATTTCGGGGACGGTGACGCCATGCTCAGGGCGCTCGATGCCTCGGTCCGGATCCTCTCCGGCCCTGTCGTCTCTGTGGACCGGGAATACGGTGCCGCCGCAGCGGTTGCGGCATACCCCGTTGAAAATGCTTCGATTCTTCTGAATGTTTCGGCCGTCCTTCTCGACAGGCCGGCGGCACTGGAGGGTGGCGACCCCCTTCTCCAGACTTCTCTTCTCTCCTGGGTCGACACCGATGGGAACTCCTCTCTTGATGGTGACGAACAGATGGGCCGCTTCATCGTCTGCGCCCGCGAGAAGATTGGTGGGGGCGAGGTGATCGTCGTCAGCGATCCCGGCATCTTCCTCAACTCAATGGCAGGCACGGGGAAGGACAACAGGCAGTTCATCGAGAACCTCCTCGCCCTCCGCCCGGGGCTTCTCGTCGACCAGGAGGGGAGCAGGACGGCAACGGCCGGGCCTGTGACCGGGGCCATCAGATGGGTGAAGGAGCGGCCCCTTCTCCAGATCGGTATCGTTGCCCTTTTCATCCTTGCGGCTGCATGTTATTTCAGAAAATGGAACGGGAAGTAGACGGCATGGGCGTGACAGAGGAGAGTGTGAACCAGATCGCCGATACCTATGCGGAGATCCTCAAGGCCGCACAGCGCTATGTGGTCGGCAACGAACCTCTCATCCAGATGACCTTCATCGGCATCCTCACCGAAGGTGCGGTCCTGCTTGAGGGCGTTCCTGGGACGGCAAAGACGACGATCGCGAAGATCATGGCGCGCCTTCTTTCCTCCTCATTCAGGCGGGTCCAGGGTGCGGTGGACGTCCAGCCCGCCGACATACTGGGCGTGAGAATCTTCTCCCCGGAGACCGGCAAGTTTGTCCTGCAGAAGGGGCCGGTCTTCTCGAACGTTCTCCTCGTCGACGAGGTCAACCGCCTGACCCCGAAAACCCAGTCCGCCCTCCTCGAAGCGATGAGCGAGCACCAGGTGACGATCGACGGCGAGACCCATTCCCTCCCGAAACCGTATATTGTGCTGGCAACGCAGAACCCCTATGAGTTCGAGGGGACGTTTTCTCTTGTGGAAGCACAGCGCGACCGGTTTATGTTCAGCCTCCCCCTCTCCTACCTTGACTCTGACGACGAACTCGAACTTCTCCGGCGCGACCAGACCGGGCGTCTTCACTGGATAGACTACGAGGTCTCCCTCGCCCCCCTCCTGACGCCGGAAGAGATTGCCCGGATGATCGGCGTTGTCAGGCAGATCTATGCCAGCGAGGCGATCCTCCACTACATTGCCGATATTGTGGCTGCAACGAGGACCCATGGAGACATCAGGCTTGGCGCGAGCGCCCGCGGTTCCCTTGCCCTGTTGCGGGGTGCGAAGGCCCATGCCGCCCTGCAGGGGAGGACCTATGTTATTCCTGACGACGTCAAGGCGGTCACGCCCGCTGTTCTCGGTCACCGCCTCATCCTCGAACGCGAGGCCCTCATCGGCGATGTGACGACAGGGGAGGTTGTGCGCGAGATTCTCCAGATCGTCGAGGTGTCCTGAGCTGTGAGGGCCGGTCCCGCGGTGCAGGGCCTGGGAGTGCTTGCCCTGACCCTTGGCGTCTATGCAGCGCTCTTTGACGATATTGCCGGGGTTGCTGTTTCCGGTGTGATCGCTCTCTTCATACTCTTCAGGGCCGCCCTTTTTTGCCGTGCCGTCACGGATCTTGTGAGTTCGGTGGTTGTTGAACGGACGGCAGGGAAGAGAATTATACGGCAGGGGGGCCGCCTGCCGGTGAGGACACTCGTTACCTACGACGCTTCCTTTCCTCTTTCTGTCAGTGCGGAGGACATTTTGCCGGCTGTTGCGATCCTCGATGGAGTTCAGGTCGCCGAAGAACGGAAGTCTGGCCATATTTCTATCAGGTACGTCCTCAGGCCTATGGCCGCCGGCGAAACTTCCTTCGGAGGTGTTGCCCTTTTCGTTCGTGACCCTTTCTTCTCGGGAACGGTCAGGGTGAGCCGCTCTGATCTCTGTTTGCCTTTCCTCCGTGTTGTCCCCGAATCTATCCGGGAACAGGGGTACGGCCGGGGTATCGGCGAGGGTCTGGGCGAAGGGGGAGGGCAGTCCCTCCTTGCTGGCGAGGATATCCGGGGGTTTCACGAATACATCCCTGGCGAAGACCTGGCTCGTATCGACTGGAAACTCTCGGCAAAGTTTGGGTCTCTCTATATCCGCGAGCCCGAGGGCCTCAGCGGCGGTGCGCCTCTGGTCATCATCGACCTGCCCGATCTCCATGACTCCCCCCGGGCGGAGGACTTTGCCCGGTTCTCGATCGCCGCCAGCGGGGAAGCCGAAGGGATCTGCACGCACTTCGACGCCTGCCCGCTCCTTCTTATCTCTGGAGGAGAGATTGTTACGTACGTACGGGGTTCCCCGGAACAAAAAGAATTTATTGCCGCCCTTGCTGCGATCCGACCGATTGAACGGGCCGGCCATCTCTACCGCTACCTGGACCCGGCAAGTGTGCGGGCACGGGTCCGCGCCCCCCCTGCCGGTGGAGAGGGGGCATTCAGGGGGCGCCTCATCTCTCTCATTCCGACTTTCGGGGGTGAAAAAGGTCCTCTCCCCTTCAGGCTGGCGGTTGCCGGGGCGATGCGCTCGTCCGGGGCCGCGGCGGTCGTCATTTATGCGACCGGCCGCGGTGACTGCAGCCACCTCTCCCAGGTCGTCATGGAAGCGCTCCATCAAGGACTCGGCGTCAGACTCAGGGTGCCGGCAGAGGAGCAGGGGCATGTGGAAAGGGAGGTCGGGGCAGGCCGCACTCTTCAGGTGGAGGTGATCTGAATGGACCTGAGGATCTGGCAGGGAGCCGTCGTGCTTGCCGGGGTTCTGGCCGCGATCGCCGGCGGGGAGTACCTCCCGGGACTTGCGGCGGCCGCCGCGTACATCGGTGTGGTGGCGCTGACCCGGACTGCGGAGGGACGGTGGTTCCTGCACCTCTGTACCGGGTGCCTTGTTGCAGTTGCGGCCGGCCTCTCCTCCCCTCTCTGGGCCGTCACCGTCATGCTCCCTGTCCTCGCCTGTGCGGGCGCTGAACTGGATTGCTTTGCCACGAAAGGCGAGAGAAAGGCCTATCTGGTCTTCTCGGTGCTGCTGTTCCTCCTCGCCGTTCCCCTGGCAGGTATGCGACATGCGGCCCTTCCCCTGGCTTCACTCGCCCTGACAGTCCTTGCAGGGACTGGTTTCGTCGCTGTTTCATGGGCCAGAACAGTCTGGAAAGCACAAAAGGGTGACCTATGAGATTTTCTGAGATGGATACGACATTTCAGGCCGCACTCCTGCTTCTTCTGGCTGCTGCGGCCGCTCTTCTCCTTGCCGTCGTCAGCGGCCGTGGCGACCTCACAACAGCCATGCTCGTCCTCTCCGGCTTCGGGTGTTTTGTCACCGGGGCTTTTTTCCTTGCCCTCTCGAAGAAGGAGTCCCTCGACCCCGCGATCGCCGCGCTTCTCCCTGTCCAGGGCACGATTGCGGTTGCGACCCTCATCGCGGACCTTGGTGTCCAGGGCGATGCCAGGTTCCTCCCACCGGATGAATATGGCAGGATCCTGGAGATGATACCGGCAGGATCGAAGGTGCCCGGCGTTGTTCCTGACGCCACCTCCTACTGCATGACGCCGGAGGGTGACGCTGTGGTCATCACACCTCTCTGTGCACCCCTTCTCTCGTACCTCCGGACAAATGCTTCGTTCGAGGTTCCTGATGAGAAGGAACACCTCTGCGAGGCGATCAGGGAGGTGATCGAGGACGGGCTTGAGATCGCTGCTACGGCATCGGTGCTGTTCGAGGGCGAGAACCTCGTCGTTGACCTGACCGACTTTGCCCTGATCGAGGGGTGCAGAAGGGTTCGGGCGGCATCCCCAAAGTGTTGCACAATGGTCGGGTGTCCGTTCTGCAGCCTCGTCGCCTGCATCGCGGCAGAAGGGCTTGGCCGGCCCTGCAGGATCGCCTCGGCGACGCCTGCGGGTGACGGCCTTCACCTCATCATTGTACCGGTGGCCTGACCCCTATCCAGAGGTGGAGGTCCCGGTACGCGGCGTCAAGCCTGTTCTTTCCCCAGACGCCGTCTGATGGTAAAGTTTCGTTGAAGAGAATGAAGTCCAGGCGGTTCATGTCGGTTCTTTCGATCGTGAAGGGGAAAGGCACCTCGACTGTCTGGTTGTGGGGAACGGTGACGGCAAACCGATCGATCATCTCCATGTCACGGAGGACAGAAGTGTTGGTCGTCGGGTCGAAGGCCTGGGATGTGAGCAGTACCTCGACGGTATAGGTGATGTCGCGGTACTCGTGGTTCCCGATGCCGATGATCACCGACTGGTTGCTCCCTGCCGCAAAGGCGGTCGGATAGTCTGCGGCCTTTCCGCCAGGCCCGAGGATGTAGAACTCGGTGAAGTGCTCTCCTTCCTTGGGAACGGCGAGCACGTAGATGGTCGTGACGATGGCAAGGAGAATTGCAAGGACGAGGACGATGGAGAGGGCTCTGTCCGTGCGTGACTGGTTCTCGGGGAAGAGGTCTGCCTTTGCCTCTGTCGCCATCTCCCTGAAGGGTACGACGAATCGTTTCTCCGCCGGGACCACCGCCCGTCGCCAGTGGGCGACGGCAAGCATGGCGAAGGTGAAGAGGGTGAGGGCTGTGAGTATGGGGTCGAGCCTGATCCCCCAGGGGGTGTAGTTCAGGGCAAGCCCTATCAGGGGGCTGACCGCGATCGAGAGGCCGAAAGAGAGCGCAACCCTCTCGATCCCGTCGAGGTCGTCCTTCTCCGGGAAGAGTGCGGCGATCAGTGCATAACCCGGGATGAACAGGACCATGGGCAGGCCGAAGGCCACCCGGAGGGGACTTGTGTTGAGAATCGGGAGGTAGACGCACAGGATGCTCACCACGGTACATAACATGACGATGGCGAGGTCTTTTGGTACGTTATGCGGCTCGAAGCCCTCGAAGATTCTCTGATAATACTCTTCCTGGTCCATGTCATCCCCTTTTTTTCGTGATCTCTTGTCAGGATGTTTATAATATTATTCTCTCTTCTGTCTCCCTGCGAGATACAGGAGGCTGATAAGAACTCCGAGTGCAGGATAAATGCTCAATCCTGATTTCTGGGTGGACGGAGGCACGGGAGTCGACGATAGAACTGTTGTCATCGAAGGGGCCGCCGTGGTCTCACTACCGGTCGCCGTCATGACCGGTGTCTGGGCCGTGGCCGTCGGGGCGAAGGTCATGAGGGCGTAGGTGCCGGCCGCCGGGATCTCCGCGCGGATCCAGTCGCCGTCGATCCGGGAAGGCACCTGGTGCCATGCCCCGCCGTCATAGCGTGCCAGGAAGAGTGTCCCGGTTTCGGGGTCTGCCGCCGCCGGGATCCTGAAGTTCAGGCCTGCCTTCGGAGAGAAGGCAGTTCCTGCAGGGGTGAGGGTATAGACGCCGGTGAGAGCCTGCCATTCCGCGGGTACCTTCTCCGCCTTCACGTTGAGGATGGAGATCCCGCCCGTGCCCGTGCCTGTCAGCCTGACCGTGCCGTCCACCGATGCAACGGTGGGTGAAGGCGTGGACGTTGCCGCGGCTTTCCCTCCGTCCCCGCCCGAACTCCCTGATGATGAGGATGTCTCGACCGGTGAGATGCCTTTCCCGATGGTGACGACCTTTCTCAGTTTCTCCGCACCGTCGACAAGGGCGGTGATCGTAACGGTGCCGTCCTGGATGCCGTTTACGGTGAAGGAGATCTCAGAATTGTTCGGCCCCTGCTTCTCGCCGGTGAGGCTTACACCTGTGACGATGGTGTTCTTGCCTTCCATCGCCGTGCCGGTAAGGCTGATCCGGTCATAGGTGCCTGCGGTGATGTTGTCGAGGAGTGTGGTGGTGATCGATCCGCTGGCATCGGCGATCCCCCTCATCCCCTTCGTGGTCCCACCTTTTTTAATGGCCACCTCGATGGTCTGCGCGTTTTCCGTATGCACGGTCGTCTCGGCGTCTCTCAGGGCGATGGGCAGCACGAAGTTGTCCGTGCTGTACGTGAATTTCGACGATGGCGAGACCGCGAACTTCGCATCGATCCTGAGCGAGAAGGATGCGCCGTCCTGGAGGTCGGAGATGCTGATGCGCACCGTCCCACCCTCGTCGATCTGGTCAGGAGATGCCGTGATCGTGGCGGCATATGCTGTCCCGGCCATGGTGCAAAGGAGGATGATCAATACGATGCAGCCTTTTTGATGAGAGGTCATGGTAACTACCTAAATCTAAAAATTCCGTAGTTTTATTCCCGTTATTAATAATAAAGTATATCTTTTCAAAAATCTATCTGTGTGCTATGTCGAAACGTGTACGATCACGGATGCTCCTGAGTCCGCTCCTCTTCCTCGGACTCCTCTGCCTCCTCATCGTGCCAGCGTCTGCGTGCCCCACCGTCATGAACGTGACTCTCGACAAAACCTACCAGTATAATGACATGAGTGTCCGTTATCTGGAGGTTGTCGACGTCGCCGACCCTGCGGTGTCGAAGGCATGGATGCTGGAGACGATCCCGGGAGACCTGAAGACGATCAGGTCTCCCTCTGTCAGGTACCTCAACAGATCCTTCACAACAGACCGGGCAACTGTCCATGGTGTCACGGTCAGGTTGACTGATAGGGCCAGTCTTGAACGGCCCCTCTCCATGGCCGGGGTGGCTGACTATTCCGTCTACACCTCCCTCCATGTGCCGACGCCCCATCTGGAAGTCTCCGGAGGCGCGTCGGGAAACCCGATCATTGCGAAGAACAACGAGAGTTATACCCCTTCCAGCGACAGCAGTATTTCTGCTCTCTTTAACGCCTCGAAGTTCCTCTATCTCTATGCTCCGCAGGCTGTCGTCCACTATGACCCCTCGACCGGGCAGATGACGCAGGTCGGTACTTTCTCCGGTTCGATAAACAGTATCGGCCAGACTCTTGTGGACAATCAGGTGCCTCTCTCCTCGTTCTCCGCCAATGCGGGTAACACCGCATCCATGAGTGGCGTGGCGGCGACCGCCCCAACGCCGGGCAAGTACGCCCTGACGGCGACCCGGTACGACTCGACTGGGGAGAAGATCTACGTGCTCGCCTCCCTGCCTGTCGTGATCATGGACGGTGATCGGTCGCTCACCTGGAACGGCCAGACGACCCCGGCAGGAATTACCGTGGGCAGGGCCTCCGACGCAACTATCTCCTTCAGCAACCAGGCCGGCGTCACCGACACCGCCTACCTGATCGTCAGGAAGGGCGCGACCTACGACGTCGCCGCGAGCGTCGACGTCAGCACTCTTGCTACGAATGCGAAGGACCACTGGGACTCGATGGGTACGTCCGCCACTATCGCCGACCTCCTTGTCTGGGGCGTCACCCATGAGATCGGCGGCAGCCAGCCAGTCACGTACGCCATCACCGCGGTCGGCGGTGCGGCCCCGGCCCCGAGCACCCGGTGGTCGGACATCGCCATCACCCCCGGGTACGGCTGCTCCGGTCATGCAAACAGCGCGGCGGCGACCGTCCCGGCATCCGCACTCAATACCCTCGGCACAGGCACCTACTATGTCTATGCCGCGGGTCTGAATGCCGACCATGACATCGTCGCCCTCGACCAGAAAGAGGTCACGGTCAGCGTCGCGCCCACGCCGACCAGCAGTGGCGGTAGTGGCGGTGGCGGCGGTGGCAGCTACACGCCCTCGGAGGTCGTCTCACCGGAGAGCGGTTCCACCGCTTCGAGCGTCTACACCACCTTCACCGTCCCCGGCGCGACCTTCGCCACCAGCGGGAACGCGCAGACTCTCTCCCTTGATCTATCCAAGGCAAAGCGCGTGAAGGTTGCGGGCGACACGATCACCGTCGAGCAGAACGGCCTGACTTATGTGATCAAGACCTCTGGCATCTCCCGCAATGGCGATATCGTCACCGGCACGGTCACCGACGTGACAGTGAAGTGCACTCCGATGACCGGGACCTTCGATAAGGTCGGCGGTGCGGCGGCGAACTTCGTCGCCCATTTCTCCTCCTTCCCTGCAGGCGCCCACCTCTCGGCCACCCTCGACGAAAAGCCGGCAGAGGGCGTCGTATCGGCCTACCGCTTTGCCCTGCGCAGCGGAGGCCTCGACGTCGGCGACGTCGCCTACACTCTCACCGTCAAGAAGACCGGCATTGAAGCGACCGGCCCGGCGACGATCACGATGGCAGTCGACCCGGCATGGGTGACCGCCCACGGCGGTGTCAATGAAATGAGGATCGTCAGGCAGGCCGACGACGGCACCACCGAGGTGCTGGAGACGGTCTTCAAGGGCTATAATGCCGACAAACAGTATGTCTTCGAGGCCCAGTCCCCCAACGGCCTCTCTGTGATCGGGCTTGTGGCCGTGACCACGGCCACAACCGGCCAGACCACGACGACGACCGTCCCGGTCGGCGAAACCACAGTCCAGACAGGCGAGACCCCAGCGCCAGCCGGTGAGGGCGGTTTCCCGCTCCTCCCGACCCTCGTCATCCTGGTCGTCGTCGTTGCCCTTGCGGTCGTGAGTTACCGGATGATCCGGAAGCAGTAATATCTCTTTCCTTTTTTTCGGCTCTGTAGAAACCCTTGCGGGAAAGTACTTCCTGAAGTGATAGGGGAAAAAATTCTGTTCAGAAATGCCTGGTCCCGGGGGCTGCCGTCCCCCATACCCCCTGCCATTAAGATAGGGGCAGGGATGGCCTCCTCCTCCAGGGCTCCGACCTTTTCTTCCCGGGACCAATCCTCGCGCGGGGGTCCGGGGGAGTAGTCCCCCGGCGAACGGGAAGGGGAAGGCAGAGGATCAGCACGCACTATCAACCGATGTAGGAGGATTTCTACAAAGCCTTTTTTTCAGGTCTTTCAGGCACTGTCGATCAGGCGGTGGATCCGCGCAATCGCAAGGCCGGCGCCTCCAAGGACAAGGCCGCAGAGGACGAGGTCCACGGGCTTTTCGAGGCCGGTCGGGATCCCGTGCAGGGAGAACACCCCTGAAAGGATCATGATGCCGGCAAGGAGCATGAGCGCTCCCCCGAGGGGCAGTCTGACCTTTTCAAGGGCCGGGCCTGCCCGGTCGAAAAGTGCCGTCCTGAACTCTTTCTTCAGGAGGAGAAGGGCGACGATGAAGAGGGCCGCAAGGAGAACCCACTCTGACGGTTCGGAGAGTTCGGACATGAGGAGAGACCAGAGGTCGCGGCTCTCCGCTCTTCCCGTGAAGGGGCCGAGAAATGGATAGAGCCAGTTTGCCGGATAAGCCCACATCGTGTCGAGGGCCTGGTGGGAGGCGACCCCGGCCGCACCGGCAAGGACGAGAGGGGATCTGAACCTCCAGAAGATGATGAGGCCGACTCCAAGGGCGAGGACGAGGAAGAGGAGAGTATGCGTATAGATCCTGCCGTAGCCGACCGAATCCGCGAGAATAATATAGCCGAGGGGCTTGTCGACGAGGTCGGGGAGGATGGCGCCGAGAGCGCACGCCGCAACGACGGCCCGCCTCTCCCCAACCGCCCCGGCGAGGATGAGGCCGAGGACGATACCGGCGGCGAGGTGGCAGAGGAGGAACATTCCACCACCACTCGGACACCTCGCCATATCTAACTTCCCGATACTGCAGGTTTTCCTGCATGTGTCGGGGGAAAGATGTCATGTGCCCGGGCACACCACCATATCGAAGGGTATATGAGAGGAGGTAACATTCGATGGATGGGGAACACTCATGTCCGGGCCCTCCCGGAGGAGACCCCCGGTGGTGAGCACCCGTGAATGATATTCATATCCGTATTCCGTTCCCCTTTGATGACGAGGGCTATATTGAACGGACCTGCCCTGCCTGCCGGAGGAACTTCAAGATGCAGCTGAACGAGCGCGAGGTCGAGTGGATCTCCCGGGCACGGCTGAACTCCTTCAACCTCCTCTGTTCGAACAGGATATACAAGTTCGAGGACGAACCCGAGGCCCAGTGTTTGTGTCCGTATTGTGGCCATGTCGCGCCGGTGAACAGGTGGTGGACCCATGACCAGCGGAGTTATATCCAGGTCTATGCCCACATGGCGATCCGCGATATTCTCCTGCGCGACCTCGCGGCGGGGCAGGTATCCGGGGCCGGCCATTCTGCCGGGACCTACTCGACTCGCCTTCAGGTCACCGGGGTGCGGAACCTCCCTCTGTCCATCCCCTGAGGATGGTTCTATTCTCTCTTCCTGAATGTGTCGAGGCGCAGGCCGGAGACGTGCCCCTGTTGCACGAACCGACGTGAATCTGCGTTTGTATCCCCTTCTGCGAGTGTACGGCAGGACACTTTGTACAGTGCATTTCTGGAAGGGTTTGGCTCAGGTCTTCTTAAAAAAACGAGAGGTGGCTTTTTTCTCCCTTTCGGGGGATATGCATATTGTTACGAATGCAACAGCGTCTGTCCAAAGGACGGTGCTGTTCTGGTGGTCATGGACCTTGACGGGAACTTTGCCATTGACTTTGTCGAACCGGTCGAAGATCTAGCATGTGGCTGTCTTTCTCTTTCCTGCACTACCTGGAATTGGTCAATCCTGAGGCCTGTGAAGGGTCCGCTGTTTATGACATGGGTAGAATACTCGATCTGCCGCCCTCCCTTCCCCTGCGAACGGCATCGGAAACCCCTGATGATAAGCCTGTTCTTGAAGGTTGTCTTGAGGAGGGCCGCAAAGATCTCCTTTCTCTCCCGTACAGGCGTAAAGTGTTCTATGATGAACTCTATCGCGTCTGAGGAGGGCCTGCATCCTGCAAGTTCTTCGAGTTTTCGGTTCGCCTGAACAATCTGGCCGTTTGGATCCAGAATCGCGATTCCCTCGTCAAGTTCGTTTATGATGACGGAGATGGGAGTCAAGATGTTCTGTACAGGAAGGGGGGTGCTCTGCATCATACTTCGTCCTTGAGAATGCTCGATGAAGATTGTCGAATGAGTCTATAGTTCGTCTATTATCTCTATAGGCGTCTGACGCGCCCCTGTCGCATCCAGACGTACGCGGCGACAGCGAGAACCTCCGTGATCGCAACAAAGCCTATGATGTGGGCGACCGAGACCTCGTACAGGACGCCCATCACCGTGCTCCCCAGGAACCAGCCTGTGCCATAGACTGCATAGATGTAGCCGAAGGCCTGACCCCTGATCTCGGTGGCTGTCCGGTCGGCCAGGGACGCCCGCATCACCGTCTCGTGGAGGCCGATGCCGACCCCCCAGATGAGGGTGCCGAGGACGATGAGAGATGGGGCGGTGCTGAAGGCGAGGGCCGGGATGGCGATGTTGATCAGGGGGATGAGGAGAAGGGCTCTCGTCCCGATCCGGTCGTAGGCCCATCCCCCGCCAAGGGCGACCAGTGTGGAGACGGCCATCGCCCCGGCATAGATGAGGGGGATGCTCGGGTCTGCGATGAGCCCCTGGACCTTCATGTGGTAGGAGATGAGGGGGAAACTGGCAAACCCGGCCATTGCAAGGAAGAGGAAGGTGGCGTACGGGACGAAACGCCGTGCCGCCGGGACGGCTGCATCTTCGTCCGACCTCTCGAAGATGCCAGGTTCTGGGACGGCCCTCTTCCCGATGGCGAGGAAGACGAAGAGGAGGACGATCGGGAGGGCGAGGAAGGCGAAGCCGGTCTGGTATCCGCCGCCGGTCAGGATCGCCGCGGCGAGGAGGAGGGGGCCGATGATCGCGCCGACCTGGTCGAGGGCCTTGTGGACGCCGACCCCCCAGCCCCGGCCGACAGGCGAGGCTGCGAGGGAGATGATGGTGTCGCGTGCCGGTGCCCGGATCGCCTTGCCGATCCTTTCTGTGATGAGAAGGACGGCGGCGACCTCCCAGGTGCCGGTCAGGGCGAGGAAGGGGATGGCAAGGAGGAGGCCGTAGCCGAGGTAGACGATCCGCCAGTAATGCTGTGTCTGGTCTGAGTAGAGGCCGGTGAGCACACGCAGGCCGTAGCCGGTGAACTCCCCGAGACCCGCGACAAGGCCGACGATGGCGGCAGAGCCCCCGAGGGTGAGGAGGTACGGGCCGGTGACGCTCCTCGCCCCGTTCGAGACGATGTCGCCGAGGAGGCTGACGATGCCAAGGAGAAGGATGAGCCTCATGGCGGTCTGCCGCGGGGCGGTCATCTGGTCTGGCCCGGCCATGGCGAGGGGTGGAGGATGGAGGAGAAATAGGTTCGCTCGTGTGGGGGCTCTCTCCGGTGTCAGGGGAGGGGTGTCTGCCCGGTTGACCGCTCTGACCAGGTCTGCTGATGCCCCCTGCAGGATGGGAGCGGCGGGTGTTTATCCTCTGAGGGGCAAGATCTCTCATGGTATCGGATCTCTCCCACGAGTGCGATGCGACCCCCTCCCATCCCCGAAAGGATCCGGCAATCGCCGCTTCCGCCTCCTTTGTCTGGGGCGGGATGGGCCAGGCCTACAACGGCCAGTACGGGAAGGGCCTCCTCTTCTTCATCGGGGTGATGGTCGGTTCCCTTCTCCTCCTCGTCCCCGGCATCATCGTCTGGGCCTATGGCATCTACGACGCCTACGTGACCGCCCAGAAGGTGAACGACGGTGCGGTGCCGTACAGGGAGACGGGTTTTCTCCACCTCCTCGGCTTTGTCCTCCTCACGATCGCCCTCATCTTCGTCTTCGCCGTGGCGACTGTGTTTCTCCTCCTGATGGCAGGGCTGGCCGGCTATCTGCCTCTCTGAACTTTTTTTCAGGTCCCCAGCGGCCGTGACACGGCCTTCACTCTGTCGGCGCCCTGCGCACCTGCAGGATGTGCATCGCCCGGGTGTCGCCATCGGCCTCGACCCACCCCATCTCGACGAGGCCGAGAAGGCGAGAATAGAGATAGGCGTCGCCGCATTGATCGTATTCCATGGAGAGGGCTCCGAGGGCGTCGCCGATAACCCGGGCCGCACTCGTCCACTCGTCCGGGACAGCGTCAAGGACGGCCTGGGGGATGGTAGCTGAGACGGTATGGCAGAGCTGCCCCCGCCAGAGGGTGCGGACGTCCTGACTGTCCTCGTCCTGTTTTAACTGTTTCCAGGTGCGCAGATAATATTCTGCCTCGTCCGGTGTGAGTGCCCGTCCTTCGTCCTGCTGAGCGGCGAGCCAATCCGGCTCGAGTTCGCCGAGGCTGATCGGGACGATCCTGTCAGGGCCCGGATCGGGTTCGTCCTCGTACAGGACATCGATCCCGTCGGTGAGGTCGACGACTTCGATCCCGCAGGGGTCGGGCTCCCTGCTGAGGAACTCCAGGAAACCGGCGTACTCCCGGGCAGACCGCCGGGTGAGCCAGACGACACGCCGGGCGGTGCCGGGCCGTGTCTCTTCCCAGAACGCCGTGATAGCGTTCAGGTCGTCGGCGTACCTGGCTTCGTACTCGGTCCCGGCATACAGAGCCCGGAAGAAGGCCTCTCTCGCCTCCAGATCGTACGGGTCGATCGGCCCGAGGGAAAGGTCGTCAGGGAGGGCGAGTGCTGGCCTGCCCGCGGCATTGAGGGCGCCGGCGGATGATTCGGTAAAAGTGATATTGATCGTGTCGGTCATTATGTGTCTCCGGTTCCGGGAGGGATTGAGGCAGGTACTTCGGTGGCCGGGCACATATGTGTGCGGGTCGGGGACGACGTATCGGTGTCCCTCCCCTCTCACCTGTATGGCGTCAGACTCCTTCTGGCGATGCGTCAGAAGAAGGGAGGATGCCTACACATATGCTGCTGCAGAAAAGGAACTTTCCGGAGGGCTCCCGCTCTCCCCTGTCACACCGTGCAAAATGGAGGGAAACGCCGGGGGGGAGATTTGAACTCCCGAGGTGTCAAACACCAGTAGCTTTCGAGGCTACCGCCTTCCCGGACTAGACTACCCCGGCCTGTCCGGCTATTATTATCTGTCGGCTGCGTTCATAACCTTTGCGATGGCATGGATGCGCCGCCTCTCTACGTGACCGCGTCCTCCCGTGCCTGCCGGCGCCGCTCCTCTCCAAGAAGGGGCGGATATATCCCGACCCTCCGGTCGGGCAGGACAACCGGATAAAAACAGGGTGCCGGGACTTTCCCGGCTTTTCATCGCTTCAGGCGACAGGGCCCGAGGGACCCTTCTTGACGGTGACGAACATGTCGTCGACCCGGACGAGCATTGCCGCCATCTCGGTTGCGGACATGATCGCCTGCTTCTTCACCCGTGCCGGCTCAAAGACCTTCTCGGCCTTCATGTCCACGACCTCGCCGGTGTAGACATTGAGGCCAGCGTACTTTTTGCCGGCGGTGTGGGCCTGCTTGAGTTCGACGACCTTGTCGATCGGGTCGAAGCCCGAGTTCTCGGCGAGAGTCTTCGGGATGTCCTCGAAGGCCGCTGCATAGGCTTCGAGGGCGATCTGGGTCCTGCCGCCAACGCTTGCCGCGTAGTCGCGGATCCGCAGCATCATCTCGACCTCGACAGAGCCCCCGCCGACGACGAAGGTCCCGTCTTCAAGGGCGTCCTGGACAACGCGGCGGGCGTCCTCGACCGCACGTTCGAGTTCGTCGATGAGGTGCTGGGTTGAGCCCCGCAGCAGGATGGTGACGGCCTTCGGGTTCGGGCACTCGGCGATCTTCACCAGGTCGGCGTCCTCGAACTGCTCGACATACCCGGCCGTGCCGAGGACCTCGGGTGAGATCTCCTGGACCTTGTTCACGATCACGGCATTGAGGGCCTTTGCCGCGAACTTCATGTCCTTCTCCGCGACGTCCTCGACCGCGAAGATGCCGTACTTCGCCAGGTAATACTGGACGGCGTCGGCGATCCCCTTCTGGCAGAAGACGACGTTGACACCGGCGTCACGGATCGCGTCGGCGAGCTTCTTCAGGCTCTCGCGCTCCTGTTCGCCAAAGGCGGTGAGCTGCTCGCTCCCGGAGATCTTGATCTTCGACTTCACCTGGGTCTTCGTGATCTCCAGGGGCTGGGCGAGGAGGGCGACCTTCGCGTTCTCGACTCTGCGGGGCATCCCGTCGGCGACCCGCGTCTTGTTGATCACGACACCCTTGACGAGTTCGGCGTCGTCCATCGAGTCGCCGACCTCCTTGGTGACGGCCACATCGTCCTCGTCGATGACGGTCTTCCCGTTCTTCTCCTCGGCAACGGCCTGGACAGCGTCGACGATGATCCCGGCGACCTTCTCCTTCACCGACTCGATCGACTTCCCGGTCATCGAGGTGGATGCGATCTGCAGGAGGATCTCGCGGTCCTCGGGCGTGACCGTGATGATCAGGTCGTTGAGGACCTCCAGCGCCTTCTCCATACCCTTCCTGTAGCCGAGGGCGATGATCGTCGGGTGGATCTCCTTCGTGAGCATCGTGCCGGCCTGCTCCATGAAGGCGCCGCCGAGGATGCAGGCGGTGGTGGTGCCGTCGCCGACCTCGTCGTCCTGCGTCTCGGCGACCTCGACCATCATCTTGGCGCCGGGGTGCTGGACCGAGAGCTCACGCAGGATCGTCGCTCCGTCGTTCGTGATTGTAACATCCCCGCTTCCGGAGACGAGCATTTTGTCCATACCCCGGGGGCCGAGCGTCGTCCGTACCGCGGCGGCGATTGCCTTTGCCGCAAGGATGTTGGACTGCTGCGCCTCGTGCCCCTTGGTACGCTCGATGTTATCTCGTAATATGACAACTGGCTGTCCGGCAAGCATGATAGAATCCTCCGATATCTCATTAATATGGATTAGAACTTCTATATATATGGTCCGGTGTTCTCCCCACCTGCTCTGAGTGGGGCAGAGTGTGTGCTTCCTCCTCCGGGGGAAATGCCTTCTGGCGCAGAGATCCGGTCTGCAGAGATTCTTTATGGATCGGCACCGAAAGCTGCGTATGGATCACAGCCTTGCCCCCACCAGGCTGGAACAGGGTATCCTTCTTCTGGTCATTCTTGGCGGGGCCGGCATCGCCTTCAATCTCTATACAGGCCCGGGTATGGACAACCCTGTCGGCATCGTCCCCGACGCCCTTACCGGTTCTTCGGCGGCCCTCCTCGTCGATACCCCTCTCGAAGGGTTTGGCGACCCGGCCGATCCCGGCAGGATCGGTTCGGTCTCCATCTCCCTCAGGCTCTTTCCCGGATCGGTCGGAGCCGTCAACATGAGCCAGGCATCTGTCCTCTTCGCCACGCGAGACTGTTCGGAGACCTGCAGCACCAGCCCTCTCCCGCCGAACTGGACGATCACCGACAGGCTGAACGCCCTTCCCATCGGCGCCGCCGACGATGACGACCTCCTCGAACCTGGCGAGGAGTTCGTCATCAGGGTCTGGCCGTCCCGCGCCCTTGAACCCCGTGAGACCTTCACCCTCACCGTCGCCCCGCCGCGGGGCCCGGCGGTGAAGGTCACGCGGACAGTGCCCCCGAGGATCGCGCCGGTGACTGATCTCGGATGATGGCATCCATGTTCGACGGCGTGGTCATCGGTGGGGGGGTGTATGGGGTTGCCTGCGCCCGTTACCTTCTGGACCGAGGCCTGCAGTGTGCGGTCGTCGATCCCGACCCGACCTGCCTCGCGGCAGAGTCCCTCCGCTCTTGCGAGTGTGTGCTTGTCCTGGGCGGGATCGCCGTCGCTCTCGGAGTGATCCTCGCTGAAAGGCCTGCCTACGTCTTCCCCACCGCTCCTCTCCATGTCGCGGCGGCCCTTGTGCAGGCCCACTCCCTCCGGGTACCCGACATCGACGGCACTGATCACCTTTCCTGCCGTATTCCACTTGGTATTCTTGTCTCTGCCGGAGAGGGGTCTCTTGTCGTCTCGTACAACCCTTCGGGAAGGTGCCTCTCTGCCTGTGCGGCACCGCAGGTCTGCCCGGCCACAGGGATAACACGTCCCGTCCCTCTTTTTGCCCTTTTGAGGCAGGCCTTCCCGGCAGCATGGATCCTTGAAAGCCTGCAACTGGCCCCGGGCATAGGTGCCCTCTCCGGGCCGGACGTGATCGCCGTTCTTGAAGCATCAGAAATGGGCGATCCGATGATTGTTGGAACCGCCTGCCGTTGTCACGGCATCGTGACAGCGCTGGCGGCGGAGAAAAAAGGGGGATCTCAGTCGATCCGCGAGATCGTGCAGAAGTGATGCCGTTGCCGACGATGACACCTGACTGCCTTTTGAGCGGGCGATACTCCCAGGAATGGAAACGTCTTTCCCCTGGGTTGGATTGTGCTTTGCCGGGGGCAAGATCGTAAAGCCTCCTGGCCGTCTGGAGAGGAACATGCCCACGGTGTTCCGGAGAAGATCGCCAGGATAATATCAACCCTCCGATGATTCTATTCCAGCATTTATCCGGCATCCCTATGTTCACACTGCTTGCCCTCTTCGGGATTATCGGTCTCGGCTATTTCCTCTTCGCCCCCCGCCTGGAACGTGTCTTCGGGGCCGGTGCACCGGGAGCCTCGCCTGCCGTCGCCCATGGTGACGGCGTCGACTATGTCCCGATGGGGAAAGTGCGGGTGTTTCTCATCCAGTTCCTCAACATCGCCGGCCTCGACCGATCTATGGGGCGGTCGCCGGCGCTCTCTGGGGGCCGGTGGCCTTCCTCTGGAATCACCTTCGGCTGCATCCTTGTCGGTGGTGTCCACGACTACTGTGCCGGTCTCCTCTCGTACCGGAATGGTGGTCAGTCTATCCCCGAAGCGGTGGGCCGGTACCTCGGCCCCCTTGTCAAAGACCTGATGCGGGTGTATGCCGCCGTCCTCCTCCTCCTGGTGGGCACGGTCTTTCTCATCGGCGCCGCAAAACTCCTCAGCACCTTCGAGGCCGTCCCTATCTCCTTCGACCTCTGGCTGGGGATTATCACCGTGTACTTCATTCTCGCAACCCTCCTCCTCCAGGACTCCGACCTTTTCTTCCCGGACCAATCCTCGCGCGGGGGTCCGGGGGCGTAGTCCCCCGGCGAACGGGAAGGGGAAGGCAGAGGATCAGCACGCACTATCAACCGATGGAGGAGGATTTCTACAAAGCCGAAAAATTATATTCGGAAGTGTCTGGTCCGGGAGGTTGCCGCTCGAAAACCTACGGTTTTCTCACGGTCGCTATCGCTTCCTCATCCCATACTCCCTGTCATTAAGATGGGGACAGGGATGGCCTCCTCCTTCAGGACACCGACCCTGTCTTCCCGGGACCAATCCTGAGCAGGGGTCCGGGGGCGTAGTCCCCCGGTGCGAAGATGTAGGAAGGCGGTTGGGCCACGTTCATACACGGAAAAGGTGAGGGTTTTTACAGAGCCAGGATTTCTACAAAGCCGATTTTCTCAAGTTCCAACTATATTTCTCTTCAGGGACATTTTTGATGTGCCCCGGACACGCCAGAATTGGATTCTCTGGTGCCAAAAAAAGGGATCTCAGTCAATCCGCGAGACCGTGCAGAGCGGGAGGACAGGCACTCCCTCGACGGCCCGCACGTCCCTCTTGTCAAAGATCACCCAGATCGCGACCGGCCTCGCCCCGTGAGACCGCAGGTAGTCCACGACCTCGTGGAGTGTCCTGCCTGTCGTGATCACGTCGTCGACGATGACGCAGGCGTGCCCGGCGATGGAAGCGAAGTTCCCGGAGATCGAACCGACCTTCTTCTCGGCAGGGCTGTGTTTTGCCGGGTGATAGATCGCAAGCCTCTTCCCTGTCCGGCCGGCGATGATCGTCGCCATCGGGACTCCGGAGAGGGAGATGCCGACGACGGTGTCGTATGCTGCGGCATCGGGGCCGGAGAAGAACTGCCCGTCTGCGGCGGCGCCCTCGTGCCGCCTGACCAGCATCTGCCCGACAAGGTCGAGCATCCCCGCGTCGCTGCTCATCGCCGTCCAGTCGATGTGCACGTCCTTCGGCGCCTCGGCACTCCGCTGCTGCGTCAGAAGCCAGGTCACCGTCTCCATCGAGAGGGAGAGCTCGTCCGCGATCTGCTCCGGGCTATGGCCGTCGGAGAGGAGGATCTGCGCCTTGTTGATCAGTTCGTCGAGGGAACTCATAGAAGAGTGGTCTTCGGATGGATATTTAAGCGTTTGCGGGGCTCTTCCTCCCGGCGATGGAGGGGGCATCGCCCCCTGAAGGCCTACCGTCTCTTTCTCTTTATCGCCGACCCGCAGACCGGGCACTCCCCTTCGTGCCCGAAGTACCGGCCGCAGCCGGTGCAGCGGTACTTCCATGCCACCTTTGCGGCCCGCCTCTGCTGGATCGGCTCCGTGGCGACGCCGAGGCGCAGTGCCGCGTTCTGGAGGGCGAAGTCGTCGGTGTACACCGCTGCCCCGAGTTCGCGGGCGAGGGCAAGCACGGAGAGGTCGGTCGGGGAGAGGACGCCGATGTCGCGGCTCTTCCCGGCCGCCTCCCGTGCGGCGAGGGTGCTCTCCGGGGAGGGACTGGCAACGGCGAGCCACTCTGCAAGGAGTGCCTCGTACCGGCACTTTGCCCGCAGGTCCACCAGTTCGGCGACGACCTCGGGCGTCGTGTACAGCTCCCCGGCATAGGGGCGGTCCACGAAGAACGCCGTGGCGTCGAGGACCGCCTTCATGCCGAGAACACCGCCGGTGTGGTGCCTGAAACGGCGATCTCGTAGCCGAAGAGGGAGAGCAGGTGGCAGGTCGTCGCCGCGTGGCTCGATACACCGGGCGCCGAGTACGACCCCCCGGCCCTCGCAAGGTAGACGAGGAGCTGGTCGGCAAGGTGGACGTCGACATCGCAGGCGACCGCCCGGGCGGCGAGCAGTTCGTCTGCCGCCATCCAGCCAACCTTTTCCGCGGGAAGGCCGCGCCTCCCGACGGCGACGCCGCCTTTCGCCCCTTCAAAGACCGTCACCGACGTGCCGGTGCCAGGCCCGGGCGTCCTCTCGATCCGGACCGGGAAACCGGGGAGGGCGGCAGATGCCGCCTGTGCCTGCCTCTCGGCCACGTGGTCAGGGAGGTTCTGGGAGCAGGAGATGATCCCGGCATGGGCAGGCACCCCTCCGATGGCGAGGGGGGCGAGTGTCGAGGGCTCGACCGTGACCCGCACCCGCCCGCCGCCGACCGGGAAGTATCCCCGGCCGAGGACCTCCACCTCTATCCTCGCCCCGTGGGCGCGGAGGAGAGGCACGAGCACCTCGGAAAAATAGTCGATGGTCGGGCTCTTCGAGACCTCGGTCCCGCCGGTGAGGGTGATCGTCCCCCCTGCCTCCAGGGCCACAGGCAACCAGGCCTGGAGGACGAGAGGGATGCTCCCGGCCGTGCCGATCGCAAGGTCGATCTTGGTCTTCCCGACCTTGCCGGGCGCAAAAGTCAGGGTGTCGCTCTCCCGGCGGCACCCCCTCATCTCTGCCCCGCAGGCGAGGGCGACCGCCTGCACCGCCGTGCAGTGCTGGGCCGCAAGCCCGGGTTTCGGGCGGTTCGCCCTGATCCTCGTGACCCTGATGGGCGTGCCGGTGAGGGCCGCAAGGGCGACCGCGGTCCTCACCACCTGCCCGCCGCCCTCCCCGACGGCCCCGTCGACCTCCCCGACGGCCCCGTCGACCTCTAACATTTCCGCAGGGCTGCCGCGATGCACCGTGCCGCCGAGACCTCGGAGCATGCCCGCTCGATCGTGTCCGAGCAGACGACGCTCTTCACTCCGGCACTCCTGAGGTGGACATAGGCCCCGCCGGTGAAGACGCCGTGGACGCAGATGGCATGGACAGCCGCCGCACCCTGGGCATAGAGCATCTTCGTCGCCGTAGCCAGAGTCCCGCCGGTCGAGATGATGTCGTCGGTGATGACGACCTCGCGGCCGGAGACGTCGAAGGTCTTCGGCTCCATCCTGACCTCCTCGCCGGAAATTCTGGTCTTTTTCAGGTAGTCACACTGCCACCCGCCTGCGGCCGCGATCTCGGCCGCAAAGTCCGCAGCCCCGGAGTCGGGGGCCAGGATCAGGGGGTTGTCGAGGTTCCTGCCTTTCAGGTACTCCCCGATCTCGGTCGCAAGCGAGAGGTCGTGGGAGGGGACGTCGAAATGCCCGGCAATGTCCTTCTCGTGGATATTGACGGTGATCACGTCGGTGACCCCGCGGGAGAGGGCCCGGGCGGCGACGCGGGCGCTCACCGGCTCGCCGTCCTTGAACTTCTTGTCCTGCCTGGCATAGCCGAGATACGGGATGACCAGAGTGTTTGTCGTCGTCTCGCAGGCGTCGACGAGGAGCATCAACTGAATAAAAGCGTCATTATCGGTGACGCTCCCCACGATCACGGTCTCGTCGTCCAGGGGTTCTGTGACCTGCAGGTACAGCTCCCCGTCAGGGAAGCGGGCGAAGCGGGTGTCGGCTACCTGGACCCCGAGTTCATCGGCGATCCGAACGGCGAGTATCTGGGATTTTTCTGTGCATACAACCTTCATTTCTGGTTTTTCCCCCAGCTGAAACTACTTAAACTATCATGAAAATAGTATATAAGTATCATTGCCCAATGAGGTTGCACTGCTCATGCAAGACACTGTTTCTAACATCCTTGAGAAGAAAACGGACGAGGATCTCCTTCAGGGCTCTGCCATCACAAGCTCTTCCGAGGTCACCGTCCCACCCCGGCTGATCGATCAGGTGATCGGTCAGGACGCAGCCGTGGAGGTGATTAAGAAAGCGGCCACCCAGCGCAGGCACGTGATGATGATCGGCAACCCGGGAACGGGCAAGTCGATGCTTGCGAAGGCGATGGCCGAACTCCTCCCCAAGGAGGAGCTCAAGGACATTCTCGTGTACCCGAATGTCGAGGACTCGAACAACCCCATCATCAGGACGGTAGCGGCAGGAAGAGGCAAACAGATCGTGACGGCTCACAAGGCCGAGGCCGCGAAGAGGAAGCAGATGAGGAACACTCTCGTCATGCTCCTGATCTTCGGCATTATCGGTTACGCTCTCATCGCCGGCCAGGCGCTGATGGGCATCATCGCCGCCGCCTTCATCTTCATGGCCCTCCAGTACTCGCGGCCGCGTGAGGATGCGATGATCCCGAAACTCCTCGTTTCCAGCGAACCGAACAGCATCGCTCCCTTCATCGACGGCACCGGTTCGCATGCCGGCGCCCTCCTCGGCGACGTCCGCCACGACCCCTTCCAGTCCGGCGGCCTGGAGACCCCGGCCCACGACCGCGTCGAGGCCGGCGCAATCCACCGGGCAAACGGCGGCGTGCTCTTCATCGACGAGATCAACACCCTGACCCCGCACTCCCAGCAGAACCTTCTCACCGCTCTCCAGGAAGGGGAGTTCCCCATCACCGGCCAGTCCGAGCGTTCGAGCGGTGCCATGGTCAGGACCGAGGCCGTGCCCTGCCGGTTCATCATGATCGCCGCGGGCAACCTCGACGCCATGCAGGGGATGCACCCTGCCCTGCGGTCCCGTATCCGCGGCTACGGCTACGAGGTCTACATGCAGGACACGATGCTCGACACCCCGGAGAACAGGGAGAAGTTCATCCGGTTCATCGCCCAGGAAGTCAAGAACGACGGGAAGATCCCGCACTTCGACAGGAGCGCCATCGAAGAGGTGATCAGGGAGGCACAGCGCCGTTCCAACAGGAAGGGCCACCTCACCCTGAAACTCCGTGAGATGGGTGGTCTGATCCGGGTCGCAGGCGACATCGCCAGGCAGGAGAGTGCCGATGTGACATCGGCCAGGCACGTCCTTGCGGCGAAGAACACGGCCCGCTCGATCGAGCAGCAGATCTCCGACGAGTATATCCACCGCAGCCGTGACTACGACCTCACCGTCGTGACCGGCACACAGGTCGGTCGGGTGAACGGTCTTGCCGTGATGGGTGCCGACTCGGGCTCGGTCCTCCCGATCGTCGCCGAGGTGACCCCGACCCAGGGGGCGGCCGGCACGGTCATTGCCACCGGTCTCCTGAAGGAGATCGCCCAGGAGTCGATCAAGAACGTCTCCGCGATCCTGAAGAAGTTCACCGGCAAGGACATCAAGAACATGGATATCCACATCCAGTTCATCGGGACGTACGGCGGTGTCGAGGGCGACTCGGCCTCCATCTCCGTCGCCACTGCGGTCATATCGGCCATCGAGGGTATCCCGGTGAAGCAGGACCTCGCGATGACCGGTTCCCTCTCGGTGCGGGGCGACGTCCTGCCCATCGGCGGCGTCACCTACAAGATCGAGGCGGCCGCCAAGGCCGGGATCAAGACGGTGATCATCCCGAAGGCGAACCTGGGCGACGTGCTCATAGAGGACCGCTACCGCTCCATGGTCGAGGTCATCCCTGTTGCGCATATCGAGGAGGTGCTCGAAGCGGCCCTTGTCCCGCAGAACCGCGAGCTCTTCCTGGACAAACTCAAGAAAATCGCCGCCGAGCCGGTGAAAAAGGCCCTCGAGTCCTCGGCGATCGGCGGTACCCATCTGGCAGCATAAGCATGGACAGCGTCCGTTACTATGATATCAGGCATGTCCGCGGCTCGGCCACTCACGTCGACATCGACAATGGTGTGGTCGAGTCCGCAGGCACCAGTTTTTTTGACCAGGCTGTTGTGAGGTTGCTCGGCCCGCAGGGCTGGGGCATCCTCGCCCTGGAGAACTTCGACCCCGACGCACCCTGCGACAGGCTGATCGCGCGGGCACTCGATCTTGCCGCGATCACAGGCGACGAGGTCGACCTTGCCGACGCCCCGCGGGGCGTTCTGCCTGTGCCGAAGGCCGGAGAGGATCCGGTCGAGGTCTCTCTTGAAGAAAAGACCGAACTTCTCTCCTCGATCGAGGGGGCGGCCAGGCTGCCGGGGATTGTCAACACCCGGGCCCGGTATGCCGAGTCGATCGAAGAAGTGCGCTTTGTCGATTCCTCGGGCTGCGAATACTCGTACGAGATCCCGCGCTGCGGTTTCTCGGTGGTTGCCGTCGCCTCGCGGAACGGCGAGATGCAGATGGGCCGGGAGAGCAACTACACGATCCTGGGCCTCAACCTCCGCCACAGGCAGGAGATGGGGGAAAAAGCGGCGCAGACCGCTCTCGCCCTCCTCGACGCGAAGGCGGCGAAGGGCGGCAGGATGCGGGCCGTGCTCGACCCCGAACTCGCCGGCGTCTTCGCCCACGAGGCGATCGGCCACGCGAGCGAGGGCGACCTGATCCAGGAGGGGAACTCTGTGCTTGCCGGGAAGACCGGGGAGAGCATCGGGAGTCCCCTCCTCACCATTGTCGACGACCCTTCCCTCCCGTACTTCGGTTTCGAACCGGTGGACGCGGAAGGTGTCGCCGTCGGGAGGACCGAACTGATCCGGAGCGGCAGGGTGAACGCCTACATGCACTCCCGGCAGACCCTTGCCGCGGTCGGCAACGGTTTTGCCGGCCATGCCCGGGCCGAACCCGGCGAAGCGCCCCTGGTGCGGATGAGCAACACCTTCATCGAGGAAGGCGACGCCTCGTACGACGAGATCGTCGCCGAGTGCCGGAACGGCGTGCTGCTGCAGGGTTCCCGCGGCGGTCAGGTTGATCCCGGCCGGGGTGTCTTCCAGTTCAACGCCGAGTACGGCTACATCATCGAGAACGGCGAGATCGGGACAATGGTCAGGGACGTCTCTCTCTCCGGGGACATTCTCGGCACTCTCCATGCGATCACGCTCCTCGGGAATGACCGGGAGATGCACGAGGGATATTGCGGAAAAGGCGGGCAGAGTGTGCCGGTAAGCGACGGTTCTCCTCATGTGCTCCTTGAAGATGCGGTGGTGGGTGGCAATGGAACTGATTGATGCAATCCTCCGTGCCGGTGCGGCAAAGGCCGACGAGGTGGAGGTCTATATCTCCGAAGGGGAGTCTGTCTCCGCCGACCTGAAACGCGACAGGATCGAGAATGCGGGGGGTTCGAAGGGCTTCGGCATCGGCATCCGGGTCGTCGTCGGCGGGCGCATCGGCGTCTCCTCGACCGCAAGCCCGAAGGACTGGGAGGCGTGCCTTGACGCTGCCCTTGCAAGCGCCCGCCTCGCCCACCCGCAGGATTGGGGCGGCCTTCCCGGCCCTGCCCCCCTCCCCGACGCCCCGCAGATCAACGACGCCTCTCTCCGCCTGGACGCGGCGACGGCGCGGTCGATCTGTATGGAGATGCTGGAGGGCGCCGCGGAGCACGACGCCGCGGTCACCGGCGGTTCTGCCTCCCTGGCGCGGGGAAAAGTGACGATCGCAAACACTTCCGGCATCCTGTACGAGCAGGAGAGGACGAGCACGGGTTGTTCCCTGGAGTGCATCCACGAGCGCTCGACCGGGTTCGAGTTCGACGCCTCTCCCTTCATGGACCTCGACCCCCGCAGGGTCGGTGAACAGGCGGCCTTTTTCGCAGAGCACGGCGCCGACGCCGGCGAGATCGAGACCGGGGACTACGACATTGTCCTCTCGCCGGTCGCCCTCTCTCAGTTCCTGGACTATGTCCTCGAACCCGCTCTCTCGGGGAGGAACGTCCATGCCGGTCGGTCCTGGCTTGCCGGGAAACTCGGCGAGACCTGCATCGGCGAGGAGATCTCGGTCTTCGACGACCCCTCCCGCCGGGGCCTGGGGAGCACGCGTTTCGATGCCGAAGGCGTGCCGGCGCGGACGATCACCTTCTTCGACCACGGCGTCCTGGCGCACTATGCCTACGACCTGCGGACCGCCTACCGCTATGGCCAGGAGAGCACGGGTTCGGCGGTCAGGGCCGGGCCTGGCGGTGCTCCCGCCATCGGCGTCCACACCATGGTCATCGACGGCCCGCGCGACACCGTCGACGACGACCGTGCGGTCTATGTGAACGACATTGTCGGGGCGCACACGGCCAACCCCCTCACCGGCGACTTCTCCGTCGAACTCTCCAATGCCACCTGGATCGAGGGCGGCGAGTTCGGCGAACCGGTGCGAAGCGCCATGTTCGCGGGCAATGTCTTCGACCTCCTCGGCGCCGTGGCGGCGATCGGGAGGGAGGAACGGATCGTCGGAAGCGCGATTCTTCCGGCGTTAAGGTTAAATAAGCAGCGTCTGATTGGTAAATAGATGATAGAAACCATCATTACCATCGCCGTGGTGATCGCAGTTGCCGCCCTCCTCTACTACTTCGTGAAGGAGGGGATGACCCTGATCATCAATGCCGTGGTCGGCCTCATCTGCCTGTACCTCATCAACATCTTCCACCTGATGGGTTACATCGGCGGGACCGACCTTGCCATCTCCTGGGCGACGGTGATCATCTGCGCCCTCGGCGGCGTGATCGGGGTGGTCCTCCTCGTCCTCCTCAACCTGATGGGGATCACCGTCTGAAATTCTTTTTTTCTGTGGGAGTGTTTCTCGGTTCTTCTGTTAATGGGAGGGAGGAGTATTTTGGGTGTACTTCAGGCTCTGGAGAATCGGGCATGATCTCCCGGATCAAGCATACCGGATGAAAATCTCGGCGTGCCTTCCCGCACGCTCGCGCCGGGGGTGCTGCCCCCGGGATTGCGATAGGGTCGGGAAGGCAGAAGGCGGACTTTCCATCTCTGAAAGGGGATGCTCGATGAGAGTCAGAGCCTCGTGCAAACCCGGAGAGTCGTTCTCCGGGATCATTTTCATGGAGCATATCTCAAAACAGGTCAGAACCCTCTACCATGCTGATAAAAAGACTCCTGTTCAGTTCTAAAAAATTTGGCTGTGTAGATATCTTTTTTTGATGTGTCTGAACCGGGAGACTACCGCACCCGGATCGCCGTGCAGGATAGGCTGGGGATGGCAATCTCCATCCCCTGCCTATCCTGTTCGCGCTTCCCGGGGCCAATCCTGTTTCGGGGGTCCGGGGGCAACGAGAAGACCGGAGGTCTTCGAGGCAGTCCCCCGGTGGAGTGTATGGGGAAGGCGGAGGTTTCGCACCGCCCCGTATGGAATTCAGGGGGACATCGACCCGAATAGGAGATTTTCTCCCGGCCCCCACCTGCATGCGGCCTCACACAGTACCCCTCTCTCGATCCCTCAAAACACATTCGCTTCCGAGTACACCTGCACCCTGTCACGCTGGATCTCGTACGGCTTGATCTCGCGCGAGTGGTTCGAGCCCCGCATCTTCACGACCTCGGCGGCGGGGTGAACCTCGGAGATCGAGGACGGCCGCACG
Source organism: Methanofollis ethanolicus (assembly GCF_001571385.1). Lineage (NCBI taxonomy): Archaea > Methanobacteriati > Methanobacteriota > Methanomicrobia > Methanomicrobiales > Methanomicrobiaceae > Methanofollis > Methanofollis ethanolicus. The sequence continues at coordinate 16,909 of NZ_BCNW01000001.1, read as the reverse complement.
TACCGCAAGAGGATGACGGTGTCGACCATATACTCGATGAGGGCGTACTTGCTCGCATAGGGGTTGTCCTGACTTGTCTCGGAGGTGAGAATGAGGGTGCACGCCTCGTCCCGCATCATCTCGACAAACCTGAAGAGTTCGTGCCGCCGCGTCGCCTCCTCGGTGAAGAGGCCCTCGAAGAGGGATATCGGGTCGATGACGACCCGTGTAGCCCCGACCTGTCTGATAAGTCTTGGAAGCTCGTTTTTTATCTGGTTGACCGCGACGGTGAAGTCTGTCGGGTCGAGCTTGATCACAAAGAGGGACGTATCCCTGTAGGTGTCCAGATCCCATCCCTTCCTCTCGATATCCTTGTAGATCATCTCGGCCCTTTCGTCGAGGGAGATAAAGACCGCCTTCTCCCCCTGCTTCAGCCCTTCATAGACGAACTGAAGGGCGAACGTCGTCTTTCCCGTGCCGTATGTCCCGACAATGGCGCAGACACTTTTTTCGAGGAGGCCGCCGTCGAGCATCGCATCGAGCCCCTCGATCCCGAACATGACCCTCGCTTCCTCCTCCATTATATGACCACCCTGATGTTGGAGACCTCGAAGCCGTTCCCTGCCGTGATCCGTATCGCGAACTTCACCAGGTTCCGCTCCTCCAGGTGGGGCATCACACCCCTGAACTTCTGGATAGACATCGTCCTCTGCCGTCGCATCCCCTGCGTCTCCTCCCATGCAAAGAGAAAGACAGCATCCGCGCAGTCCTGGACCTCGGTCTCCTGCAGGGGAGGGAGGACGCCGCGGGTGAGGGGGAGGTAGACCACCGACCCCCAGCGTTTCGCAACCCTCTGGAGGCCCCGCAGGAAACTGCTGAAGGCCTCCCAGCGCTCGCCTGTCCCGGCCTGAGCGGCGAGATCGGTGAGGGAGTCGATGATGATCACGCTCTGCGCCTCTGCCCCGGAGAGGACGACCGATAATTCGGTGAGGAGGCTTTCCCGCCGGGTATGCTTCTGCATCCGGGAGAGCACGTCGCCCTGCGAGTACCACTCCGGGGGCACGACGCTTGCATCGAAATAGACCTCGGAAAGATCCTCGAAATGGACGCCACCCTCAAGGAGAGGATACATCTCAGGACTCACCGAGAGTGCTGCCTCGGCGAGGACGTCCTCCTTGAGTCGTGTCATTGTGATGTAGAGGACCTCACGGGGCGCCGGGCTCAGTCCCTCGCGCTTCATCCGGGCGAGGGCGATCGCCGCGGTACGGACGAAGTCGCTCCCTCCTGCCCCGATCTCGCTGAGGAGCAGGACCATCGATCCCGGGGGGACGCCGCCGTCAAGGACAGGATCGAGGGATCCGATCCCGGTGGGGATCCTCACGTCAACTCGTGCCTCCACATCCATGCGAAGCTTCATTCGCCGTGCTATAAAAGAGTAGCAGATAGGGTTACACTTTGTGCCAGACGACCTTGCCCGCGCCTGACCGAAAAAGTAGAGATAAATAGGATCTTCGATCTACCCTTCAGCAACACGGAGTCAGCCATGCATCTGCCGTTTTTTCGAAAAGGGTCGGGAGGCCCGGAAACTGTTCAGGAGTACGATCCCGGAACAGATCCCGCTCTTGTGGAAGCCGAGATTCCAAACGGCCTGGATCCTGTCGAGCAGTACTGGGTGGAGGAGGGCCGGTCCCTCGTCGCCATTGTCCGGGACAGGCAGAGCGGGCAGGCTGAATACCATCTCTTCGAGCCCGTGCTCTCGAAATTTGAGCACGAGATCCTTGAGAGGCTATATGAGGACCTGCGTGACGTCCTTATCCTCTCCGAGGAGGAGATGATCGCCGACCGTCGCCGGGTCCTCCTCAGCCGGACGCATGCCCTCATCGGGGAGTATGGGGTCTCCCTGGACCGCCTGCCCCTCGCAAAGGTCGAGTATTACCTGGTGCGGGATTTCCTGGGCTGGTCCCGCCTGGACGGCCTGATGAAGGACCCGGATATCGAGGACATCTCCTGCGACGGCGTCGGCGTCCCTGTCTTCCTGTATCACCGGCGGCACAAGAACATCAGGACGAACCTTGTCTTTGCCGAGGAGGAACTGGACTCCCTTGCCATTTCGCTGGCCCAGCGCTCGGGAAAACATGTCTCGGTGGGGAGCCCGGTCGTGGACGCCACCCTCCCGGACGGCTCGCGCCTCCAGCTCACCTTCGGACGCGAAGTCTCGACGCGGGGCACCTCCTTCACGGTCAGGAAGTTCCGGGCCGAACCCTTCACGCCCATCGAACTCCTCGACCTCGGCACCTTCTCCGCGGAAGAACTCGCCTATTTCTGGACGGCGATCGAGAACAACAAGAGCCTCCTCTTTATCGGCGGGACGGCGAGCGGAAAGACCTCCTCGCTCAACGCCGTCTCCCTCTTCATCCCGCCCCTCGCGAAGGTCATCTCCATCGAGGATACGCGGGAGATCACCCTCTTCCACGAGAACTGGGTCGCCTCGGTGACCCGGGACACCCTCTCGGGCGAAGAATCGTCTTCCATCTCGATGTTCGACCTTCTCAAGGCGGCGATGCGCCAGAGGCCCGAGTTCATCATCGTCGGCGAGGTGCGGGGCGAGGAGGCGCAGACCCTCTTCCAGGCAATGAACACCGGGCACACCACCTTCTCCACGATGCATGCCGGGACCGTCGACGCCGCCATCCACCGTCTCGAAAACGAACCCCTGAACGTCCCGAGGAACATGGTCCAGGCCCTCGACATCGTCAGCGTCCAGGCGCTCACCTACCAGGGGACAGAAAGGGTGCGGCGCTGCCAGGAGATCGTGGAAGTCGCAGGCGTGGACCCCGGCACCGGGAACCTCAGGGTGAACACGGTCTTTGCATACGACCCTGTGCGCGACACGATGGAGTACACGGGCCGGTCCCTGGTGTACGCCCACGCCGTCGAGACGCGAGGCTGGGACTCCGGGAGGCTTGAAGCCGACATCATGGAGCGGATCCGTGTCCTTGAAGCGATGAAGGTGCAGGGGATCGTCGATTACCGCCGTGTCTCCCGGATCGTCCAGGCCTTCGCCACCAACCGCACCGCCGTCCTCGACCATCTCGACGACCTCTCAGGGCTGTTCCCATGACCCCGGCGCCCGGCCCCGGCCTTTTCCGGCGGGTCGCCGGCGCCCTGATCAGGCGGGACCCGGTGAAGTACGGCACCATCAGGCAGGACCTGATTTCGGCCCGCATGGGCATCACCGTCAGGGCCTATGTGCAGAGGGCCCTCCTCATCTCCCTCTGTGCCGGACTGTTCTGCGGCATCGTTGCATTCATCCTCTCCGGGATGGCAGTCCTCCCGGTCGGCGAGGGGATCGTCAACCTCCTCTCCATTCCCCTGCCCGACGTCGGCAGCGGCACGCCCCTCTGGTACCTCCTGCGCGTCCTTGCCTTTTTTGCCGGTGCCCTGATCGGCGGCTTGCTCGCCTATGCCCTCCTCCTCAGGTACCCCGCGGTCGAGAAGAGCAACAGGGCAACGAAGATCAACCTCTCCCTGCACAACGCCGTCTCGTACATCTATGCGATGCGCCGGGGCGGCGCCGAGGTGATGGAGATCTTCCGGTCCCTCTCGGAGAACGCCGGGATATATGGAGAGAGCGCCCTGGAGTTCAGGCAGGTGGTCCGGGACACAGACTACTTCGGCTCAGACGTCTTCACCGCCATCAGGCACCTGGCCCGGACGACGCCCTCGGTGAAAATGAAGGATTTCCTGGAGAACCTCCTCTCTGTCGTCGAGAGCGGGGGGAACCTCTCCGCCTACCTGGAGACGCAGGTGCGGATCTTCCAGGACGAGGCGAGGTTCGAGCAGAAACAGTTCATCGCCACCCTTGAGTTCGTCGGTGAGGCCTATGTGACCGTCTTTGTGGCTGGTCCCCTCTTCCTCGTCATCGTGATGGTGGTGATGGGGCTGGTCGGCGGGTCGGCGGTCACCCAGTTGTCCCTCATCACATACGTGCTCATCCCGATAGGTTCCCTGATCATGCTCCTCTTCGTCGACCTCATCTCGGTCAGGGAGGACGTGCCCGAACGCTACACCCGCGTGAAGGTGCTCGACCACTTTAAAGATATCAGGGTTGTCGGGGAGGAGGATGAAGAACCGCTGTTTGCACAGCTGGCACAGTACGACCGGGTCAGGGGGGTCAGGGCCTTTCTGCGCAACCCCTTCCGCGCATTTGTCCTCGACCCCGGGCTGACCTTCTTCGTCTCCCTCCCGGCCGCACTGGTCTACCTCGGCGCCGTCCTCCTCTCCCTGCCCGCGGGACTATCGGCAGAGACAGCCATCGCCCTGGTCGACGACCATGTCGTCATCGCCTTCCTTGTCATCCTTGTTCCCTATGCGGTCTTCTACGGCCTCTGGAACAGGAAGGTCAGGGGCATCGAGGCCGGGGTGCCGGAGTTTCTCTCCAGGATGGCAGGGATGAACCAGGTCGGGCTGACCCTCGCCCAGGCACTCGTCATCCTGGTGCGGACCAACCTCGGCGTCCTCTCGTACGAGATCGGGCGGATCAACCGGGACGTTGCCTGGGGCGCCAGCGTCTCCGATGCGCTCGTCCGTTTCGAGAGGCGGGTGCGGACCCCGGCCGTCTCCCGGTCTGTCACCCTCATCACGACGGCGACGCGGATGAGCGGGAACATCTCGGAGATCCTCACCATAGCGGCAAAGGACGCCTGGATGTCGGCAGTGCTCAGGGAGGAGCGGTCCTCGGCGATGCTCCTCTACCTTGCGGTCATCTACCTTGCCTTCTTCGTCTTTATCTTCGTCGTCGTCGTCATCGCCTCCCAGTTCCTCCCTGTCCTCGGCGATGTGGCGGCCTCGGCGGGCGAGATGGAAGGGGTGCTGCCGGGCTTCGGCACTGCTGCCCTCCTCCCTTTCAAGCGCCTTCTCTACCATGTCTGCCTCGTCCAGGCAGTCTTCTCCGGTCTTGTCGCCGGGAAGATGGGCGAGGGTTCAGTGCGGGCCGGCGTGAAACATGCCGCCGTGATGCTTGTCGTCGCGCTCGTCGCCTTCAACCTGCTGGTGTGAGTGTGGGGTGGTGCCCGCGGCCCCTCCTGAAAAAACCAATATCTTTTATATCCGGGAAATGATCTCACCTGTATGTGCTCTATTGGCGGAGGCACGGATATCGAACTGGAGGAGCGGGTGAAGGGAAAGACCTACAAATGCAGGGAATGCGGAGAACACTTCAAAACGGTCGGAAAACACCCGGTCTGCCCCTCCTGCCAGTCGGAGGACGTCGAGCAGACATGATCCTCCACCCGGGTGAGGACGAGTTCGTCCTTATCAGGTCTCCCTCATCTTCTTTTCTCCTTGCAGGCCGTGCACGCGACCGCTTTGCCCTCGTTGTCGACACGGCGGACGACGAGTACTGCGAACCGGTCAGGCCCGGTGACCTTGTCTGCGTCTCGGCCCCTGAGGGGGGTTCGGTGCGGGCGGCGGCGATGCTTCTTCTCCTTGTCCGCGACCACCACTATCCGGTCGTCGCCCTTCCGAAGGGCCATCCCGGTGTGAAACGCATCCCCATGGTCGTTTCGGCCGCCCCGGAGATCACCCTCTCCTGCGGGATTGTGCGGGGCACCCACCCCGACCAGCGCCTCCTCTGTTCAGGGGCAGAACTTGCAGGCCTTGTCCTCCGGGGTGGGGAGGATTCTGTCACGCTTGAAGGCCTTCTTCCGGGGTGCACGATCTTGTATATATGTGTGAACCGTGCTCTGGTGGATGAATAACAACAAATATAAAGGTAATTTCCATCAAATATGTGTAGGCCGTGAGAGGAGGGTTGGATGAAGAGTGAGGTTTTAAAGAGCATCAAGCAGGCAGAAGAAGAGTATACGTCAATGGTCAGCACCGCTCGGCTTGAGCAGAAGCAGAAGCTTGCGGATGCGAGAGCGGAGGCCGAACACATCGTTGAGAAGGCCGCCGCCGATGCAGAGGCATACAAAAAATCGCGTCTCGCTGATGCCGGGACCACGGCCGCCAGAAAGCGTGCCGAGATCCTGAAGAACGGCGAACAGCGGGCAGCGAAGCTCAAAGCGGACAGCCTTGCGAATCTTGATAAGGCGGTCGAGTTGCTCGTCTCGCGTTTCAAGGAGCAGCTGCATGTTTCAGCCTGAACGGATGAGTCGTATCCTGGTTGCAGGATCCAGAGACCAGATGGATACGATCATCCGGGAGCTGTACCACCAGAACGCTTTTCATATTGAAGATTTTGTCGAGAAGGAAGACGAGGCCTACGAGGGTTTCAAGATCGGCATGCCCCTTGCGGAAGCAAGCACGGCGTCTACCGAACTGATCAAGATCCGGTCTATGGAGAACATCTTCGGGATCAGTCCCGACGCTCTCCCGGCGACCAGAAAAGAAAATACCCCCGCACTGAAGGCCGAAGTCGACCGGAAACTTGCCGCATTCGTCAGGGATGTCGAGGATCTCACTGCACAGCGGTCCAGACTTGAGGCACAGGTGAAGACCCTCGAGGGGCGTGTTGCCGCACTCGAACCCTTCGCCGCTGTTCCTCTTGATATGGACCTTTATCACGGCTATGAAGGACTATCCGTCTTTGCAGGCTACGTCGAGTCAGACGTCGAGATCCCGGTCCCCCACGAGAAACATTTCGTCCCTGCCGGCAAGGGCGGGCAAAACTTCATTGTCGTCTTTGTCCCTGCATCAGATGCGGACGCGGCTGACCGCGCCCTGCTCGAAGCAAAGTTCCAGTCGGTCCCCATTCCCGAAGGCGCAGGCCCTGTCAAGGACCTGATCTACGATGCCCGGGGAAAAACCGCCGGTCTCAACGAAGAGATCGCGAAGATCGCCCGGAACCTTGAGGAAAAGAAGAAAGAATACGGTGAATTCCTCGTTGCATACGACGAATACTTCACGGCCGTCGTGGAACAGGCGGAGGCCCCGCTGCGGTTTGCAACAACGGAAGACGCCTTTGTGGCAGAAGGCTGGGTGCCGTCGGAGCGGGTCGAGGCGATCATTGCCGCCCTCACCCATGCGACCGCCGGCAAGGTCTATGTCACCAAGCTCGAAACCGGCGACGACCCGATGGCCGTCCCTGTCGAGTACGACAACCCAAAGTTTTCGCACCCGACCGAGCTCTTTATGGACATCTACGCGCGCCCGCGCTATGACGAGTTCGACCCGACGCTTCTCCTTTCGATCGTCTTCCCGATCTTCTTCGGTCTGATCCTGGGAGATGTCGGCTACGGTGTCGTGCTCCTTGCGATGTCCTATGGCCTGCGGCGTATCTTTACGTCCGATGGCTGGACCCGGTTGCTGGACATCCTGCGGAACGCATCGGCGATGAGCATCATCTTCGGTGTGCTCTTCAGTGAGTTCTTCGGGACCTCTCTACCCTGGGAACCGATCTTCTATTCCAGACACCTGAATATCGGCGGGCATGCGATTCATCACCCGATGGTTGCCGAACTGCTGATAGTCTCGGTCTGGATCGGTCTGTTGCATATCTCCCTTGGGCGTCTTCTCCATGTGAGAAACCTCAGGCGTGCGATGCACCAGGACGCCCACGTCACGAAGGAGATCCTCGGCCAGTTCGGCTGGCTCTCCACGATGTGGGGTATCGTCATCACAATCTGGTCGATGTTCCCGATCCCGTTGATGGTCGACCTCACCGGTTTTGCACCGGTGGCAATGGGTCTGAACGCCGCGGGCATCTTCGGTGCCATCCTTATCCTGCTCGGCATCGTCCTGATCGGTCAGGAATCTCCCCTCGAACTGATGGAGCTCCCGACGATCATCAGTCACGTTCTCTCGTACACCCGTCTGGTTGCGGTCGGTCTCTCGTCGGTCGCGATCGCGATGGTTACAAATTTCATCGCGATCGATCTGATCATCGGCCCGCAGCTCGAATCACTCACCATTGCGGGAGTGGTCATTGTCCTGATAGGTCTTGTCGTCCTGCTCCTTGGCCATACGCTCAATATCGCACTCGGCATTCTGGGCGGCGGCCTGCACTCTATCAGGTTGCACTATGTTGAGTTCTTCACCAAGTTCTACAATGGTGGAGGAAAGAAGTACAATCCTTTTGGCATGAAGAGAAAGTTTACGGAGGAATAAACTATGGCAGATCCAGTTGTTGCTGAAATGACTCTCGAAATGATTCAGGCATCGCAGATGGGACTTAAGGCAGTCGGCGCAGGCCTCGCTGTCGGCCTTGCCGGTGTAGGTACCGGTCTTGGTGAGATGGGCATCGGTGCCGCCGCCATGGGCGCGACCGCCGAGAACAAGGACATGTTCGGTCTTGCACTGCTCTTCACCGTTATCCCCGAGACTATCGTCATCTTCGGTCTTGTCGTTGCTCTGCTGCTGCTCTTCTAAATACGAAGTGAACACGGAGTGAACGATGGGACTGGAAGCTGTCGTTGGAGATATCAAGGAAAAAGGCCGGAAAGGTGCAGCGCAGATCCAGGCAGAGACTGATGCAGAGGTCAGGCGCATCCTGAGCGAAGCGCAGGAGCGTGCGGCGTCGATCAAGCAGCAGGCCGAGGAAGAAGTGGAGCGAGACGTCCAGCGTATCATTACCCAGGAAGTCTCGGCCGCAAACCTCTCGGTCAAGCGTGAAGTGCTCAACGCCGAGAAAGACACCCTCTCCAGAGTCCACGAGGCCACGATTGCCCGGATTGGCGATCTGCCTGCAGACTTCCATGCGCAGGCCCTCCGCGCCCTCCTTCCCCTGGCGGCTGAAGCCCTCGGGGGCGGCGTGGTGTACTGCAATGCCCGTGATATCCCAACCGTAAAAGAGGTCCTTGCCGAGAGCAAGGACCTGTCAGGCTTCTCGGTCGGCGAACCCGTCTCCATTGAGGGCGGGATCGTCGTCGAGAGCGCCGACGGCCGGATGAAGATCGATTATACATACCGCACATTCCTGGAGACGGTATGGGAGTCAGGGCTCAAGGATGCGTCTGATATCCTGTTCCCCTGAGGAGGATAGGGCATGGCTGACGTAGGGGGTCCTGCCCCATACATTTACGTCTCCACGCGCATGCGTGTGCGCAAGGCAAAGTTGATCCCGCGGGAAGAGTACCTGCGGATGCTCAACATGAGCCTGCCCGAGATCACCAGGTTCATCGGCGAGACCGAGTACAAGAAGGAGATCGACGAACTCGGTTCGTCCTTCTCCGGCATCAACCTCATCGAGGTCGGCCTCTCCTGGAACCTTGCAAAGGAGTATCAGGAGATCCTGAAGATCACCCCGTCCGGACTGATCCGGTTCGTGCAGAGTTACCTGCGCCGGTGGGATATCCAGAATGTCCTGACCATCCTCAGAGGAAAGGTCCAGGGCGTGAAGGCCGGGAAGATCAAGGAAGTGCTCATCCCCGCGGGTGAGCTTGATAAGAACGTCCTCGACCGGCTCCTTGGCGAAGACTCCCCCGAGAGGATCGTGGAGTCTCTCAAGGACCGGCGCCTGGGCCCTGTGCTCTCTGCCGGGCTGCACGAGGCCCTGGAGACAGGCTCTTTTGCGAAGCTCGAGAACGAGCTCTACAAGCAGCTCTATGTCCAGATGATCTCGGACGCGAAGGGCGGCATCAAGGGCGGCAACGTCTTCCTGAACTATATCCAGATGGAGATAGACCTCAGGAACCTGATGAACCTCTTCCGTTTCCGCGCCGCGCATGCAGGCGAGGAGATCAGGGATCTGCTCGTCCCGGGCGGCAAGGCCTTCACGGTCGATGAACTGATGCGGATGAGCACGATCGAGAGCCTTGACGAATTCGTCGACGCCGCGAAGAAGAAGACGCGGGACCCCGAACTCGTCGCAGTCTTCGACGAACTCCAGCAGCAGCGTTCGATCCACGAGATCGAGGTCATGCTGACGAAGTTCGAGCTCAAACAGATGGAAAGGCTCTCCAAGCTCTATGCCTTCTCGGTTCTTCCGATCCTTGCCTACCTTGAGATGAAGAAGTACGAGGTTGCAAACCTCCGTGCCATTGCCCGGGGGAAGGAGTACAACCTGCCGAATGAACGCATTCAGAGTTACCTGGTGATGTAAGAATGGAGATTGCAGTTATCGGAAGCAATGAGTTCGTCATCGGGTTCAGGCTTGCGGGCATTCAGAAGACAATCGCCGCGGAAAGCGACGATGCCCTGAAAAACGCCATCCACAACGTCCTTTCGGACGGGTCGGTGGGCATCCTGGTGCTGAGTGGCAGCGATATGAACAGGCTCCCCCTGCGCCTCCGGAGCCAGCTTGAGGAGTCCGTGAGGCCGACAGTGATAGCGGTCGGTGAGGAAGAGGGAGGCCTCTCCATGCGGGAGAGAATAAAGAGATCGGTCGGTGTTGATCTGTGGAAGTAAAAGCAGCGTCAAAGACAGGCACTTCGACAGGAGTGCTCAAGAGAATTTCAGGCCCGGTCGTCACGGCCGTCGGTCTCGACGCCCACATGTTCGATGTGGTCAAGGTCGGGAACGAGGAGCTGATGGGCGAGGTCATCAAGATCTCGGGTGAGAACGTCATCATCCAGGTCTATGAGGCCACCGATGGCATCCGGCCAGGCGAACCGGTGGTGAACACAGGCATGCCGCTCGCGGTCGAGCTCGGCCCCGGTCTGCTGAAGAGCATCTACGACGGCATTCAGAGGCCGCTCGAAGTGCTCCTGGAGAAGATGGGCAGTTTCATCGAGCGCGGTGTGACCGCACCCGGCCTTGACAGGACGACGAAGTGGGACTTTGTCCCGGTCGTGAAGGCTGGCGATCACGTCGTGCCCGGCATGGTCGTCGGCACGGTTCAGGAGACCACGTCGATCCTCCACAAGATCATGGTCCCGCCCAACATGAAGGGCGGCGTGGTCAAGAGCATCAAGGGCGGGTCTTTCACCGTCGAAGAGACTGTCTGTGTCCTTGAAGACGGCTCAGAGATCCAGCTGATGCAGAAGTGGCCGGTTCGTGTGCCGCGGCCGGTGACCGAGAAGATGAACCCTGACATCCCGCTCGTTACCGGGCAGAGGATTCTCGACGGGCTCTTCCCGATCGCCAAGGGCGGCACCGCCGCAATTCCGGGCCCCTTCGGCTCGGGAAAGACTGTCACCCAGCAGCAGCTTGCAAAGTGGTCTGACGCCCAGATCGTGGTCTACATCGGCTGCGGCGAGCGCGGCAACGAGATGACCGAGGTGCTGACCGAGTTCCCGGAGCTCGAGGACCCGAAGTCGGGCAGGCCGCTGATGGAGCGGACCATCCTGATCGCGAACACCTCGAACATGCCCGTGGCAGCTCGTGAAGCGTCCGTGTACACCGGTATCACCCTTGCCGAGTACTTCCGTGACCAGGGCTACGACGTCTCCCTGATGGCCGACTCCACCTCCCGGTGGGCAGAGGCCATGCGTGAGATCTCTTCCCGGCTCGAAGAGATGCCTGGCGAGGAAGGCTACCCTGCATACCTTGCAGCCCGCCTCTCCGAGTTCTACGAGCGTGCCGGCCGTGTAACGACCCTCAACAACCTTGAAGGCTCGGTCACGGTCATCGGTGCGGTTTCGCCGCCGGGCGGCGACTTCTCGGAGCCGGTCACCCAGAACACCCTCCGTATCGTGAAGGTCTTCTGGGCACTCGACGCCAAGCTCTCGCAGCGCCGTCACTTCCCTGCGATCAACTGGCTCAACTCGTACTCCCTGTACCTCGACGTCCTGAACACGTGGTACGACAAGAACATCTCGCCAGAGTGGAACCCCCTCCGCAGCTGGGCGATGAATGTTCTGCAGAAGGAGTCAGAACTCCAGGAGATCGTGCAGCTCGTCGGTTCCGACGCTCTCCCCGAGGAGGAACAGATCACCATCGAGGTCGCCCGTATGCTCCGTGAGATCTTCCTGCAGCAGAACGCCTTCGACGCTGTCGACACCTACTGCTCCCTCGAGAAGCAGCTCGACATCCTCAAGGCGATCCGCGCCTACGCCGACCTCTCCTCCGCGGCCCACGCCGCCGGTGTGATGCCGTCCCAGATCCTGGCGATCAAGGCGAAGAACGACCTGCCGCAGATCAAGTTCGTCCAGGACTACAAGCCTGAACTCGAACGGATCCTGAAGGCAATGAAGGACGAATTCTCTGGACTGAAGGCGGGAATGGCATGAAGGAATACAGAACGATCAAGCAGATTGCAGGTCCGCTGGTCTTCGTCGAGAAGACAGAGCCGGTCGGCTATAACGAGCTTGTGAACATCGTCCTCGCGGACGGCACTATCAAGCGCGGCCAGGTGCTCGACACCTCCGACGACCTCGTGGTCGTCCAGTGTTTCGAGACCACTGCAGGTATCGGCCGTGACTCCGGCGTCAGGTTCCTTGGCGAGACGATCAAGATGCCGGTCGCGAAGGAGATGCTCGGCCGTATTCTCTCCGGCGGCGGCAAGCCCATCGATGGCGGTCCCGAGATCGTGCCTGAAAAGAGGCTCGACATCACCGGCGCCGCGATCAACCCGTACGCCCGTGCGTCCCCGGCCGATTTCATCCAGACCGGTATCTCGACCATCGACGGCACGAACACCCTTGTGCGCGGCCAGAAACTCCCGATCTTCTCGGGTGCAGGTCTCCCGCACAACGATGTCGCCCTGCAGATCGCCCGTCAGGCACGGGTGCCGGGCTCCACCGAGGAGTTCGCCGTCGTCTTCGCTGCGATGGGTATCACGAAGGAAGAGGCCAACCACTTTATGGCCGACTTCGAAAGGACCGGCGCCCTTGAGAGGGCCGTCGTCTTCCTGAACCTTGCAGACGACCCGGCCGTCGAGCGTATCATCACCCCGCGTCTCGCACTGACGACCGCGGAGTACCTGGCGTACGAAGTCGGTTACCATGTGCTCGTCATCCTCACCGATATGACGAACTACTGCGAGGCCCTCCGTCAGATCGGTGCGGCCCGTGAAGAAGTGCCGGGTCGCCGCGGCTACCCGGGGTACATGTACACCGACCTTGCGTCGATCTACGAGCGTGCCGGTATTGTCAAGGGCAAGAAGGGCTCTGTCACCCAGATCCCGATCCTCACGATGCCGGGCGACGATATCACCCACCCGATCCCCGACCTTACCGGGTACATCACCGAGGGCCAGATCGTGGTCTCCCGTGAGCTCCACCGCAAGGGTATCTACCCGCCGATCAATGTCCTGCCGTCCCTGTCCCGTCTGATGAACCTCGGTATCGGGAAGGGCCACACCCGGGAAGACCACAAGAAGGTTTCCGACCAGATGTACGCCGGCTATGCGGAAGGCAACGACCTCCGCGGCCTCGTGGCCATCGTCGGCAAGGAAGCCCTCTCCGAGCGTGACCGCGGCTTCCTGGAGTTTGCCGACCTCTTCGAGGGCAGGTTTGTCAGGCAGGGCCTTGACGAAAACCGGACGATCGAGGACACCCTTGATATCGGCTGGGACCTCCTTGCGACGCTGCCGGTCGAACAGCTGGTGCGTATCGACCGCGACCTGATCCAGAAGTTCCACCCGCTCTACCGCAAGGGTGCGAAAAAGGCAGAGGTGTAAGGTCCGATGGCGCTCAGAGATGTCAAGCCCACGAGGTCGGAGCTGATCAACATCAAGCGGAAGATCAAGCTCTCCGAGCGGGGCTACAACATCCTCAAGATGAAGCGCGACGGGCTGATCCTTGAGTTCTTCAAGGTGCTGAAAGAGGCGAAGGACACCCGGGGCGAGATGCTGCGCAAGTACCAGCACGCCCAGGAGATGATCGCCCTTGCAAACACGGTCGAAGGGACGATCGGGGTGAAGGCTGCGGCGTTCTCCGTGAAGGAGAACCCGGAGATCACCCTCAAGTCCAAGAACATCATGGGCGTCGTCGTCCCCCAGATCGAGGCATCGAAGGTGAGAAAGAGTCTGGTCGAGCGTGGCTACGGTGTGCTCGGGACCAGGTCGGTCATCGACGAGACTGCCGAGGCCTACGAGGAACTCGTCGAGGCGATCATCGAGAGCGCCGAGGTCGAGACGACGATGAAGCGCCTGCTCGATGAGATCGACCACACCAAGAGGCGTGTGAACGCCCTTGAATTCAAGGTGATCCCTGAACTGAAGGCCGCCGCCTCCTTTATCAAGATGCGGCTCGACGAGATGGAGCGCGAAGAACTCTTCCGTCTCAAGAAGATCAAGGCGAAGACCGCGGCAAAGGCTGCGGAATCTGCCTGATCCTCTTTTTTGTTCCTGCCCCGGCGACATGCGTCCCTGAAGGCGTGGTCTGTGTTTTTCTTTGCTGACGAATGGGTTCGTGCCGATACGGACGAAAACCAATATCATTTTATCCGCCCAACGGATACGGGGACATAATAATCCCTATGGTGGCAGGTTATCTCATGACAATAGGAACCCTCTCTGAACTTGATCCCGCTGGAAAGACGGTCCTTCTCCGCCTGGACCTGAACTCCCCCATCGACCCCACATCAAACCAGATCCTGGACGACAAACGGTTCCGTGAGCACCTGCCCACGATCCGGCACCTGGAGGACTCCAGGGTCGTCATCCTCACCCACCAGAGCAGGCCGGGCAAGAAGGACTTCACGACTCTCCAGGCCCATGCCGAGAAGCTCGGGCACATGCTCGGCCGCCCTGTCGGGTACGTCGACGATATCTTCGGGCGGGCGGCGCGGGAGGCGGTCTCCTCCCTCCATGTCGGCGAGGTTCTGATGCTTGAGAATGTCAGGTTCAATGCCGAGGAGAACCTGACTCTGGCACCCGAGGCGGCGAAAGGTACTCATATCGTGCGCAGACTCGCTGCGATGGGCGACGTCTTTGTCAATGATGCCTTTGGCACTGCCCACCGCTCACAGCCGACCGTGGTCGGCCTGCCCATGCTGATGCGGTCGTCGGCCGGTCTCCTGATGGAGCGTGAGGTCTCGAATCTCTCCCGGGTCTTCACCGGGGCGCCGCGGCCGGTGACCTTTGTCCTGGGGGGGACGAAGGTGGACGACTCTGTCGCGGTGGCGGAGAACGTGCTTGAGAATGGCATCGCCGACCGTGTCATTGTCATCGGCGTGGTGGCGAATGTCTTTTTGATCGCCGCCGGCTACGATATCGGGAAGCCGTCCAGGGATCTCGTCGCCCAGTTGAAGTATGCGGCCGAGATCGAGAGGGCGAAGGCTCTTCTCTCCCGTTTCGGCGACAGGATACTCTTCCCCGACCAGGTGGCGGTGCGGGAGGCGAATGCCCGCGCCGAGTACCCGGTCGACCGTATCCCGGCCGACGCCCCGGTGATGGACATCGGTTCTGACGCCCTTCAGACCGTCTGCGATGCGATAGGGTCCTCGGGGACGGTCGTACTGAACGGCCCCGCGGGTGTCTTCGAGGACACCACCTTTGCGGTGGGAACGTTCGAGATCCTGAGGGCTTCATCGAAGGTGCCCTTCTCCGTTGTCGGCGGCGGTCACACGGCCGCGGTGATCGAGAAGATGGGGCTCGAGTCGGCCTTCACTCACATCTCCACCGGCGGCGGGGCGTGCATCGAATTCCTGACCGGCAAGAAACTCCCCGCGATCGATGCGCTGGAAAGGTCGCAGGGGATCTTCAGGGTCTGAAGCCCTTCTTTTTTCAGCCCTGCGGGAAGGGATATATGCCAGCAGGCATATGTCCGGGGTGTTTGGCCTGGGGGTATGTCATGAGAGAGTTGAGCGGGAGGGTCGCCGTACTGTGTGTGGCCCTCTGTATCCTGCAGGTCGTCGTTCTTTCAGGGGCGGCGGCTAATGTCACTGTCAGTACTCATGTGACTGTCGTCACCGATACCGATGCTGCACCTCCTCCCGGCGGGAGTGGCGGGTCCGGTGGCTCTTCTGGTGGGGATGGCGGAGGGAGCGGAGGTTCGTCGGGTAGTGGCCAGACCGCCCCTCCTGCTGGCGATACGGACGGGAATGTCACGGTAGATGAGGATGTATCTGTCAGGGAGACCGGGAGCGGCGAGGCCTCTTCCCCGGCGACTCTTCTGAGAAATGCCGGTGTTCTGGACGGAAACCTGACCTGTCTTGCCTGCGAGGGGAACGCGGTGGTGGGAAATGTCCTGAGGATCGCCGGTGTCTTTCAAAACCCGGGCCCTGCCGACACGAATGCAACTCTTGTGGGCAATGTATTCAGGGGCGGTGCATTTGTCGGCGTTATCGACGGTGAGCCGCGGGCGGTCATGGCAGGGGCCGAGGAAAACCTGTCCATGAACTTTACTCCCCGGGAACCAGGGGACTATCTGGTCCGCGCCCATGTGGTGTACGGCGGGAAGATGACCGGTGTCTCGGATGTGTCCTTCCCTGTCACGGATGGTGGTACGGTTCCTTTTCTCTTCCCCTTTGTCGGTGCGGCTCTTCTTGTTGCTGTCTATGCGGCCGTCAGGTGGCAGAGGCGGAACTCCTGACATCCTTTTTTTGGTTAAATTTATTTTATCTCTTTTGTGGCGTAGTGTCGCTGTATGTGGCTGTTATACGGAGTCAGGCGCATCATGGTCTCCCTGTCTCCTGAAGGGCAGGGGATAAAATTATATTGTGGCAATTATATCGTCTGAAGCGATGCACCGGTGCGGTCACCGGTCGTCGCGGGGGCATGGTCGTGGATAAGCAGGTTCTGGAGATTTTTGTGCTTTGTAGTATCTTTCTGGCCGTTGTATCCCCTCTAGCGGCTGGTGCCGATCTGGATATGTCGGTAATGAGGGGGCCTTTTCCCGGTGATGGGGTCTCTCCTTTTCATCCGGAGAGGGATATCCCGCTTATGAAACCGGGACCGAAGTTCGATCTGACCGATGACATGACCGACGATCTGATCGACGATCTGATCGACGATCTGATCGATGACATGACCGATGATCTGATCGACGATCCGACCACCGACCCGACCACCGACCCGACCACCGACCCGACCACCGACCCGACGACCGACCCGACCACCGACCCGACGACCGACCCGACCACCGACCCGACCACCGACCCGACC